>JASHSV010000249.1 GCA_030038535.1 Candidatus Acidiferrales bacterium
CCGCTGTTGAAAATCGGAGAGACGCTCTCATGGCCTCGGACCGCGCTGCCCCCACCCGTTTCGCGGACTCTTCCGCCCTCCCAAGCCCGCGTCGCGCTTACCCCAGCAGGATTGGCAGCAGGATTCCCATCCCCAGCAGGAAAAGCCAAAGTGCCGGCGCCGGGGTCCCCTCAGGACGCGTACGCCGCTTTTCCCTGGCCACATTTCGCGGGTCCAGCAGCAGCCAGCGAGAGTACCTCCGCTCGAGTAAAAGGAATGTGAACGCGGTCATGGCACCGTACACCAGATGTCCAATCAGCGAGGGCAGCAGGACCGTCGCCGCCTCCGGCCGCCAGTCTGCCTCCCCGGTCCTCAACAGCGGCAGCAGCGTCATCGGCCCCAGATACCACCAGATAAGGCCGAACACCCATCCCCACGAAATCCCCCGCCCTATGCTCAGTCCTTCCTGCCGAAACAACAGGCCGTACGTCATCCCAATCGCCGCGCTGAACAGCAAATGCAGCGCCAGCGCATGTGTCAGCGAAAGCTCGCTCTCCAGTCCCGCCAGCTTCGAGATCACGCCCGTCGCCACCATAATCGGCGCAGACACTGCCCCTCCCGCCAGGCCCGCCGCAGCGCCCCATCCTAGCGAGTAGATGGTGCGCAGCCCCGGCCCCTCCGCCTCCCGCCGGATGGGATCCGATTCCACAAACAGCCGCACCCACAACCGATCCACTGTCGCGTAAACCACTCCAATAATCAGCCCGTGCAGGATGTGCGCCACCAGCGAACCAAAAAGGTCACTCGCGTGGTCCGCCGCCCAATCCACAGTCATACCGGTCAGCAGCGGATGCACCGTTAGCGGTCCCAGAAACCACCAGAAAATTCCGAAGCCCGCGCCCCACCCCATGCTCGAACCGTACCCATAAATGTCCTGCTGAAAGAGCAGACCAAATGCCACGCCAATCACCGCCGCCAGCACCAGATGTAACTCTGCCCCTCCAGCGCGCGCCCCGGCTTCCGAGAGGCCCGCAGTCAGAGGAAAATAGCCGCCCTTCAGCATCCACGTGTGAAAAATAACCGACGAAACCAGGCCCGACAGTCCTCCAACCACGATGGCGCGCGACGCCACGTAGCTCCTCCGCCCCGGCCGTGGCCGGAACTCCGCCAATAGCCCCAGGCCAATTCCCAGTGGCGTGCCCAGCGTAATCAGATAGCCGGCGAGTTCCGGAAAGCTGTCCCGGGCCGCGTCCACCATGGTCATGGAATGCCGCCCGGCTAGCCATGGCGCGAGCCCAGCCGGTACAAGCAGCCAAAGAAGCAGGGCGTAAGCCAAACCCCATATAAGCCCCGCGCCCGGACTGCTGCAGCGTTCCGCGAAAAACACGCCAAATATCAGCCCATAGACGGCGCCCGTTAGCACCCCAAAAGCCAGCGAGCCGTGGAGCGCGGTCGCGTACATCACTCCGCCTATGGCCCCCGCCAGCACTCCCGCGATCGCGCCCAGTTGCGACCCGCCGCTGCCCTTCGGGGCGTCCGCCCGCGTGACCTTCGACTCGATCCCGTCCGTCATCGAACCTGCCTCTTCCTGTTCCGCATGCGCGTCCCCGTGTCTCTTCGGCTTTATCCCAAATCAATGGTCTGTACGATGTCCTTCGGGAAGAAAAGTTCTATGGTCCAATCGAGCAGCACGCGCACTTTGCGCTCCAGGCCCGGCAATTTCGATAAATAAATTCCGCGCCACATCAGCCACGCCAGCAGGCCCGAGAAGCGCACCGACTTCTCTCGCGCAAACGGCAGCGTGAACTCCGCGCACGCCGTCTGATGCCCCACCACGCACAGTGCTCCCAGCGAATCGAAATGAAACGCCGCGAGCGGCCGCCCTTCCATCGCCGCCTTCAGGTTTCGCGCGAGCGTGGCCGCCTCTCGAATCGCAAACTGCGCTGTCGGCGGGCACGGCTTGCCTGTTTTCCCGTCGTTCAGCGCCGCGCAATCCCCCACCGCCCAGATGCCGGGAGCCCCCGCTACGGCCATCGTGGGTTCCACTTTTACCGCTCCCCGCTTGTCCCGCTCATACGGCAGCGTGGCCAGCAGGGGATTTGGCGCCACGCCCGCCGTCCACACCAGCGTCTGCGTTGGTATCTCTCCGTCGCTCAGCACCACCACCCCGGGTCCCGCATCCAGCAGTCGTGCGCCCAGCCGGAATTCCACCCCGCGCCCCTCCATGCTGCGTCGCGCGTACGCGCCCAGCAATTCGCTCAGCTCCGGCAGGATGCGCTCGCGCGAATGCACCAGGATCACCCGTACCTCTTCCGGCCGCAGGTTGGGATAGTCGGCCAGGATGCCCCGCGCAAAGTCATTGAGCGCCCCGGCCAGCTCCACTCCCGCAAAACCCCCTCCGGCGATCACAAACGTGAGCATGGCTCGCCGCGCACCTTCGTTGCTCTCCCGGTCCGCTCGTTCGAACATCTCGATCACGTGATTGCGGATGCGGATGGCATCCAGCAGGCTCTTGAAATTGAACGAGTGCCTCTCCACATTCGTCAGCCCGCGGTAGTTGGAAACCGCGCCAAGTGCCAGCACCAGATGGTCGAACCCCACCTCCCGCGCCGGCTCCGGTTCCATGCCTGCGGCCGATTCCATGTCCAGCGTCACGCACCGTTTCTCCAGGTCGATGGCCGTCACTCGCCCCCGGATAAACGCGGCAAAATGCAGGCTGGTTCGCAGCGGCGTCGAAATGTGCCCTCCTTCCAGGCTGCTCCCCGCCACCTCGGCCAGCATGGGAGTGAACAGCAGCGCGTTCGTCTCGCTCACCAGTGTTATCGAAACGCCGGGATCTCCCCGCAACTCATGCTCCAGCGCCGCCGCCGTCTGCATGCCCGCGAATCCGCCTCCGAGGATCACCACGCGCCGTTTCGGAACATCCTGCCGGGATGCGGGAACGGCTTCCGGCCCGAAAATCTTCGCCGCCAGATCGTTCAGCCCCTGCACCAGCAGTCCCAGCAGTCCGCCGTAACACACCCAGCCGGCCAGCGCGGGAAAATGCGCGCGCATCTCCTCCCCTTCCCACTCCGGGTATTGCCCCGAGATCAGTGGAAAGAGCAGCAGCGTAAACAGCGCCCAGCACGGAATCCCCGTGGACGTTCCTACCATCAGGCTGTCCACATACGCGTTCCGCGAAGGGCGAAACGTAACTGTGAATCCGGCGCCGAGTACGGTCCCGAGCGCTGCCGCTCCAATCACGTGGCCGACCGCCAGATTCAACGGCACGCTGGCCGCCAATCCAGCCAGACCGCCAATCGTGGCGCGGCGATAGATGCGATTCATCGGCTCTGTCTCCTCTCCCGCCGTTCGGCTGGCGAGCACAAACTCCAACCGGATCCGCGGGGCGCACACGCCCGCGGCTTGGGCCCGCGATCGGGCTCATTCATTTCAGATGTGTGATGATAAACCGATTACGGTGCGGGTACTCGCGGAGATTCCGTGTTCACAGAAACTTCGTCCAACACTTCGCGCACTTTCCGGCCCAGCGACTCCAGCGAGAACGGCTTCTGTAAGAAGTAAGTCAGTGGCCCGATCTCGCCATGGCCGGCGCTCATAAATTCCGAATAGCCCGACATATAGAGCACCTTCAGCCCCGGCCGCATTTCCAGCAGGCGGGCGGCCAGGTCCGGCCCTCCCATTCGAGGCATCACCACGTCCGTCAGCAACAGGTGGATCATCCCGGTGAACGCTTCGGCCACCTTCAGCGCTCCCGCCCCGTCGGGCGCCTCGAGTACTGCGTATCCCCCGCGCCGCAACGCCTCGCGGGCCAGCTCCCGAACTTCCGTCTCGTCCTCCACCAGCAGAATCGTTTCTGACCCTTTCGGCATTTTGGGCCGCGGGCGCACTCCGCTCCCCCGGTCGGCCGGCTCCTCCACGCGGGGAAAGTACAGCCGGAACGTAGCGCCCTGTCCTGGCTGCGTGTACACCGTGATGTGTCCTCCGCTTTGCTGCACAATTCCGTAAACCGTCGCCAGGCCCAGCCCCGTTCCCTTCCCCTGCTCCTTTGTGGTGAAGAAAGGCTCGAAAATGTGCGACTGCGTGTCCGGGTCCATCCCCACGCCCGTGTCGCTCACCGAGAGCACCACGTACGAGCCGGGCTGCAACGAGGAGATTCGCCGCGCCGCCGCCTCGTCAATCGACAAATTGCACGTCTCGATCACCAGCTTCCCTCCGCTGGGCATCGCATCCCGCGCGTTCACCACCAGATTCAACAGCACCTGCTCAATCTGTCCCGGGTCCGCCTTCACGCGCCCCAGCCCGCTGTCGTATCGCAGGATGAGCTCGATGTGCTCGCCGATCACCCGCCGCAGCATTTTTCCCATGTCTGCCACCACGCCGTTCAGGTCCAGCACGCGCGGCTGCATCACCTGCATTCGGCTGAAGGCCAGCAATTGCCGCGTCAGCGCCGCGGCCCGCTCCGAGGACTTCTGGATCTGGTCCACGCTGCGCCGCTCCGCGGAGCCTTCCTGCAGTCGTTCGCCCAGCAGGCTGGTGTGTCCCTGGATCACCATCAGCAGGTTGTTGAAGTCGTGCGCCACTCCCCCCGCCAGCCGTCCCACCGCCTCCATCTTCTGCGCCTGCCGGAGCTGGTCTTCCAGCCGCTTCTGATCCGTGATGTCGTGCAGCACCCCCTGCATCAGCGGCGGCCTGTCCGCGTCCCGCCGCAGCAGCACCGCTTCATCCCGGAACCACAGAACATGCCCGTCCCTCGCGATCATCCGGTATTCCTGCCGCAAGGGTTTCCCCGTTCGCTCGAATTCCTTTTCGCTCTCCGCCACGCGCTCCCGGTCGTCCGGATGCACCCGGTTCCACCACGTGCTTGCCAGCCCTATCCACTCCTGCGCGGAATACCCCATCAGCGTTTCGATCTGCGGGCTCACGTACTCCCAGTGGCCTTCCGGTCCCGGCTCGGCAATGTATGTGATCGCCGGAAGCTGCTCCACCAGCGTCCGGAATCTGCCCTCCGCGTTGCGCAGCGCCTCCTGCGCCCGCTCCTGTTCGGTCATGTCCCGCACGTTCACCACCACCGCTTCCACTCCCGGAACGCCCAGGCAGTTCGTCAGCGTGCCCTCAAAGATCCTCCACGCCCCGTCCTTCCCACGCGCCTCCGCCTGCACGAATTCCGGCTGCCCGGGATTCCGCAGCGCTTCCGCCAGATGCTCCGCCACCCGCTCCACGTGCTCCGGCCGCACCCAGTCGAACACGCTCAGCCCCATTACTTCTTCAGTCTCGAAGCCCAGGATGCGCGTCGTCGCCGGACTCGTATATGTGATTACCCCCGCGGGATTCAGCAGGATCAGCATGTCCGCGCTATTTTCGATCAGCGCCCGGAACCGCCGTTCGTTCTCACGCAACGCGTCTTCCGCCTGCTTCCGCTGGATGGCCAGCGCGATCTGCCCCCCCACCGACGCCAGGAACTCCAGGTCCCGCTCGCTGTACGCATGTTCGTCCTTGTAGTGCTGCACCACCAGCACGCCGATGGTCTCCGTCGGTGTGCGCAGCGGCACGCCCAGCCACGAGGGCGACGGCGTCCCCACCAGCTCCACTTCGCCCAGCTTCGTCAGCTCCTCGAATTCCATCTGCGAGATTGACATTGGCCGTCCGGTGCGGAACACGTACTCCGTGCATGTCTTCCCCAGCTTCTGCGGCGGCGGCGGCTGGTCGTACTGGTCGGCGAAGAACGGGAAATGGAAGAGCGTCGTCTCGCGGTTGTGCAGCGCGATGAAGCAGTTCTCCGCATACAGCACTTTTCGCAGCGACTGGTGGATCAGCCCCAGCAGCTCGTCCAGGTTCGAAGTCGAAGCCACTCCCGCGATGATCTCGCTGATGGCGTGCCTCTCCGCCTCTCCCCGTTTCCGCTCGGTGATGTCCTCCGCCGATCCCTCGTAGAACGCAATGGAGCCGTCCGGGCTCCGCACCGCACGCGCCGTCTCCGATATCCAGATCCGGGCCCCATCCTTCCTGCGTATTTCGAACTCAAAGTTCCGGACCTCGCCCTGCCGCTCGATCAGCCGCTTGAACTCCTCACGCCTTTCCGGATCCACGTACATTTGCTTCGCCACGTCCCCGGCCGCCGCGAGCAATGCCTCCGGGCTCTCATATCCGCACAGTCGCGCGCACGCGGGATTCGCGCTCAGATACGCGCCTTCCACGGTCGTCCGGAAAATCGCCGGGATGGCTTGCTCCACCATCGTCCGGTACTGCTCTTCCGCGTCCCGCAGCGCCTTTTCATGAATCTTTCGTTCGATCGCGATACGCGCCAGTTGCGTCGCGTTCTTCGCCGACCGCACTTCCCCGGCGCTTGGCTCATGGGCCTCCTGGTAAAAGGCCGTCAGTACGCCCAGCAGCGCTCCTTTTCCCGACACGATGGGATTGGCCCAACAGGCCTCGATTCCATGGGCCAGCAGAATGTCCCGGTAACGGCTCCATTGCGGTTGGTTGCGGATGTCCGCCGCCACCACCATTTCGCGTCTGTGCGCCGCCACCGCGCACGGCAGTGAATCCGCGCCGATGGCGCAGTCGTCGAGTATCTCGTGGCAACCCTGGGGAAGATTCGGTGCCGCTCCCAGCCCCAATCGCGCCCCGCTTCTGTCGGTCAGGAGCACGGCGCATAGCGTTCCCGGCAGCCGCGTCTCGATCGCCCGGCAGAGCTGCCCCAGAACTTGCTCGAGCGGGGCATCTGCGTTGATCAGTTCGAAAACGGTGCTTTCCGGTCCGAATGACAAATCGGCCGTCTCGTCGGCTGCGTCGCGTCTGCGGAGAGAGTCCACGCTCAGCACTCGGAGAGAAAAGTGACCTATGCTAACTCCTGCCGGCTCCCGCTGGAAATCTTTCCAGGCTCCTGCTGTCCAAATTCATACTAGCCGCCCCTTCCGTTTGGTGATCGTCGGCAACAGCAGCGGGCTCCCCTCGCCCATTCCGACGATTGCCATCGCCAATGCCCATGCGCGTGCCTACGCCCATACGGACGAGCCGGTCGACCAGGCCTGGCGCGCCGGCAACGGACTCACAGACGCCTGGTACACTTCCCGTACGGAAGCGGGCGTCGGCTTCTCTCAGATGATGTGCACGGTGAGCGGCAGCGTCACCGTCTGCCCGGTGGCCGTTACTGTGGCCACCACCTGGATTTGGTACACGCCCGCCGGAGTCGTCGGCGCGTTCGGTATCGCCGGCGCTGGATTGTTCACACACGCCGTCCAGCTCAGCAACAACACCAACATCAGCGCCATTCCCAGCGCCGGTGCCAGTTGCCCCGCCCATCCGCGTCCTTCGCCGGTAGAGCGCCTGTGCCGATGCATCGCTATCAACATCGCCAGGAGCAGCACCACGCCAACCGGCGGCGCCGTCCACGGCGCCGGCCCGTTGAAAGGTGGTTTCGGCCCGAGCAGGCTCGAACTGGTGCAGTTTGTCTGCAGCGTGCACTTCACCACGACTGCTCCACTCGGAGCTACCGTTACCGTGATTGTCGCCGGACTCGCCGTCAGAATCGTTGACGGTATCGGCGTCACCTCCTGGCACGCAATCGTGATCGTCCCCGTGAACCCCGGCCCGGGCTGCACGATGATCGTGTAAGTTCCCGTATCTCCCGGCAGCAGCGTGATCGTGGCCCCGTTGCTCCCGTTTTGCCCCATGGCCGTCAACGTCAGCGGCGGACCCGTGCTCGACGTCCCTGTCAGCGTTATGTTCACCGGACTCCCCACCAGGTTCGTGCCCTCGAACTCCAGGGTGCCGTTGTAGGTATTCGTGGTCTGCGGGGCCGTAAACTGCACAATCACCGTGCAACTGCTCCCTGCCGGCACCGTTCCTCCGTCGCTGGGGCAAGTCCCGCCCGTTATCGCAAAGGCGTTCGTTCCCTCCGGATTGATCACCTGAATGACGGAAATCTGGAGATTGCCGGAACCCGCACCCACCGTCAGGGTCTCCGTCATCGTGCTCGTTGCCCCCGGCGCGATCGCGCCGAAATTGATGCCAGCCACGGCCGTCGGAGCAAACGTCACCACCGGCAGCGTCCCCGTTCCAGACAGGATCACGGTCTGCGGGCTGCCCGGAGCATTGTCCGCCAGGGTGAGCGTCGCGGTCTCCGCCACCGTGGTCACTCCCGCCGCCGGCATTGCCGTCGGCTTGAACACCAGCGTAATCGTGCAGTTCCCCCCGGGCGCCACGGAGGAGGGTGCAGCCGCTGTACCCACCATGCAGGTCCCGCCGGTGATCGTGAAGTCGGTGTTATTCGCCGGGCTGGTGCCCGCTACCGAAATCGCCGTGAAGTTCAGTGCGCCGTTGCCCGTGTTCATCACCGTCACCGTTACCGTCCCGCTCGTCGTGCCGATGGGCACCGTCCCAAACGCCTGACTGGTCAGCGGGCCCACCACAGGCTGCGTTCCCATCCCGCTTAGCATCACCGTCTGTGGACTGGCCGCAGCGTTGTCGGCCACCATCAACGTCGCTGTCTCGTTCCCTGCCGGAACCGCTCTCGGCGTGAACGTGTACTGCACTGTGCAGTTCCCGCCGTTCGCGGCAACGGTGATCGGCACCGGCCCGCACGTCCCGGCGCCGGCCACCTGCGCAAAGTCGTTTCCGTCCGTCCCTGTCGGCGTCAGTCCGCCCGTTATCATCAGCGGAATATTCCCGGCGTTCATGAACATTAGCGTCATCGGCCCGCTCGTCGTCCCTTCCAATTGGGGACCGAACGCCAGCGGGCTGGGCGAGGCCATGAACTCCGCTGCTATCCCCGTCCCGCTCAGCATCACCGTCTGGGTTCCCGGCGTGGCGTTATCCATGAAATTCAGCGTGGCACTCTCCGAGCCGAGCAGGGTGGGCGTGTAGCTCACCATCACCGTGCACGTCCCTCCGTACGCTGCCACCGGAGTCCCCATCGCGCACGTGCCCCCGCTGACCGAGAAATCTGCGTTGCCGGTAACAACCGTGATGCTCGGCGCGCTCGTGAAATTCAAAGGAAAAAGTCCATTGTTCGTCAGTGTAACGGTAACCGGACCCGCGGTCGTGTTCTCCGCCACGCTGCCAAACGGCTCCGTCGCCGGCGAGGCGGTGGCCACGATGACCGTGGCGACGCCCGCGATGCTGCGGATGCGGTTGTTGAAGATGTCCGCGACCAGCAGATCCCCGGCAGCGTCGAAGGCCAGCCCGCCCGGCTCTTCGAATGTCGCCGAAGTAGCCGGGCCGCCGTCCCCGCTGAACCCGTACACGGCCTCGCCGTCAACATTCATGCCGGCAATAGTCTGTAGGAGACCGGTTGCCGCCGGGATCTCCTGAATCACGTCGTTGCAGAGGCCTTCGGTATCCACCTCGCAATCGGAAAAGAAAATGTTGCCGGCGGCGTCCACTTTCACGTCCGCGGGGCCACTGAGGGTCGCGCTAGTGGGCGGTCCGCCGTCGCCCGTGTATCCATATTCATCCGGCGTTCCGGCGATGGTCATGATCGTCGGCGACGCCGAACCCAGCACCGACGGAACTTCGCGGAGGATTCCGTTTTCGTTGTCGGCAATATAGAGGTTGCCGGCCAGGTCAACCGTGACGCCCGTGGGATACGCCAGGAGTGCGCTGGTTGCGGGGCCTCCATCTCCCCCGTAGCCATAATCTTGGGGTGTTCCGGCGACCGTGTTGATGTAGCCGGCCTGGAAGCCGGTAGGCGGCGTACACGTGAGAG
>JASHSV010000250.1 GCA_030038535.1 Candidatus Acidiferrales bacterium
AAGACCACGACCGGCGCACCGACCAGGTGATCGCCGCAATCAACGCGACCGGCGAAGCGTTTTTTGGCGGCACAACGTGGCGCGGCAGGCGCGCCATGCGCGTCAGCGTCTCCTGCTGGCAGACCACCGAAGGCGACGTCGAACGCGCCATCCGCGCCGCGGAGCGCGCGATTCGCGCTGCCGGGGCGAGCTAATCACTTCCATCACTCGCGGCGCAACGTCTCACGCGTCGGAGAGGGATTCGTCGAACCCGGACGGCTCGGTGAGTTCGTCCTTCTCCAGCAGCTCGCCGCAATCCAGGCATTCCACGTATTCCGCGTCCTGATCCTTGGCGATCAGCCTTCGGCGGCGGTGCGGGCAGGTTTCCTTCTGCGGCATGGCACGTTCTCGGCTCGCTTCCCTCACAGTAGCACACCGTGGCTCACGGCTCCGCCGCTTGCCGGTAACCGGAAAGCGCCGGGTGATGCAATCCATCCCGCTTGATGAAAAAGATCACCAGCAAAAAGCACAGCGCTCCCGCCGTCATCACCCCCACGGCAAATTGCAGCCCGAGTTGCAGATCAAAAATATCCGAGACATTCCCCACCAGGCTCGGCCCGAATGCCCCGGCAAGCTGGGTCACGAACATGTACACACCCACCGAACTCGCGTAGGCCCGCGGCGGCATCATGTCGTGAATGATTGCCGTCACCGGCCCGTGATACCACGACATGAAAAATCCGGCCATCGAGAAGGACACCAGAATCGTTTCCCGGCGGTCTGCGGCCAGTCCCCACAGCAGCAGCGGCGCCGCGCACACGAACCCCACGGCCACCGAAATCACCCGCCCGTACGCCATCCGCCGCTGCAGCAGGTCCGCCATCGCTCCTCCCACGAGCGCGCCCACCACCAGCGAGATCAGTCCCAGGCTGCCCAGCAGCAAGCCCGCCTGCCGCAGGCTGAAGTCCTTGTACCGCACCATGTAGTCCGGTCCCCAGGTGATGAACGACACGCTCGCAAACGTCACCAGCACCCCGCTGCCGATGAGCGCCAGAAACGCCGGAACGCGAAGCAGGTGCGACACGGGCACCACCTCCGTCTTTGGCCCTCGCGCCGGATCGTCCACGCGCAGCGCCGCCATGGCCAGAAACAGCCCCGGAATCCCGATTCCCGCGAACGCCCACCGCCAGCTCGCCGTGTCTCCCAGCACGCTTCCCAGCGTTTGCCCCGCCGCCCCGCCGATCAGCATCGCCGCGGCAAACACCGATTGCGCCCGCCCGCGCAACTGTTGCGGAAATTCGCCCGAAATCATCGACTGTGCCGCCGGAGAATAGGCCGCCTCGCCGATGCCCACGAGCGCCCTCGCCGCCAGCAGCGCCATGTAGCTCGTGGCCAGCCCGCTCAGAAACGTGGCGCAGCTCCAGATCGCCACTCCCGCCGCAATCACTTTTCGCCGGTTCACGCGGTCGGCCAGCAGCGCAAACGGAATCGTGGCCAGCGCCAGCACCACCTGCAGCGCCGTCTGCAGCGCCCCGAGCTGCGCGTCCGTCAACGAGAATTCGTCGCTCAGCCTCGGAAACAGCGGTACGATCACCAGCCGGTCCGCAAAATTGATAAAGTTGATCAGGCCCAGCACCCCGAGCAACCGCAGCGGGTGGATGCCCGGCCGGGCGTTCGGTCCTGGCGGCAATTGTGTGTCGTGGTTGATGGACTGTGCCCCGGTTTCGATTCGCTTCCGCCGCTCACTCGCCGTCCCAGACGTTTGGGACGAGCGGCCAATAGTATACGGGGAGAGGACAGCCGCAAAGATGCCCGAAGAGCAGAGCCAGAAGCGATTTGAATCGCTGCTGTTCTATGCCGCCGTCCTGCTGATTTTCTATCTCGCCTACCGCGTCTTCGAGCCTTTCCTCCAGCCGCTCGGATGGGCCACTGTGATGGTCGTGTGCCTCTATCCTCTGCACGAACGCCTGCTTCGCCGCACCGGACCCATTCGCGCCGCCGCGCTCAGCACGCTCTTTGTCACGCTGTTGCTCGTCGGCCCCGCGCTCGGACTGGTCGGCGGCCTCGTCAGCCAGGCCACTGCCGCCGTCCATCACCTGCAAGGCGCAAGCGATTGGACGGCGCAGATGCCGCCCTCCGTCCAGCAGGCCCTCAACTGGCTCAACGACCACGGCGTTTCCGGCGTGCCGGCCGATCCGCTGCGCCTGATTCGCGACGCCGCCGGCTGGCTCGCGCATCGGATGGAAGAGCGCGCCGCCGGCGCCCTGCGCAACGTCGCCGACTTCGCCTTGAAGCTCGTGATTCTTCTCTTCGCGCTTTTCTTTTTGTTCCGCGACGGGCCCGCTCTAGTGGACCGCACCCGCCGCCTGCTTCCCTTCGACGATCAGCACACCGAGCTGATCATCTCGCAGACCCGCGACCTGATTTTCGCCAGCATCACGGCGAGCCTCGTGATCGGCGCGATTCAGGGCGTTTTGGGCGCCGTCGCATTCGCGATCGTCTCGCTTCCCTCGCCTCTGTTCTGGGGCGCTTTGATGGGATTGCTCTCGCTACTTCCGGTGATTGGCGCCTGGCTCGTGTGGGGACCTGCGGTTCTGTGGCTCGCCTTCCGCGGCGAGTACGGCAAAGCGGCAATATTGGTGGGCATCTGCGCGGGAGTCGCCGCCGTCCTCGAACATTTTGTCCGCCCGATGCTCCTCTCCGGCAAAACGCAAATGAACTCGCTGCTCATCCTCGTCAGCGTGCTCGGCGGCATCAGCGTGTTCGGGTTTCTCGGCTTCATCCTCGGACCGATCGTTGTGGCCGTCGCCTCGACCATTCTCAACGTGTACACGGAACCGGCCTCGTCCTCGCCGCCGGGATAGCCAGGGTCACTGCTCCCGAGCCCCGAAGCTTCGGGGTCGGGATGACCGTGGGCTTTGCGGTTTTTCAATTTTCGTTTGCGAGGGACTCGACTACCCCGCGGACGCCATCTACCACACGCGCCATCCGCTCATAATCGAGATGCTCCCGCGTGTCGTAGGGGGTGTGGTAGTAGGAGTATCGGAATGGCGCGGTGTCCGTGACCATGATGGCGGGAACCCCCACTTGCCAGAACGACCAGTGGTCCGACCAGCCGACCCCCGGCAAGCCGTCGGGAGCGGCGAGACCTTCCGAAGGGAACTTCGTGGTCTCCCGGAATCGCCGCACAACCCGCCGGACCAGTTCGCGCGACGCGGTGTTGCCGACGAAGCCGATGAAGTTACCGCGATCGGGATAAAAGAAACCCATCAGTAGCGGGTATTCCTGGCTGCCCGGCGCTTCGGCGTAGTAACCGATGGTCTCCAGCGAAATCATGGCCACAACGGGAATCTGCCGGCGGCGCAGTTCCCTCGCGTAAACCAAACTTCCCATCTCGCCGGTCTGGAAATAGGGAGGCTCTTCATTGACGAACAGGACGAAACGCAACGTCCTTCGCGGTTGGAAGTTGCGCAGCGCGCGCGCCAGCTCCAGAACCGCTGCGACGCCGGTGGCGTTGTCGTTGGCGCCGGGCGAACCCGGCACACTGTCGTAGTGCGCTCCTACGACGACCGTTTCCTGGGCCGCGCCGGTTCCTTCCAGTCTCGCTTCGAGGTTGCTTACGGAATGGCCATGAGCCGAAAACGTCTGCTCGGAAATCGAATAGCTCGCTTCCTGGAGATTTTTTCGGATGTAATCGGCGGCTGCCTGGAGCGCTCCGGCCTTGGGAATATTCCGCTGTCCAATCGTTTCCGACAAATAGTGGACATGCTGAAAAAGATGATCCCGGATGGCGGCCTGTTCCGGAGTCAGCGGGGCGAGCGGCCCTGAGTAGGAATGGAGCGGCATCCGGGTGATTCGCAGGATCCAAATCCATGCCGCCAGCATTCCTGCGGCGACGATGGCCAGGCAGAGCCAGAGTTTCCAGTTTGGCCCCGCGGAGTAGGCTGCTTGCTCCAACATTTCTGCGCCGGCAAACGATGTTACTTCCAAGCCGGGTCCATGACCACGCCGCCAAGCAGTGGCTAGTGGCGAGTTGCGGGTGGTTAGCAGGGATGAAGAGACGGGGAAAGGCATTTACCAGGGGATTAGCGGGTCCCGAAGTATCGGGATCTTCGCCCAAAGTTCGGGCTTCGATGGCGAGTAGCGTGGTCGGGGAGAATACCCCGGCTTGCGTTGTGCCCAGTGGGCAACAGGGTTAAAAACGGCGATTCGAGGAAAGTGGCTAGAGGCGGGCGGCGAGCCCGTAAAAGGGCGCTAATTGCGATTCCCAAAATGGGAAATTGGGCACGCTCGGGGCTCCGGGGTCGGACCCAGCGCGCTAGGTGGGGTTGTGCG
>JASHSV010000251.1 GCA_030038535.1 Candidatus Acidiferrales bacterium
CACAAACTTTTCAACACTTTTGTTGAAATCTCGTGATCGTTCATCCGCGGAGGGAATCTTCTAGCGCCGCACGCGTCGAATAACGCACCACTTCTCCGAAATTTTCCCCGAGCGCCGCGCGCAGCCGGCTCGTGTCCATCGTCGGCGGGGCCAGGTAGTAGGGCAGCGCCTCCGCTGGCACCGCGGAAACTCCCAGCGCATAAAACGCGCGCAGCAGCATCCGCACCGTTCCTTCCCTCCCGATCCGGATCACCGGTGTGTGCGACAGCCGTACGCACTCCTCCAGCGTCATGGGGCCTTCTCCCGCCACATTGAAAACTTCCAGGGAACCGGCGCGAAAATTCTTCACCGTCCAGGCGAGAATGCGTGCAACGTCGTCTGCGTGAATCAACTGAATCCGGTTTCCTAGGTTCGCACCGCGCGGCAGTGCCACCGCCACGTGCCAGCCCCTCCGCCGCACCCATCGGGCCAGCCGGCCGCGGCCGCTCGCCCGACCGCACACCCCGTCGATCAGCCAGTTCTGGATTCCAGCGCCGGCGTATATGTGCGGGCGGAAGATGTACATCGCCGCTCCGCTCAGTTGTTCGAACATTCGCTGGCACAGAAGGTCCGTTTCACGTTTGTCGATCGCGTACGGCAGGCTGTGGGCCGCGAGCACAGCGTCTTCGCCGATCATCGCCGGCTGGCCCGTTCCGTACGCCGAAACGCTCGACAGATAGACGACGAGGCGCACTTGCATTCCCCCTCGGTTCGCCTCCGACACCGCTTCCAGCACTCGCCGCGTCCCTTCCACATTCGTTTGCCGCATTCGTTCGCGGTCCAGGATGCCCGTTCGTACCTGGTCCACCACGAAGGCCAGATGCAGAACCGCCTCAACCTTCGAGGTCACGATCAGGCGCGCCAGCGCTTCGCGGCCCTCAGGGGCCGACAAATCTACGCGGTGGAATTCACCTGCCCGTACGTCCGCTGGGGGAGGGAAAAGGTCCGCGGAAACCAATTCGTAGCCCTCCAGCAACGGAGCGAGCCGCCGGCCCAGGTTTCCGGAGATTCCAGTAACGAGCACGCGCCGGATTCCGGCCCGGCTGTTGACTGATATTTCGCTCATAGCGCCGAATTCTAGTTCGATTTCCGGCCACCTGCTATCCGCTGCGGTTGGCTGTCGCCGACCACCGAGGGGCACTGATGGACCAGGCATGCGAATGAGTACATGCGGGGAAGCTGCCACTGATAGTACGCTGCCGCTACTGCGGATCCTTTCGTACCATTCCAGCGTGTACTCCTGCGCTTGCGTTTCTCTCAACGCCACTTGCTCTTCCAGAGCCAGACGCCGCTCGCCGTGCTACATTGAGTGCGTCACCATGCGCGACGCGAGCGACATCGCTTACTACGGCACCACCTATCGGCAGCTCCTGTGGAACAATCTGCGTGCGCGCCCCATTCGCACCGCGCTCAGCGTCCTCGGCGTCTCGCTCCAGGTCACCTTCGTCCTTCTTATCGTGGGCATGACGCTCGGCTGGGTCAACGACTGGCAAAAGCGCGTCGAAGGCGTGGGTGCCGACATTATCGTCCAGCCGCCGAACGCTTCTCCCTTCTTCCAGTTCGGCAACGCTGTTCTTCCGGAATCCCTCGTGGAGACTCTCCAGCGCGCTCCAGGCGTGGACGAGGCCTCCCCCGTTCTGGTCATCGCCAATCAGAAGACCCTCGACATCGTCTACGGCATCGACTACAAGACCTTCAACAACCTCAGCAAGGGTTTTGTGTTCGTCGCCGGCGGCCCGTTCAGCGATCCCGGCGACGTCATCGTGGACGACCTCCACGCCGCGCGGCATCACCTCCGCGTCGGCGACAAAGTGGACATGTTCGACCGCGAGATGACCGTGTGCGGCATCGTACGGCACGGGAAAGGCGCGCGTTCCTTCGTCCCTCTCGCCACCGCGCAAGAAATCGCCGGCGCCGAGCACCGCGTCACCCTCTTCTACGTCCGCAGCACCGGCAACACGGAAGCCGCGCGCCTCGAAGTTGTCCGCCTGCTGCCCGGCTATCTCGTCCGTTCCATGCAGGATTACCTCACGCTGATGAACTCTTCCAACCTGCCCGCCATCCGGCCGTTTCTGCGCGTAATGATTCTTCTGGGCGTCTCCATCAGCTTTCTGGTTGTGCTGCTCACCATGCACACCATGGTGCTCGAGCGCACTCGCGAGATCGGCATCCTGAAGGCCCTCGGTGCCTCGCGGGGCGAGATCGCCCGCCTGTTCCTCGCCGAATCGACGGTGATGGCTGCCCTCGGCGTGGCCATCGGGCTCACCGCAACTTTCGCCGCCCGCGAGTTTCTCCGCACCTGGGCCCCCGGCCTTGCTGTCCTGCTCACCGCCAACTGGCTCGCCGCCAGCGTCGGCCTGGCATTCCTAGGGGCCCTGCTCGGTGCCCTCTTCCCCGCGTGGCGTGCCTCCGGCTTCGACCCTGTTGAGGCGTTGGCGTTCGAGTAGTGCCACTCGCGCGTTCCGCGCTTTCGCCAGTCCCTTTTTTCTGATAGACATGAGGTGCGAAGAATTTCGCGCAGAGGGCTGATGCCGGCGCACGTCGTCTTCTACACCCAGGCGGGATGCCCCGCCTGCACCGTCGCAAGGGAGTTTCTCGTGTCTCGAGGCGCGGAGCTCGAAATCCGCGATATCCGCTCGAATCCCGAGTATGTCCGCGAACTGGTGGAAGACCTCAAGAGCCAG
>JASHSV010000252.1 GCA_030038535.1 Candidatus Acidiferrales bacterium
CGCGCGCGCGCGGTGCCGAGATGGACGTTGGCAGTCTCGGCGCCCATGGATTGGAGCAGGCGCTCTTCGTTGCGGCGCTCAGGCAGCTCGGTCATGTTGATTTTCTTGCAGCTCGGCGAGAGGCGGCGAACGATCCAGTGGCCATCCACCCTGAAATGTGGATCGGGAACGCGTACGGAGCGGCGGAGCACCTCGGCATAGAGAATCGGCCCGGTGCGGGAATGGTGTCGCAGCCACACAGCAGCGGCAGGTACGAGCGCCTTCGCTTCGCGAGCAATAAAGCCGCCGCGCCAGTTGACCAGCGAAACGAAGCGCTGATGACCGCGACTGCCCAGGCCGGCGCCACGGCGGGAGTAGCCGTAACGCAGGCCGCGCTCGGGCATGGCGCGTTCGATTCCAGCGCGAGCCGCGGAAGGCACCTGCGTTTCACTGACGGCGGGGAGTGAACGGAGCTTTTCCCAGAAAATCGGGCCTTCCACGATTTGGTGCAAAGCTACGCGGCGGAGCCAGCCCTGGCGCTCGGAGAGGACGAAGGGCCGGCCGCCCGCTGCGATGGATTGGCGGTAACCATCCTCGATGCACTCCGTGACGAGGCGGGGCTTGAGGGCGAGGTGCTCACATTCGCAGGCGAGCAGGGCACTCGCGGTGAGCCGAACGAGGTCGATGGTGTAGGGCATGTGGCTGACTTCATCGAAATCGTTGATACCCCAGATGAGGCGGCCTTCCAGGTCGCGCCAGGTGCCGAAATTCTCCACGTGCAGATCGCCGACGGCGAGCACGCGGGGAGCTTCCGCCGCACGCGGACATACGTCGTGCCAGCACTGGAGCCAGCGGTAAAAGGTGGCGCGGAGGAAGGGAAATACTTCAGCAGTCATGAATTTGTGCTTCAGACGGAGGTCGCCCGGGACGATCCGAGTGCGTTTTGCCAGCCACGATTCGTAGCTTCTTGTGGAAGCGATGATGTCCATGAGGACCGCTCCTTGGAGACTGTGTTTCGGGATAGTAGCAATCCACGAAAGAGGAGGGAAGCAGAGAGGCGTGGAAAAATGAATCGGGGAGAGGAGGGAAAAGGAGCGTCAGCGATTCATTTGCGCTGGTCGAGGTTGAAGTCGGCGGTGAGCGCGGGAGGAGAGATGGCCCAGGGAATTCATAGCGCCTCCTCCGGATCGACCGTCTATGAAGAAAAGTTTAGCGCAATTTTTCGAGATCGAAGTCTGTGGAGGCGGTGGCAGAGCCGGGCCCGTTGACGGCGATGTGGAGGACATCGGAGGCCACGTCGCGCACGTCGTATTCGAGGCGCATTTCACCGCCGCTGATGAAGGTGTAGTTGCCGCTGGTTGTATAGATGGGCGAGGAATGCCGGGAGCGGGGCGCGAGATCGCGGTTCTGGCTCACGGCGAAGACGAATTGCTTCCAAAAACCGCTATCCGCATCGGAAAGCATGCCTGGATTGCTGGGGACCTGGCCGTACACATCAACGATGAGGACGAAAGGGATGGACTGCTGAACGAAGTCGAGGCGCGCCTGGAACATCGGATACGTGCTGCCCTTCTGGAAGACCTGCTCGACCACGGTAGCGAAGGGCGTACGCACGGCGATGCGGCCCACGTGAACCGTCACCTCGCGGCCGCCGAATCCGGTCTCGTAATCGTGAAGAAATTTAACGAAATCCTGGTCGCGGCGCTGGCCGATGTTGTAGGCGTTGATTACATCCTCGTCGGAAAGCGTGTCGAGATAGGCGGGAAGGGCGGAGGGGAAGAGGAGGACAGCGGCAAGGGTCGCGATCGTGACTGTGCGAACCGTCCAGACCCGCGGGTTGCTCATGAGGCCTCCTCGGCGGGAGGGATGGATGCGAGCACTGAGGAAGATGCTACCACGACCGGAAGCGGCAGGACGAAGCGCGGCTACCGTGCGGCGAGGGATTGGGCTGTTCGGCGGGGATATTTTGTGGTGACGTAGTCGTCCACGAGCTTCTGGAAGGCGGCGGAAAGCTGATCGTACGTGCCTTCGAGAGTGGTGAAGTGCTTGCCGTCGATGTAAATCGGACAGCGCGGGGCTTCGCCTGTGCCGGGCAGGCTGATGCCGATGTTGGCGGCCTTCGATTCGCCCGGGCCGTTGACGATACAGCCCATCACGGCGAGCTTCATGGTCTCCACGCCCTCGAATTGCGTTTTCCACTCCGGCATTTTGTCGCGGATGTAGCCCTGGATGCGTTCGGCGAGCTCCTGAAAGGTGGTGCTGGTGGTGCGCCCGCAGCCGGGACAGGCGGTGACGCTGGGAGCGAAGGCCCGAAGGCCGAGCGACTGAAGCAGTTCGCAGGCGGCGTACACCTCATCGCGGCGGTCGCCGCCGGGGCGCGGCGTAAGAGAAATGCGGATCGTGTCGCCGATACCTTCGCCGAGAAGAATGCCCATGGGAGCGGCGGACCAGATGAGGCCTTTGGCGCCCATGCCGGCTTCGGTGAGGCCGAGATGGAGGGGCTGGTCGGTCTTGGCCGCGAGGTCACGATAGACGGCGACGAGATCGGGCGGGCGCGAAGTCTTGCAGGAAATGATGATCTGATCTTTGCGCAGGCCACACTCGAGAGCGAGGTCAGTGGACTGGAGCGCGGAGAGGACCATGCATTCGTTGATGATGTCTTCGGAGGATTTGCCGAGGTCGCGGTCGGTATTCTCCTGCATCTTGGCCATGACCAGTTCCTGATTGAGGGAGCCGGCGTTGACGCCGATGCGGACGGGCTTGCCGTTGTCACGCGCGATCTTGCAGATGACGGAGAACTGCTCGTCGCGGCGCTGGCCGGCGCCGACGTTGCCGGGATTGATGCGGTATTTATCGAGGTCTCTGGCGCAGGCGGGGTATTTGGTGAGCAGGACGTGGCCGTTGTAATGGAAGTCGCCGATGATGGGCACGTCGCAGCCGGCCTCGGAGAGGCGCTGCTTGATTTCGGGGACCGCGGCGGCGGCTTCCGGAATGTTGACGGTGACGCGGACGAGTTCGGAGCCGGCCTCGGCGAGTTCGAGGCACTGGCGGGCGGTGGAGATGGCGTCCACCGTGTCCGTATTGGTCATGGACTGAACGACGACGGGGGCGCCGCCGCCCACGGTGACGTGGCCCACCTTGACGCCGACGGTTTTACGACGAGCGAACATTCCGGGCGATTCTCTCCTAAAACATTCATTCTACAGCACACCGGGGCAGGATGCCGAAAAACTGGGCGAATGCTTCCGAGGTCTCACATCTCCGGAATATATACAGAGCCTTACGAAGAAGTGAAAGCACCGAATCGCCCGGCATCTGACGAAGGAGCAAATTCTTGCAAGGTTATGAATGACGTAAAGCAAATTCATCGAATGCCAAAGCACTTTTGACGGCTCATTCACTCCCACATAACACGCCGCAGTTATGACCTGACGG
>JASHSV010000253.1 GCA_030038535.1 Candidatus Acidiferrales bacterium
CGCATCAGGCCACCGCAGGCGCACCCCGGCGGGAGAGGGGAGAGAGGAACTGCGCGATTCTCCACTTCGCGGCCGCAGTCGAGGCAGCGGATGCGCCAGATGCTGCCATGCAGTTCGATGAGATTGCGGCTTCCGGCGGCGCGGTGGAGGCCGTCAACATTTTGCGTGATGAGCGTGAATCCGGCGGCCTGCGATTCGAGGCTGGCCAGTGCGCCGTGTCCGGGATTGGGCTTCGCGGCGGAGACGCGCTGACGGCGCCAGTCGTACCACTCCCAGGAGAGTTTGGGATTTCGCGCGAAGGCCTGTGGAGTGGCGAGGTCCTCGGGGCGATGGTTGTTCCAGAGACCGCCGGGGCCGCGGAAAGTGGGGATGCCGCTTTCGGCGGAGATGCCGGCGCCGGTGAGGACGGCAATCGAGCGGGCGGATGCGAGCCAGGCACGAGCTTGGTCGAGGTCACTGAGGCGGACGGTATTGGTATCGTTCAATCCGGTGAGTTTATGCGGGAAAGAAGAGGAGGTAAAGGAGGTCGAGGAAGTAGAGGAGGTGGAGGAAGGAATGGGAGGAACGAATCCACGGTCAGTCCCGATCCCGATCACGCGCCGTGGCTATTCGATCTGGGACGGGAGGAGCGGATGGCGAGGGCGCGGGCATTCAGGATGATCGAACCGTCGGAATTGACGGGGAGAACGGCGCGAAGGCGCTCGCGGATGGCGTCGCGTACCGAGGCGCTGCGCGAAGCAAGATAAACAGGCGCAGAACCCTGGCCGAGCAGAAAGGGCTGCCAATAAGCGTCAAAGTTTTCGAAGCGCATCTGGATGTCGAGGGGGCGCTGGGAGATATCTTGAAGGCCCGCTTGGAGGAAAGCGTCGCGCAGGCCTTGCGTAGTGCAGATGGGGAAACGGCGGCCCTGATCGAACTCGGCGGCTGACGGATCGACGGCGGCGGCAGCGTCCCAGAATTCGCGGAGAAAACGGACCTGGCCGCTGTATTCCCAGACGTAAGCGGCGACGATGCCACCGGGGCGCGTGACGCGACGCAGTTCCGAGAGGGCTTTTGCCGGATCGGAAACGAAATTGAGGCCAAGACCGGAAACACAGGTGTCGAAGGAGGAGTCTTCGATGGGCAGCGTGACAGCGTCGCCGACCTGGTACTCGATGGAGGGGGCGGCACGGTGCTGGCGTGCGAAATCGATCTGAACGGCGGCGCGATCCAAACCGAGGACGTGGGCGGGGTGGAAACGCGCAGCGATGGCCTGGCTGAGGATGCCGGTGCCGCAGCAAAGGTCGAGCCAGCGCGCGCCGGGAGGGATGTTGAGCCAATCGAGAAATTGAGGGGCGAGCAGGCTGCTCCAGCGAGCCATCCAGATTTCGTAGGCCTGGCCGGAGGTCCATTTGTCTTTCTGCGAGAGGGTGGAGGCGGGTTGGGCATCTGGGGAGCTCATCGATGACAATTTACTACGGATGAAGAAAGACGCAGGAGCGAACCCACGGTCAGAAATCCCGAGGCGTCGGGACTGACCGTGGCTCCCCGTACCGCGGCCGCCGTGCCGGAGATGCTACAATTCGCCGTTTATCCAGGAGGACGGAGAGCGCGTGTATCGAGTGATCGAAGAGCGGGTGCGAGCGGCGATTGGCGCGCACATCGAGAAAGCTTACGGGCAGGCAGTGAGCGTGGGCGTGGAGCGGCCGCCAAAGCTCGAGATGGGAGAGCTGGCGACCCCGGTGTGTTTTGAGCTGGCGAAACGCTTGAAGCGGGCGCCGCGGTTGATTGCGCAGGAGATGGCGGGATCGATCGGCGCCATCGAAGGGGTGACGCGGGTGGAGGTGGCCGGGGGCGGCTACTTGAACGTGTTTCTGGACCGCGCGGCGTTTTTCGAAAATGTGGCGCGGCTGGCGGGGCGAGAAGCCATGGCGGCTGGGGCGGATGCCTCGAAGGTGATTGTGGAGCATACGAACATCAATCCAAACAAGGCGGCGCACATCGGGCATTTGCGCAACGCGGCGCTGGGCGACACGTTTGTGCGACTGCTGCGCCACACGGGACGGTGCGTCGAAGTGCAAAACTACATCGACAACACGGGCGTGCAGGTGGCGGACGTGGTGGTGGGATTCGAGCACCTGGAGAAGAAGAGTCCGGGGGACGTGCGAACGCTGGCTGCGGAGCCGCAGTTCGATTACCTGTGCTGGGACCTGTATGCGCGAGTGACGCAGTGGTTCGAGGAGGAGAAGACTCGGCTGGCGTTTCGCGTAGAGACGTTGAAAGCGATTGAGGAGGGAAGGGGCACGGCGGCAGAGATCGGGGTGATCGTGGGCGAGGCGATTGTGCGGTGCCACCTGCGGACAATGGAGCGGCTGGGAGTGGAGTACGACGTGCTGCCGCGCGAGAGCGAGATTCTGCACCTGAAATTCTGGAAACAGGCGTTTGGGATGCTGAGGGAGAGGGGAGCAATCCAACTGGCGACGAGCGGGAAAAACGCGGGATGCTGGGTGATGCCGCTGGGAAAGAGCGAAGGCGGAGAGAAAAACAGGCCGGCGCGGGACGCCCTTCCCCACCAGGGCGGGTCAGGGCAGGCCGGCGCTACGGGAGAGAGTGAGGCGGCGGGTGAGAACCAGGACGAAAAAATCATCGTGCGGTCGGACGGCACGGTGACGTACGTGGGGAAGGATATCGCCTACCAGCTTTGGAAATTCGGGCTATTGGGGCTGGATTTCCGCTACGCGCGATTCGCGAAGCGGCCCGATGGAGACGACGTGTGGGCGAGCACATCCGGGGCGGGCGAGGCAGACGCGCCACAATTCGGGCATGGGAGCGAAGTGTACAACGTGATCGATTCGCGGCAGGCATTTCTGCAGCATGTGGTCGTGGCGGGGCTTCGCGCGCTGGGGCATGAGGAGCAGGCGAATCATTCGACGCATTTTTCGTACGAGATGGTGGCGCTTTCACCGCGGGCGGCTCAGGAGATGGGCTACACGCTCTCTCCGGACGAAGAGAAGCGCGCGTACGTGGAGATGAGCGGGCGGCGCGGGCTGGGCGTGAAGGCGGACGATTTGATCGATGAGCTGGAAGAGGCGACGAGCGCAGAGGTGGCGGAGAGGCATCCGCAACTGGCGGCTGAGGAGCAGGAGAAGATTGCGCATACGATCGCGATCGGGGCGCTGCGGTATTTTCTGCTGAAATTCACGCGGAATTCCGTGATCAGCTTCGATTTCAAAGACGCGCTGAGTTTCGAGGGCGAGACGGGGCCGTATTGCCAGTATGCGGCGGTGCGGGCGCGGAACATCGTGCGGAAGGTTGAGGAGCAGGGCGGGAAACTGCCGGAGACGATCTCGGCGGCGGGGGCTGGACAGTGGCTCGCGGCGCCAGGGGGGAACGACGTGTGGGAACTGGCGCTGATAGCGGGCTCGCTGGGATCGGCAGTGACGGGCGCGGTGGAGACGCAGGAGCCGGCGATACTGGCGAAGTTCGCGTTTCAACTGGCGCAGGCGTTCAATAATTTCTACCACAAGCATCACATCCTGTCGGAAGAGGACGCGGCGAAGAAGGCGTTCCTGCTGGCGCTGGTGGAAGCCGTAGAGAAACAGCTGGTGGCGGCGCTGGAGCTGCTGGGGATAGAAGCTCCGGAGCGGATGTAAGGACCGAGCAGGGAATTCCGAATTAAAAAACTCTTGACGCAGCGGCGGCGCTCATATATATGAGTCCTATATATGGATGACCCAGTGGCAAATGCGTTGAAGAAGGGGAGCCTGGAGATGCTGGTGCTGGCGCTCGTGGAAGAAGGGCCGCGGCACGGCTATGAGATCGGGAAGCTGATCGAGGAGCGGTCGGGGCGCGCGCTGCGGTTTCACGTGGCTTCGCTGTATCCGGCGCTGTACGCACTGGAACGGAAGGGCTTCATCGCCGGGAGCTGGGGCACGGCGACGAACGGGCGGAGGCGGCGGTGCTACCGGCTGACGCGTGCGGGACGGAAGACGCTGGCGGAGCAGCGGGCGCGATGGAAGGAGTTCAGTGAAGCGATCGACACGATTGCGAAGGTGAGCTATGCGTGATTT
>JASHSV010000254.1 GCA_030038535.1 Candidatus Acidiferrales bacterium
CTCAACGCCCCGCCGGGAATTCACAACGTCCGCAACGCCGCCGCGGCCTCGGCCGTGGGCCTCTACCTCAACGTTCCCGCCGAGCTGATTCGCGACGGCCTCGAGAAGTTCCAGGGCGTGGGCCGCCGCTTCGAAGTCAAGGGCGTATTCAACGGCGTCTCCCTGATCGACGACTACGGCCATCACCCCGCCGAAATTCGCGCCACGCTGGAAGCCGCACGCGGCTGCAACTACGGCCGATTGCTCGTGCTCTTTCAGCCCCACCGCTTCACGCGCACCCAGCATCTGTGGGATGAGTTCTGCCGCGCCTTCAACCAGGCAGACGTGCTCGTGCTCACCGATATTTATCCGGCCGGCGAGCCCCCCATCGAAGGCATTACCGGCGAAGCGCTCAGCGCCGCCGTCACCGCCGCCGGCCATCGCGGCGTGCGTTTCCGCTCCTCCATGCCCGCTGCACTCGATGAGTTGATGCGCGAGGCAAAGCCCGGCGATGCGGTCCTCACCATCGGTGCCGGCAGTGTCGGACGAGCGGCGGAGGAATTGGTGGCCCGGCTCTCCGGCGGCAAATCGGCGGTGACTCATGCGCATTGAGTCGCCACGCATTCTCGCTGCCCTCGGTGAACTCGGCGTGGAGCATCGTCCGGGCGCTTCGCTTGCCGAGCTGACCTCGCTCGGCATCGGCGGCACCTCCGACCTCCTGCGCATCCGGCAGCATCAGCATCTGCCCGCGCTCATCCGGCTGCTCCGCGCGGAGGGAATCGAGCACCGCTTTCTGGGCGGCGGCACCAACGTGCTCATCGCCGATGGCGAACTGCCCTGGGTCGTCTTGCAGCTCATCGGTCCGCGGCCCGACGTGGTGATCGACGGCAATTCCGTGTGGGTGGATGCCGCTGCCGATCTCGGCCGCGCCGTCACCACCTGCGCGCGCCACAACCTCGGCGGCATGGAGGGGCTCATCGGCGTTCCCGGAAGCGTTGGCGGCGCTCTGCGCATGAATGCCGGCGCCTACGGAACGGAAATCGGCCGCTTTGTCCGCGAAGTGGAGTTGTATCGCTCCTCGACTGGCGAAAACGAGACCGTGCGCGACTCCGCCATTTCGTTCGAGTACCGGCACACCTCGTTTGCCCCCAGCGATGTGATGCTGCGCGCGCGCCTGGATCTGCCTTCTAAACCCTACGAGGAAATTCTTGCCGGCATCCGCGTCTGCAACGAGAAGCGTCGCGCCAGCCAGCCCCTGAATCAGAAGAGCGCGGGCTGTATTTTCAAGAATCCTCCCGGCGGCTCGGCCGGACGAATGATCGACGGGCTGGGCCTGAAAGGTTTTCGCGTCGGCGACGCCATGGTCAGCGACCGCCACGCCAATTTCTTTGTCAATGTCGGCCACGCCTCGTACTCCGACATGCTCGGCCTGATTGCCGAGGTCCGCGCGCGCGTTCACGCCGCGCATGGCTGCGATTTGGAGGAGGAGGTCATCGTTTGGAACGAGTGAGGAAAGTCGAGGGAGAAGGCTTTCCGCCTGAAGTTCAGGCCGACGATGAGCCGCGCTACCTCCGCCGCCAGAAGCCCGTCGAGGTGCGCAAGAAAAGTCTCCTGCGCCGCCTTCGCGAAGACGTGTTTCCCTGGCTCCGCTTGGCCGTCCTCGCCGGCGGCGCTCTCGCTGTGGCCGTCCTCGCGGCGCGCTTCCTGCTCTTTTCGCCTTCGCTCCGCCTCACCGAGCCCACTCAGGTCGAGGTCGTCGGCAACCAGTCCGTATCGAGCGACAGTGTGGTCGCCCTGTTTGCTCCCGACCGCAACCATAGCTTGTTGCGCGTTCCACTTGGCGAGCGCCGCGCCCAAATCGAAGCCATCTCCTGGGTGGCCTCGGCTCGCGTCGAGCGCATCCTTCCGGCCACCATCCGCGTGGAAATCACGGAGCGCACGCCCGTGTCTTTTCTGCGCGCGGGCAGCGAATTGGCGTTGATAGATGCACAGGGCGTGATTCTCGACCGTCCCTCGCAAGGCGATTTCCGGCTTCCCGTCATTAGCGGCATCGGCGACGACATGTCCCAGTCCGAGCGCGCCTCCCGCATGCGATTGTTCCAGCAGTTCCAGCGCGAGATTGAAATGGTTCGCGGCGGTGCCGGCGAACTGCTCAGCGAAGTGAACCTCGCCTCCGCCGACGACGTGCAGGCCATGATGGTCCCGCCCGTGGGCGATGCCGGCGCGCCGCCCGGGAGCGCTCAGGCCGTGCTCGTGCATTTTGGGGCGGGTGACTTCGGCCCGCGTTTCAAGACCGTGCTCGACAATTACGCCCAATGGGCGGCTGCGGGCCATATCAGTTCGATCGACCTGCGTTTTAAAAAGCAGGTCGTCGTGAATCACGAGCGGTAGGGGCGGCACTGTCGCGCCCCAACTGGCAGGTTGCGAGTCGTAGGGGCGCTGCTTGCTGCGCCCTCTGGTCTACGCGGTCATTTGACCGCGGGTATTTCTTGTAAGGGAGTATTCGGCGTGGCAAAGAAGGCCAACATCGTCGTCGGCGTGGACATTGGCAGCACCAAGGTCTGCGTCCTCATTGCCGGCATCCGGCAGACCGACGACCGCGCCGCCGCGAAATCCCTCACCAATGGCGGCCAGCCCGCGCTCGAGTGTCTGGGCGTCGGTGTGGCCGATTCGAAAGGGCTGCGCAAAGGACTCATCGTCAATCTGGAAGCCGCCAAGGTGGCCGTCGAGCGCGCGCTCGAACAGGCGGAAGATATTGCCGGAGTCGCCGTCGAGTCCGCCCTGGTGGGTGTTGCCGGGCCGCACATCCGCGGCGTGAATAGTCGCGGCGGCATCACCCTCGGTCAGCGCCCGCGCGACGTTCAGAAGGACGACATGCAGCGCGCCATCGAGAGCGCCCGCGGCGTCACCCTCCCGGAAGACCGCGTCGTCCTCCACGTCTTCCCGCAGGAGTTCTTCCTCGATGGCCAGGACAACATTCGCCAGCCGGTCGGCCTGCTCGGGCAGAAGCTCGAGGCCAACGTGCACATCGTCACCGCCTCCGCCACTGCGGAGCAGAATTTAGTGAGCGCGCTCAATCTGGCCGGCATCAAGGTTTCCGGAACCGTGCTTGAGCCCTTCGCCGCTGCCGAAGCGTGCCTGACTCCGCAAGAGCGCGAGCAGGGTTGTTGCCTGTTCGATATCGGCGCCGCCACCACGGAGATGATCGCCATCACCGACGGCGTGGTTCGCCTCACCGGCGTGGTGCCCGTCGGCGGCGACCACTTCACCAACGATCTCGCCGTCGGTCTCCGCACGCCCGTTCCGGAGGCGGAGGCGCTCAAACGCGAGCACGCCTGCGCTTGCCGTTCGTTGCTTCGCGGCGATTCGCCGATCGAGATCTCCAGCGTCGGCGGCCGGCCGCCGCGCAC
>JASHSV010000255.1 GCA_030038535.1 Candidatus Acidiferrales bacterium
AGAGGTTGGCTGGACAGTGGTGAAAGTGAGTCCGCACGGGCACGGGGGCCAGGCGGCGAAGCGGTCGAGAGGGAAGGCGAAAGCCTCGGCCCCACGGATTGTGCTTCAGGAAGAAAAAGACGGGGCGGGGCGTTCGGGGAGCTCGCGAGCGCTGGCCGCCGGAGCGCGGCGCTCGTTCTGGCTTCGGACGCCGCAAGTCGCCATTTTGCAGGGAATGCAGAAACTGCGCCCAAAGCTGAGGGGGTCGCAGTATGTGATTTTCGAGAGCAATGCGGTGCTGGAAGCCGTCGGGCCGCACCTCTACCTTATGGTCCTGGATCCTGCGAAAGGGGATTTCAAAGAATCGGCCCGGCGGAATCTGGAGCGCGTGGGCGCCTTTGTGACCCGAGGACCCCTGGCTGGGGCGCGCTGGGAGGCTGTGCCGGGCCGACTGCTGGAATCCAGGCCGGTGTTCGAGCAGAGGTTGGGTGACCCCCTGCCGGAAGGGTTGGTTGCGTTGATTCGAAACAGGTTATTTCCGGCTATGCATCCTCCGACAACCTGACTGCATCTTCCGGGTTGACCGCAGTGGCCAAGGCTGGGATAATTTTTGTGACAGGGGAGACGGAGGCTTAGCTACCATGGCTGTAGGAGCTTCCGAGGGGGAACCTACAATCCCCTGTAATTGCTGACCCTCTTTGAAACGCGGTTCGGACGGTCCTGAAGTGACCGGGCCGACGCGCTGAGGGAAATCCTTAATTTGAGGTTGGCACAGCCACACCAGATGACAGCGAACCAGAGTTTTAGTTGGAACCCGCATTCGGCCGGCGCCGCAGCCCCCGCTCCTGCAAAGCTTCCTTCTCTCGAAGAGCGGCTGAATCTGGCCGTCTCGCGGGGAGTGGACTGGCTGCTGGCCTCGCAGGCGCCGGAAGGCTTCTGGCTGGGCGAGTTGGAAGCGGATACGACGCTTGAATCCGACTACATCCTATACCTGCACGTGATAGGGAAATTCGATCCCGAGCGCGTGGAGAAGCTCGCGCAATACATCCGGCGGCACCAGTTGGCGGACGGGGGCTGGAATATCTACGCGAACGGGCCCTCGGAGTTGAACGCGACGGTAAAAGCCTACTTGGGGCTAAAGCTGGCGGGGGATTCACCGGATCTGCCGCACATGTTGCTCGCGCGGAAGCGGGTGCACGAGCTGGGCGGGCTGGAGTCGATCAATTCCTTTGAGCGGTTTTACCTGGCGCTGGTAGGAGCGGCGGACTGGGGCATGGTGCCGGCGATGCCGCCGGAGCTGCTGGTGCTGCCGAACTGGTTCTACGTAAACCTATACGAAATCTCGTCGTGGTCGCGGGGCATCCTGGTTCCGATGGCCATTCTCTACGCGCTGCGCCCGTCGTGGCATATACCGGAGAGCGCGAAGCTGGACGAGTTGTTCCGCGAACCAGAGCATCGCTACCGGGCCTTCGCCTGGGACACGCGCGTGGTGACCTGGAAGAACTTCTTCCTGTTGGCGGACCGGGTGATGAAGTTTATCGAGCAGTTGCCCTGGAAGCCGCTGCGGAAGCACGCGCTGCGGGCGGCCGAACAATGGATGATGACCCACCTGGAGCGCAGCGAGGGGCTGGCGGCGATTTATCCGGCGATGATGAACTCGATCTACGCGCTGATGGCGCTGGGGTATGGGCCGGACGACCCGATGACGAAGCGGGAGATTGCCGAGCTGGCGAAATTCGAGATTGAAGACAACGGAATGATCCGGTTACAGCCGTGCGTCTCGCCGGTGTGGGACACGGCGATCGCCATGGTGGCGCTGGAGGAGGCGGGATTGCCGCCGAACCACCCGGCACTGGTCCGGGCGGCGTCGTGGATGCTGGACCAGCAGATTCTGGGCTCGGGCGACTGGCAAGTGAAAAATCCGGGGGTGGAGTCGGGCGGCTGGGCTTTCGAATTTCGGAACGACCATTACCCGGACGTGGATGATACGGCATTCATCCTGATGGCGTTGCAGAGGGTGGATTTCCCGGACCGGGCGCGGATGGAAGCAGCGCTGCGGCGAGGGCTGAACTGGGTCGTATCGATGCAGAACAAGGACGGCGGGTGGGGCGCGTTCGATAAGGACAACGACTGCCGGCTGCTGACGCACGTTCCGTTTGCCGACCACAATGCCATGATTGATCCGGCGACGGCGGACGTGACTGCGCGGGTGTGCGAATGCCTGGCGCGCATGGGCTGGTCGGCATCGCATCCCGTGATGAAGCGTGCTCTGCACTTCCTACAGGGGGACCAGTGCGAGGACGGCTCGTGGTTCGGGCGCTGGGGAGTGAATTATGTGTACGGCACGAGCGGCGTGCTGCGGGCGCTCGAACCCATGGGGCTGGCACGGCAGCCGTACGCGCTCCGGGGTGTGCGGTGGCTGAAATCTGTGCAGCAGGCGAATGGCGGGTTCGGAGAGTCCATCGCCTCGTATGACGAGCCGGAGCAAAAAGGCAAAGGAGCGGCAACCGCGTCGCAAACCTCCTGGGGGTTGATTGGACTGCTGGCTTCGGCGGGGCCGCTGGACCGCTCGGCGGAGCGGGCGCTCGAATTTCTGCTGACCACGCAGACGCACGAGGGCACCTGGGAGGAATCGGAGTTTACCGGAACGGGTTTTCCGAAGGTGTTCTACCTGAAATACCACCTGTACCGGCACAATTTTCCGCTGTACGGCCTGGCCCGGTACCGGAATATGCTGTCGGGGGCGGGAGAATACCGCTCCATGCTGATTTCGCCGGAGTCGCTGGAGGCCTGGAGAGCGGAGCGGCGGAAGGCAGGCCGGCGGCGCGCGCAGACGCTGAACGGAAGCGGCCGCACGGCAAATGGCCAGACAAATGGACAGGCAAAGGTAGGAACGAACGGCAATAATGGGAACGGGACTGCGCGGGGCATGGCGCGGGCGGCGTGGAACGCGGCGGCCCTGAAATATCGAAACGGCAACGGCGCGCGGGGCGCGAACGGCATCGAACATAAGGAGTCGAAGGACCGTCGAGGGGGATCATGAGATTTCCGCTGAAACTGACAGCGAAGCAGACCGGCTACATCGCCGGGAAGCGCATACGCGGGGAGGGAAAGTTCCCGCTGGTGATGATGCTGGAGCCCCTGCATGCCTGCAATTTGACCTGCACGGGCTGCGGACGCATCCGCGAGTATAAGTCCACCATCGACGAAATGCTGACGGTGGAACAGTGCCTGGCGGCGGCGGAGGAGTGCGGGGCGCCGGTGGTTTCGATCTGCGGCGGGGAGCCGATGATTTACCCGGAAATCGGGCGGCTGACGCGGGAACTGCTGGACCGAGGGAAACACATCTACCTGTGCACCAACGGAATGTTTATCCGGAAACGGCTGAATGACTTTCAGCCGACCTCCAGTTTTTTCTGGAACGTGCATCTGGATGGGATGGAGCGGAACCACGACTTGGCAGTGGAACGCGACGGCGTGTTCCGCGAGGCGATTGACGGGATCAAAGCGGCGAAGGCGGCAGGATTCCTGGTGACCTCGAACACGACGATTTACCGCGAGACGGATTTACGGGAGATTGCCGACCTGTATGAATATTTGTGTGAGCTGGGCGTGGACGGCCACATGATTTCGCCGGCGTATTCCTACGCCGCGGTGCAGACCCGGGAGATCTTCATGGATCGGGAGATGATCCGGGAGAAATTCCGGCTGGCCTGCGACCTGCTGGAAAAATATAACCTGATGACGTCGCCGATTTACCTGGAGTACCTGCGCGGGGAGCGCGAGCTGATGTGCACTGCGTGGGGCAATCCCACGTATAACCCGCGGGGCTGGAAAGGCCCGTGCTACCTGATGACGGACACGCACCACGCGAACTTCAGCGACTTCATCGAGAAAACGCCCTGGGAGAAATACGGGCGGGGGCGCGATCCGCGGTGCGCGGATTGCATGGTGCACGTGGGGTACGAACCTTCGGCTGTGCTCGGCGCGCACCGGAAATTCGGGGACAACTGGAAGATGCTGCACTGGCTGGTCTCCGGAAAGATGAACGGGCAGCGCGGCAGGGCGCGCGGAAACGGCCACGGCAACGGCCAGGGCAACGGCCACGGAAACGACCAACCGAACGCGACTCTTCCGCCACCCCCTCCGAAACAGGCCTACCAGGACGGCAACTTCAACATTCTATGACCACGCTGGTCACCGGGGCCACGGGCTTCGTGGGCAGCCACATCGCGCGGCTGCTGGCGGAGCGGGGCGAAGCTGTGCGAGTGCTGGTGCGGCCCACCAGCCGTGCGGCGATGCTAGAGGGCATCCGCTGCGAACGCGTGACCGGCGACCTGTCGAATCCCAATTCGCTCGCTGAGGCGATGGAGGGCGTGCGCCGCGTGTTCCACGTGGCAGCGGATTACCGGCTGTGGGCGCGCGACCCGGGCGAAATCTACGCGAGCAACGTGGAGGGAACGCGAAACCTGCTGGTGATTGCGCGGCAGGCGGGCGTCGAACAATTTATCTACACGAGCACGGTGGCGACGATCGCGGTGCCGACGGCGGACGGCAGCCTGGCCGACGAGGCCACCCCCGCGAGTCTGCAGCAGATGATCGGGCACTACAAACGGTCGAAATTCATCGCCGAGCGCGAGGTGATGGCGTTCTGCCGCGAGAAGATGCGGGTGATTATCGTAAATCCGACGACTCCGGTGGGGCCGGGGGATTGGAAGCCGACACCGACGGGGCGGATCATTGTGGATTTTCTGAAAGGGCGGATGCCCGCGTTTGTGGATACAGGATTGAACCTCGTGGCGGTGGAGGACGTGGCGGAGGGGCATCTGCTGGCCGCCGAGCGTGGCCGGCACGGCGAGCGTTATTTGCTCGGTGGGCAGAATATGACGCTGGAAGAGATTCTGAGGGAGCTGGCGCGGATTACGGGGCGGCGGGCGCCACGGATGCGGATCCCGCACGGGGTCGCGTTGGCGGCCGCGTACGTGGATACGGCGTTCAGCCGAATGCTGGGGCGAGAACCGCACATTCCCGTGGAGGGGGTCAAGATCGCGCGGCATCGGATGTTCGTCAACACGGCGAAGGCCGGTCTGGAGTTGGGGTTCCATGCGAACCCGGTAGGCGAAGCATTGGAACGCGCGGTACGCTGGTACGAGGCGAACGGGTACGTGGGCCGTGCGCGCTCGGAACCGGCAGCGGAACACGTAGAGCGAGCCGCCTAGGCGATATGCCATGCGAGTTCTAGTTACCTTCGCCGTCGCCGCAGAGTTCGCTGCTTGGCGCCGGCGCCAGCCGTTTGTGCGCGTGCCCAATATGCCGGTGGGATTGGAAACGGTGAGATGTCCGGTTTATCAGAAGGCCATCGGCGAAACGGAAATTGTGGTGGCGCTCACCGGTATTGGGGCCGTGCGGGCTCGGCGGGCAACGCGATACGCGCTGCAGACGCAGCCGGACGTCTGCATTTCCTCGGGCTTGGCGGGCGGGTTGAAAGAAATCTACAGCCGAGGAGAAGTGCTGGCCGCGGCGCAGGTGGCGGAAATCCCGGGGAAAAATGTGGCGCGGTGCGATACGGCGCTCTTGGAGCGGGCAGTGGCCTGCGGGGCGCGGAAAGTGGAGCGGTTTCTGACCAGTCCGAGCGTAATCACATCGTCGGCAGAGAAGCTGGAGCTGGGCTCGAAGGGCGATGCCGTGGAGATGGAGAGCGCGGGCGTGCTCGCGGCGGCGAGCGCGGTGCAGGTGCCGGCGGCGGCGATCCGGGTGATTTCTGACGACGCGGGACAGGATTTGCCGGTGGATTTCAATCGCGTTCTCAGTGCGAAGGGGAAACTGCGGCCCGTGCGGCTGCTCAGCTCGATTGCGTCCGAGCCTGCAAAGCTGCGTGAGTTGCTGCAGCTGGCGGGCGACAGCCGCAAGGCGTCCGCGACGCTCGCGGAGTTTCTGGAGCGATACATCGCGGACCTGGCGCAAAACCGGAAAGAACACGAAGCGATTGCAGGAGCGGCAAAGGCATGAGCGGCGCCGGCACCGGCACTGGGACGATCGGGAGTGAAACCGGGACGGCGGCGCCGCCGGCTGGCCGGAGGATGCGGGCCGGCGTGTATCGAGGCGCGGGCCAGGTGGCCGTCGAAGAAGTCCCGGTACCGGAGATTGGCGCCGGGGAGGTGCTGCTCCGCGTTGCGGCCTGCGGAGTTTGCGGCACGGACATCAAAAAAATACACCACGGGTTCGTGCGTGCGCCGCAGATCTTCGGCCACGAGATCGCCGGCACGGTGGTGGAAACGGGGGCGGGAGTGACGCGGTGGAGGCCGGGCGACCGGGCCGTGAGTTTTCACCACGTGCCGTGCGGCGAATGTTTTTATTGTCGGCGGAAGCTGTATTCGCAGTGCGTGACCTACAAGAAGACGGGTGTGACGGCGGGCTTCGATCCCAACGGCGGCGGCTTCGCGCAGTACGTGCGCGTGATGCCGTGGGTGGTCGAACGGGGGATGGAAGCGATTCCCGCAGGTGTGAGTTTTCTGGAGGCGTCGTTCGTCGAGCCCGTGAACACGTGCTGGAAGGCGGTTCGGAAAGCGCGCGTGGCGGCGGGCGAAGACGTGCTCGTTGTGGGACAGGGGCCGATCGGATTGCTGTTGATGATGCTGGCGAAGCTCGAAGGCGCGCGCGTGTACTCGAGCGATCCCATGGCGTCGCGTCGAGAGCGCAGCCTGTCGTGCGGGGCGACGGAGGCGTTCGATCCGGCAGCGGTTTCGGTGCGCGATGAAATGATGAAACGGACGGAAGGACGGGGAGCGGACGCTGTGCTGCTGGCTGTGGCCGTGCCGGCGCTGGTCGAAGAGGGATTGCAGATGGCGCGTCCGGGAGGGCGAGTGCTGCTGTTTGCGCACAACGATCCTGTGATGCGCGTGGAATTTGCGGCGCATCATGCCGGAATCGAGGAGAAAGAATTGCTGGGGAGCTACAGCGCTGACGCCGATCTGCAGGGCGAATCGGCGAGGCTGGTTTTTTCCAGGCGATTGCCGCTGGCCGGGCTGGTGACGCACACGTTCCCGCTGGTCGAATTTCCCCGCGCGATTGACCTTGCCGCGCATCCCGCAGCCGACTCGTGTAAAGTAGTGATTACGCCCTGAACGGCAGACCCATGACGGAAAACAACGGGCAAATGACGGCAGCCGTGCTCTACGGCCGGGAAAACGTGCGGGTGGAGCAGGTGCCCATCCCGCAAATCGGCCCTGACGAAGTACTTGTGCGCGTGGCTGTGGCGCTAACGTGCGGCACGGACCTGAAGGTCTGGCGGCGTGGTTATCATGCGCGCATGATTACGCCGCCGGCGCTGTTCGGTCACGAACTGGCGGGAACGGTGGTAGCAACGGGCGCGGAGGTGCGCAGCGTGCAGCCGGGTGCGCGCGTGGTGCCGGCGAATTCGGCGCCGTGCGGCGAGTGCTTTTACTGCAAAGCGGGGCAGCCGAATCTGTGCTCGGAGCTGCTGTTCAACAATGGGGCGTACGCGCAGTTTCTGCGGGTGCCGGGACGGATTGTGGAGCGCAATCTGCTGCCCATACCGGAGCATGTGAGTTTTCGCGACGCGGCGATGGCGGAGCCGCTGGCGTGCGTGCTTCGCGGTGTGGAGGAGATGCGCGTGCCGGAAGGCGCGACGGTAGCGGTGATCGGCTGCGGGGCGATTGGCCTGAAATTCGTTCGCGTGCTTTCGCGGCGCGGCGCGCGCGTGATCGCGGTTGGGAAACGCGCGAGTCAGATGGAGAATGCGCGGCGGATGGGGGCGGCGGAAACGGTGGATGTGACGCAGCAACTCGAGCCCGTGGAGGTGGTGCGGAAAATGACGCCGGGCGGCCGCGGAGCCGACGCGGTGGTGGAAGCTGTGGGACAGCCGGCCACCTGGGAGTGGGCACTCGGGATGGTGCGGCGCGGCGGATCGGTGAATTTGTTCGGCGGGTGCTCGAAGGGCACCGAGGTGCGCATGGATCCGAGCGAGCTGCATTATTCGGAGATTACGATCCGTTCCACGTTCCATCACACGCCGCGGCACATGCGCGAGGCCCTTGCATCGATCGCCAGCGGCGAGGTCGACACGGGGGAGTTCATAACCGCGGAGCGGCTGCTCGCGGATTTGCCGCAGATTTTCGAGGAAATGAAGGCGCGGAACGGAGAATTGAAGACCGCGGTAATTCCCTGAGCGCAATGCTCCGGCGTGCCGGGGCGGGAGTGCGTTGGCGAGTCATGGAGATTCCATCCGGTCTGGCGATTGCGAACGGCATGCCGGCGGCGGGGTGTTCGCTCGAGGCGGCACAGGCGTATACGCGCGGGCTGGCCACGAGCCACTACGAAAATTTCAATGTGGTCTCGTGGATGCTGCCGCACGGGCTGCACCAGAGCTTTTACAACGTGTATGCCTATTGCCGGTGGGCCGACGATCTGGGCGACGAAATTCCTGACACCCAGCGGGCGCTCGCCCTGCTCGACCAGTGGGAAGAAGAGTTGCGGCG
>JASHSV010000256.1 GCA_030038535.1 Candidatus Acidiferrales bacterium
GGGGCCCTTCCCGTAAAGGAGACACGACATGGCAACCGCTGAAGTGATGGTCGAGCGTGGCGAGTTCCGCAACGAGCCGTTTACCGATTATTCCGAGACGCGCAACCGCGCCGCGATGGAAGCAGCCCTCAAGAGGGTCAAATCGCAGTTTGGGCGCGACTATCCGCTGATTATCGGCAGTGAGCGCGTCACCACCGCCCATAAAATCAATTCCACCAACCCCTCCCGTCCCTCGGAAATCGTCGGAATCTTTTCCGCGGCGGATGCGGAGCATGTGAACAAGGCCGTCGAGGCCGCGCAGAAAGCGTTTGAGTCCTGGCGCCACGTTGCCGCCGCCGACCGCGCGGCCGTGCTCTTCCGGACCGCAGACCTGCTTCGCGAGCGGAAGCACGAAATCAGCGCGTGGATCTGCTGCGAAGCGGGCAAGACGTGGCCGGAAGCGGACGCAGACACCGCCGAAACCATCGATTTCTGCGAATTCTACGGGCGGGAGATGCTGCGCCTCGCCGGGCCGCAGCCGCTCACGCCCATGAAGGGCGAAAAGAATTTCCTGCTCTACATTCCGCTGGGCGTAGGCGCGATTGTGCCGCCGTGGAATTTTCCGTGCGCCATCATGGCCGGCCTGGTCGCGGCCGCCATCGTCACCGGCAACACGGTGGTGCTCAAGCCCTCGAGCGACACCCCCACTGTGGCGCATAAATTTCTCGAATTGCTGTTTGAAGCCGGCGCTCCCGCCGGCGTGGTCAATTGCCTGGTCGGACGCGGCGGCGTGGTCGGCGACGCGCTCGTGGCCCATCCCAAGACGCGCTTCGTCGGCTTTACCGGCTCAAAAGAGGTCGGCTTGCACATCCAGGAAGTCGCTTCCAAGACGCAGCCCGGCCAGGTGTGGATCAAACGCACCGTTCTCGAAATGGGCGGCAAAGACGCCATCGTGGTGGACGACGAGGCCGACCTCGACTCGGCTGCGGACGGTGTGGCTTCGAGCGCCTTCGGCTATCAGGGCCAGAAGTGTTCGGCCTGCTCGCGCGCCATCGTCGCGGAAAAAGTGTACGACGCCTTCCTCCAGAAGCTGGTGGAGCGCACCAGGAAGATGAAAGTCGGCGCGGCCGACGATCCCGCGAATTACATGGGCCCGGTGATCAACCAGGGCGCCAAGAAATCCATCCTCGAATACATCGAACTCGGAAAGAAGGAAGGACGCCTGATGACCGGCGGCGGCGCTGCGGCCGCCGGCGACGGATATTTCATCGAGCCGACGATTATCGCGGATGTGGCGCCCCGGGCGCGCATCGCCCAGGAAGAAATTTTCGGGCCCGTGCTGGCCGTGATCAAAGCCAAGGACTTCAACCACGCGCTCGAAATCGCTAACGACAGCGAGTTTGGCCTCACGGGAGCCGTGTACAGCCGCAACAAGGAAAAGCTGCGCCGGGCGGCCGAGAACTTCCACGTCGGCAATCTCTATTTCAACCGCAAATGCACCGGCGCGATGGTGGGCGCGCATCCCTTCGGCGGATTCAACATGTCGGGAACGGATTCGAAGACGGGCGGGAAAGATTATCTGTTGCTTTTCCTTCAGGGAAAGACGATCGCCGAGAAAGTCTGACCTGCTGCCGGTCACTCGCCTTCCCGCTCGTATCCGGGGCGGCGAAGCAGGCGGTACGCGGGATAGCTCAGAACGAGCAGGCCAAGCGCAAAAATGCTGGAATGCTGCGAGGACTGCGTATTCTTCAGGTCGGCGACGATGCTGCTCACCAGGAACGCGAGTGCGCCCGCCAGCGCAAATCCTGTCGTGAGCGGATATCCCCAGGCGCGATACGGCCGCGGCGCTTCCGGCTGCTTGCGGCGGAGCACGAAGAGCGAAAGGAACGACATCGCGTAGTTGGCCACGAAGAAATACGCCAGCATTTCGATCAGGGCGTCGAGTTGCTTCATCATGATGAAGGCGATTGCCACCAGGGTACTGACGACGAGCGCTGGCACGGGCGTTCCGCCCTCGTTGACTGCAGCCGCGCGGCGGCTCAGCAGCCCGTCGCGGCTCATCGCAAAGAGCACGCGAGTGGCCATGAGCGTATTGCTGTTCACGGAACTGAGCAGCGAGACAATGATCATCGCGAGGAGCGCATAGTCGCCCTGGGTTCCGAACAGCAGGCGCGCAATTTTGCCGATGGCGAAATCGTCTCCCGCGATGGCCCGCAGGGGAAGGACATGGACGAGGGCGAGATTGAACGCGACATAGACGGCCATGACGGAAAATACTCCGGCAAAGGTAGCCCGCGGGATTTCGCGTCCGGGATCCTTCACTTCCTCCGAGAAGTAAATCGTGCCGTTCCAGCCGTCGTACGTGTAAATGACGGCTTGTACGGCAAGAATGACGGCTATCGCCAGAGAGAGCGACTGAGGCGCGGCGACCGCGGAGGGAAGCGCCTGCGCTTCGGCGCGATGGCTCCCGCCGAGCAGAAAACACGCTCCGACGATGAACACGTATACGCCGCCCTTGAGCAGACTGGTGAACTCCTGAGCGCGGCGGCCCGCGTGAATATCGCGCCACTGCACCGACGTAAACACGAGTATGAAGGCGACGGCAATCGCCTGCTCGTCGCCCACGAACGCCGGGAAGATCCGGGCCAGGTAGTGTCCGATCAGAATGGTGACGGCCGAGTTCGTGCCGCAGGTGGAGAGCCAGTCGCTCCATCCGACAATGAAACCGGCGTAAGGACCCAGGGCGCGCCGCGCGAACACATATTGCCCGCCGGAGCGGTGGACGAGGGTTCCCAGTTCAGCGAGCTGAATCGAGCCGATGAGCGCGTAAAGCCCGCCCGCCACCCAAGCGGCCAGGAACATCGGCACCGAACTGAGGTAGCCCGCAACCTCACCGGGAGTCGCCAGTATGCCGACAGCGACAGCGTTGCCGACGATAACCGCAACTCCAAAGGTGACCCCAAGGGCTTGCTGGAGGCGGCGTGCGGGAGCGCCGGTCGGTGCGAGCGGAAGCGATGAACTCTGTTCAGACAAGCGCCGCGGGGCCTCGTGCAAGACCGGATGCTGAAAAGCGGGCGAATCATAGAGGATGGGCGGAACGAAAGCAACCGCGGAGGAGCCTGCATCCAGTGTCCGAGCCTGAAGTCATCCGGAATGGAGCGACTCAATCCGAGCAGGTCGCGCCGATGCAGCTTCCCCGAGAGCGCAGAAGAATCCTGAGGATTTCAGGAGCTCGCGGCCACCGGGCGCGGGTCGGGATTCGAGAGCGCCGTACAAACGCGGTTGCGGCCCTCGTGCTTGGCGCGATAGAGGGCGCTATCGGCGGAGTGGACGAGCGATTCCGTCTCGATGGGCCCGCTGGCCGACGCTGTGGCTACGCCCACACTGATGCTCAGAGGAAACTCGTGGCCGACGACGAAGAGCGGAGTGACCGCGACGGCTGCGCGGAGGCGTTCGGCGATGGCGCTCGCGTCGGCGGCCGAATCCGCAGTAAGGGCGACCAGGAACTCTTCGCCGCCGAAGCGGCCCAGCGAGTCATAAGGCCGCAAGGCAGCGCTCATCCGGGAAGCGACCTCGCAGAGCACCAGATCGCCGGCCTGATGGCCGCGCCGGTCGTTCACTTCCTTGAAGTGGTCCACGTCAATCAGCAAGACGGCGAGGAACTTCTTTTCCCGCTGGGCACGAGCCGCCTCGTGGGAGAGCTGACCAAGGATGGCGCGGCGGTTGAACAGCTGAGTCAGTGGATCGTGCGTGGCAAGATGGGCGAGCTCACGGTGCGACTCGAAGAGTTTGTGATGCAGGTCCAGAATCCGCTGAGCGGCGCGAAGCCGGGCGCGAAGCTCGGAAGGGTGAAACGGTTTGGTGAGGTAGTCGTCGGCGCCGGCATCGAGTCCTTCCACGACCTCCTGCATTCTGCGTCGCGCCGTGAGCAGAAGGACATAGGTGTAGAGGGGACCCGGCTGGGCCCGCAGCCGTTTGCAGACGTCCGTCCCGGAGAGGCCGGGCATCATCCAATCGAGCACCACGAGGCGCGGAGCGTCCTCTGCGGCGAGATGCTCGAGAGCGATTTTGCCATTGTCCACAGCTACGACCTCGTAGCCCCAGTCTGAAAGACTGGAGGAGACCAGCGTGCGGTACATCTTGTCGTCGTCAACAACGAGTACACGCATGGCTGCGGCTACCCCCGGGGCTTGAGTTCCGGATGTCTTTCGGGTTCGATGCGCACGCGGACGGCGAGCAGGCGCGCGATCTCGAATTCGAGGTCGTCGATCTGAAACGGTTTTCGCAGCAAGGCCTCGGGCCGCAGGGCGAGGACCTGTTGGAGCGTATTTTGATCTTCGGCCGCAGTAACTACGACGACGGGCACATTGCGACTCCTGAGATTCTGCTTGAGCCGGCGAAGCACAGCGAGGCCGGAGCCGCCCGGCATCTTGATGTCGAGAAGGACGAGGTCGGGCGACTGGCGCTGGATGGCCTGCCAGGTTTGGATGGCGTCCTGCGTGGTGAACACTTCGTGGCCGCGCTGGCGCAAGCGATGTTCCAACAGGCAGGCGAGCGTCAGGTCGTCGTCGGCGATGAGGATGCGCATGAAATTAAAGTCAAAGCGGAGAGCGCCCCTAGCGCGCTGTGCGCGGCTGAGAAAGTTTGCGGCGCACGCTCTCCAGCGCGACATCGAGCAGCATCAGGTCCACGGGCTTGGAAAAGATGGTTTGCGCGCCCTGTTGCTCGGCCATACGCCGCACTAAAGCGTCCTCCATCGCGGTGATGACGATGACCGGAACGTTGCGAAGCCGGCTCGACGCGTTTCTCTTCTTCAGAAATGTGAGGCCGGTCCCGCCGGGCATTTGCAAATCCAGGAGGATGACGTCCGGAGGGTCTTTCTCCGCCGCATCCCAGGCGGATTTCGCGTCGAAGGCGGTACGCACCTGGAAGCCGCAGTCAACGAGATGTTTCTCGAGGGAGCGGTTCTGCACTTTGTCGTCTTCAGCGAGGAGGATGTTCACCTTTAACCTCCCTTAGGTAGTCGCTTATGGCGTTGCAGGCCACGGCAACCTCAGCATCGAGCCGGGAACAGAGTTCGGCAGCATCTTCGAAGCGGGCTTCACGGCCATGGATTTCCAGCTCGCGAGCGGCCTCGCAGGCGCGCAGCGCCCCGAAATTACTCAAAGCGCCTTTGAGTGTGTGCGCGCTTCGTTCCACGGCTTCGGCATCGCACTCCATCACACCGGCACGGATCTGGGAGAGGAGGCCGGGGGACTCCGCGAAGAAGATCTCGACGAGTTCGCGCAAGAGTTCGAGATCGCTTTCCACGGAGCCGAGCATAATCTGACGATCGAGGATCTGAGCCGGATCGGCGGAGGATACGGGCGTCGTGATTGAGCCAGCAAGCGATGGCGGCGTGTTGCGAGCGCGCATAAATGTTCTCCCTGCCGTCAGCGGCCATCCGGACTTGCCGGGAGGCCGGTTGAGGCTTAGAGGGCGGGCGCGGGAAACGTCCCGCACGCCCTCTGGTTTCTTATCGGCACAATGGCAAGCGGGCTTGAGTGCCTGCGAGAACGGCACTCAAGGGAAAACTCGGCGACGACGTGGGTTCGTTGTAGAATCGCGGCCTCATGCTTCTTGCGAAAGCGGGCATACGAGTCCCAATCAAGCTGACAATTCCACTGATTTCGCTTCTGGTTTTTCCCGCGTGCCTATTTGCCCAGCAGACGAATCCGCCGGCGCAGGAAACGCCACCCAGCGGAGGCGCGCAAGTCCCCGGACAAGCGCCCGCCTCGGCTCCTTTACCCGACCACCCGCAGCCGGCCGAAGCCGCGAAGAAGCCGCCGGTGCACAGGTTCTGGGACGAGACGAACTGCTGGCTTTTCGCCGGAGTGCTAGGCGCGAGGTATCTGGACTTCGCTTCCACGCTCAATGCGCGGAGGCGCGGGCTGAACGAGGTGCTGCTGAACAACGAAGTGGTGGACAATCACGCCGAGTTCGCGGCCATTGAGTTTGGAGGAACGATTACATCCGTGGGCGTCTCGTATTTGTTCCACCGCACGGGCCACCACAGCCTGGAGCGATGGACGTCGATCATCCACATAGGGGTGACGACGTTCGGTGCTGTGAGGAATTTTTGTTTGAAGACGCCGCATCCGGCGACGGAACCCTAAGAAGCGAAATTCGAAAACCGAAAAGCAAAGAATGAGGAGCAGCGTGACTCGTATGCCGTGCCGAACGGGGCATGGTCCGGTGCGGCGGATGCCCCCACGAGGATCAGCGGGAGCGGTTGACGTTCCAGCCGGAGACTTCGAGAGCGGGAGTGGAACCTCCCAGGAGACTTGGGTCGTACGTCGCGTGGACCTCCAGCGATTCACCGGGAAATAACTCGAAATAATTATCCTGCCAGAAGACGGGAAGAATTTCGTCGCCGCCTTTTCCGCGCGTCACCTTGAGACGGACGAGAAAGGCGGGCGAGGAACCCACATTCTTAAGCGTGACGATGGCAACTCCCGCGAGGTTGGAGCCGGATTTCGTGACAGCAAACGTGGCGTCGGCGCTGACGCTGGCGGGAGGAAGAGAAGAAAGGCCGCGGAAATCGGCGGAGGAATCGAGAGGAGTGTAATACCAGGTGGTCTTGGGGAAATCGAGGCGGTCGGGTTTGGTGGAGAGCCAATAGAAATTGCTGCTGAGGAGTTTTCCTGCCGTGTCTTCGAGGCGGAGGCGGAGGAAATAGGTGGTGGAGAGGCCGTCGAGTTTGGGAAACGAAAACGCGCGGAGACTCGAGTCGGCGGGAACGTCCACGGTGCGTTCGAACTTGTATTTTTCGGTGAGATCGAGGTTGTACACGGTGGCGCGGACGCGCAGGTTCGGAACGGGATCGGCGCCGCCATTGACGATGACGATGGACTGGTCATCGTAAGAGTATTGGACGTGGAGCGGTTCGCAGGCTTTCTTCGTGCCGAAATAGCCGGCGTGAGGGGTGAGGTAGTAGTCGTAGAGATTCCAGATGAGCGAGGGCCAGGCGTTCGATAGCATCCAGTGAATAACGCCGGTAGCCGCGTATTTATTGCGGCCG
>JASHSV010000257.1 GCA_030038535.1 Candidatus Acidiferrales bacterium
TACCTGCGGCGGAAGGTCGATGATGGATTCGATCCTCCCCTGATCCACACGGTGCGAGGGGTAGGCTACCGGATGGAAGTCCCCGAGGGCGTACAGGTGGCGGCTGCCGCGCGCCGAACCGGAAACGTGTCCACTCCCGAGCCGCGCCGGCTTGCAGCGGTGGCGGGGTTCCCCTTGTCGGCCGGACGCGGGTCCAGGCGATAGCCAGTGCCCCGGCTGCTCGTGCAATAATTCGTTCGAATCCTTCGCTGCATCGCATTGGCGAGCGCCACTGCGGAACCTTGCATTATCTCCATGTGAGACAGCGCGGGCCCCCGGTTCCGAAACGGGAACGCGACTCTCTGTTTCAGGACGAACTTGCCTTCTGCATTTCCCAGAAAAATCTAATCCTCCGCTAACCCCACTCTAAGCCGGTCTTCCTAAGCTGTTTCACCTCGAACGGCGATGTGCCGACCCGACGCAGCCTTCCGCGATCTCGCTGCGACGGCGCGGTTCACACGACCGGAAACGCATCGTAGAGGGCCCGGCCATGAATCGTGACTCACGCGCACTTTCTATTGCACACCAACGAACTAAATCCGCAAGAGCCCCGCTCACGCGGAGTAAGACGCGGGAAGAAAGTACGTTCAATCAGGAGGCCGTGGAGGCACGCCTCGTCGAGTTGCTGCCGCAGGTGAGGTACATCGCGCGGAGGATTCACGGCCGGCTTCCAGCCCACGTGCCCTTTGACGACCTATTGCAGGCCGGAGTGCTCGGGCTGATCGATGCATTGAGAAAGTTTGATCCCAGGCGCAAGGTGCAGATCGAATCGTATATGAAATTTCGCATCCGGGGAGCCATCTTAGACGAGCTGCGCTCACTCGATTGGAGCCCGCGTGAACTGCGCCGCAATGCGCGGCGCATGGAAGAGGCGGAGCAGCAACTGCGGGCGCGGCTCGGGCGGGAGCCCACCACAGCCGAAATGGCAAAGGCACTGGGGCTTTCGCTCGGGCAGTTTCATCATCTGGCGGGGGAGATTCGCGGCCTTGACGTTGGGAGCCTCCAGGAGGCCGCCTCGGGCGGGGAAGACGGCATGGAACTGGAACTCAGTTCCCGGCTCGCTTCGACGGAAGCGGCCAGCCCGCTCACAATGTGCGCAGGCCAGGAGCAGCGGGCGCGGTTGGAAGAGGGCATACGCCGACTGCTGGAGAAAGAACGGCTGGCACTGACCCTCTACTACTACGAGGAGTTGACCATGAAGGAAGTGGGAGAGGCTCTGGCGGTGGGCGAATCGCGGGTGTCGCAGATTCATGCGTCGGCGCTCGAGCGGCTGCGGGGCTATTTGGAAGAGAGCGCAAAGGAGCCGATCTGGCCGACCCGCCAAGGACAAGAAAGGGGCAATCCTGCGGCGCGGCCCGGCGGACAGGCTCGGGCAGGGGCGTAAGCCGGGAAGCATCTCGACGCGAAGCCGCGTCCGCAAGGGGCGCCCTAAGGTATTCTGTCGCCCGGCCGATATATTCCGCGGGGGCACCTGGCTGGTCGGGCGGTTAACAATTCAAATGGCGGGACGCGCGAGTGATCCTCGATTGCAAAGCTCGAAGCACCGGGTTTCCGGCATTTCTCTCCACGCTAACCTTCCCATGTCGCCAGAGCAGGAAGAAATCTCAATTTGCGACGCTGTAAGGGGATTGTCACTGGGCATTGACGAAGAGGCTATTCTGATGAGCCTGCGCAACGAAGCCACAAACCGCAGAGCCCGAATCCAAAAGCTGCGCTCTCGAATCCTGGCTGGGGAGTATTCTGTAGAGCCGGGGGCGGTGGCCGCAGCGATCCTGCTCGAAGGCGATCTCATGCTGCAGTAAGGCGACAGGCGCGGTCCTGGACGCATCCTACTTCCGACTGGCCTTGTGGTTAAGGTCACGCCTCCCTCGTGGTGTCTCAAGAGGTGGCGAAGAGGCCTGCAAATACTGGCGGCCGGTTGTATTCCTCTTACTCGGAGTCATCGCAATTCTCTTACGGGCCTGAAAATCGTTGGCGCGTGCGAGAGAGCTCTCGTATCATCGAGTCGGGGCACCGCGTGGCTGATTCTGATTCGCCCGCGCCCTCGACTCTGTCGATGGTTCAGGGGAAAGAGCACCTCGGCGCCGGCTTCAAGAGACCCAGCCGGGAAGAATGTGATGGAAGACAAAGACTTACTGGCCCTTGCCCATTCTCAAGCCGTCAGCCCTCCGATTCGGATGCAACAAAAGCTCCTTCAAAGGGGAATATTAGGCATGCGAACTAAAAACGCCCTTGGTGTGCTCCCATTCACGTTTCTCGCTCTGGCCTTGCTGGTTCCCGTCAAGGGGATCGCGCAGACGAGCGCCGTACAACCCCGCATTACGCAGCCGGTGAACAATGCCCAGTTGACCACCCGGCGCGGCAATACGCATCCGCTCGCCAAAGCCAAGTACGACCAGGGCGCCGTGGCCGACAGCCAGCCGATCCGGCGGATGCTGCTGCTCTTGCAGGGCTCCGTCGATCAGGAGATGGCCGCCCGTCAGCTCATCGATCAGCAACAAAGCAAGGCGTCTCCAAACTTCCACCGTTGGCTCACGCCGCAGCAATTTGGCGCGCAGTTCGGTCCTGCCGAAGCCGATATCCAGACCGTAACAAGCTGGCTGACCTCCCAGGGTTTCCAGGTGAGCCGCGTCGCCGCAGGGGGCAGGCTCATCGAGTTCTCCGGCACGGCCGGCCAGGTGCGCCAGGCGTTCCACACGGAGATTCACACGTATCTGGTAAACGGAAAGCAGCACTACGCCAACGCCAGCGATCCGCAAATCCCCACGGCGCTCGCCCCAGTGGTGGTGGGCCCGGTGTCGCTGAATAACTTCAAAAAGAAAGCGCAAAGCCACAAGCTGGGAGTATTCCGGAGAACAAAGGCTACGGGCCAGGTGGTGGCCGTGACTCCGCTCTATTCGTTCGCTCCCTGCGGGTCTTCTGTGGTGACGGGAGCCGGGGCTAATTGCAACGCACTGGGGCCCGGAGATTTCGCGGCTATTTACAGCGTAAATGGCCTGTACTCACAGAGCATCAACGGAAACGGACAAACAATTGCCATCGTGGGGGATTCCGAGATTTGCACGGTGAGCTCGCCGGACTTTGGCACCTGCTCTGCCGACGACCCGTCATCCTATCGCTCCCAGTTCGGCCTGCCGCTGACCAATCCCAATACCGGGGCTTCGCTCCTTCCCCAGGTGATCGTGGATGGCCCGGATCCGGGCTTCAACGAGGACGAAACCGAAGGAGATTTGGACACACAATTGTCGGGGGCTGTGGCCCGCGAGGCCACTATCGACTTCGTGATTGCAGAGGATACGGAATCGACGGCGGGGATCGACCTGGCGGCGGAATACATCGTGGACAACAATCTGGCCCCGGTGATGAGCGAAAGCTTCGGCGAGTGCGAGGCAGCTCTGGGAAACGACGAAAACGTATTTTACTCCACGCTTTGGGAGCAGGCGGCCGCGCAAGGCATCACGGTAATCCTTTCCGCGGGAGACAGTGGTTCCGCGAATTGTGACGACGAGGACACGGAAGACGCGGCAGAGTATGGCGTATTCGTGAGCGGACTGGCATCCACGCCGTTCAATGTGGTCGCCGGCGGCACAGACTTCAACGTCACGGTAGCGAACTACGAGGCCACCTACTGGTCGAACGGAGTGAATTCGACGGTCAATCAGATTAACGACGTCTCCGCTACCCAGTACATTCCCGAAACCAGTTGGAACGACTCGTGCGCCCAAAGCTTCTCCAATTCGGTTACGGGATGTAGTCCGGCGAATGTGACGGCAAACAATCTGAATATCGTGGCGGGAGGAGGGGGGCAGAGTAACTGCGCCGAGGAAGACGAGCTTGGGTACTGCACTGGCTACTACCCGAAACCCTCCTGGCAAACCGTGGCCAAGGGCTCCGGTTTGACTGCGGCCACCGACCTCGCGCGCGATTTGCCGGATCTCGCCTTGTTTTCGGCAGACGGACTGGTGAGCAACAGTTTCTATGTGGTCTGCGAGTCGGACATCAGTGCCACGGGGCAGTGCGACATCTCGGCCCCGTATTACGATTTTATCGGCGTAGGAGGAACTTCGTCGGCTGCGCCCGCCTTTGCCGGGATCATGGCTCTGGTCAATCAGCAGCTTGGGCCGCAAGGCCAGGCCGACTACGTTCTCTATAATCTGGCCCAGAACTATGCGAACTCGTTCAACGACGTAACCCTGGGCAATAACTCGGTCCCCTGCGAGGGCGACAGCGAGAACTGCAGCCTGACGACCGCCAGCAACACGGACTACGGCATCCTGGAAACGCTCAACGCTAAAGGGAACCCTTCGGGAACCGCGGCGTTCAATGCAGGAACCGGATTCGATCTGGCCACGGGACTGGGCTCCATCAATGCCCTGAATTTGGTGACCAATTGGAGCTCCGCAGTGGGCAAATTCAAGGCCACCACAACCACCTTGTGCCTCTCCACCGCGGAGACATCGTCGGCCTCCTGCTCCTCGCCCATCACGATTACGCACGGTACTCAGGTGTTCGTCAATATCAACGTCGATTACAACGGAACCCCCATTCCCGTGACCTCTTCGTTCCAACAAGGCGAAGACGTCTCGCTCATTGGCACCTTCCCGAACAATAGCACCGCCGCAGTCGACCATTTCACCTCCAACAACTACGTAATTACCAACGCCGACATCTATCCGTTGACGAGCGGAGTTTTTTCTTCCTCTACGGCGGGCACAAGCTGTACGCAGGGCACGAACTGCAACTACACCCTCGGACTGGTGGGAGGCAGCTATACCATTGCCGCGCACTTCGCCGGTGACGGCACCTATGGCGTCAGCAATTCCTCACCTGGAATTTCGGTCACCGTGAATCCGGAAAGCAGCACGACTACAGAAAGCCTGGTGCTTTATAGCCCGATAACTGGGGATTGCGTGGTTTCGCCGGTCACCTCCGAAACAATTCTCGTGCCTACCTGCGAGGGCGAGGCCGTGTCCACAGAACCTTATGGCTCGCTGCTCTCCATTCGTGTGGACGTGGTGGGCGCCACCTCGCAGCAGGAAACCGCTACTGGTAACGTGATTTTCAGCGGGCTTCCCGCCGCGATTGCGGCCACCTATCCCCTGAATACGGAGGGATATGCCGAAATCCAGTCGCCGGGAAATTACGGCGCCGTATCGCAGCTCCCGCAGATTGAGGCCCTGCCTCCCGCGTCCTATTCCATCGGCGCTCAATACTGCGGAACGTCCACACCTCCGGCTTGTACGGGCGACCCCAGCTACAAAAATTCTACGGCCGCGACTCCCCTGGCGTTCAGCATCACGCAGGGGACCACGCAAACCTCTCTGTCGTCAAACGCCCCCACCACGGGCGTCACGGCGGGTACTCCCGTGCTACTCACCGCCTTTGTGGACACCATCAATGGGGCAAACTACTCGGCCGGAAGCTTCGGCGCCAATCCTTCGGGCACCATCAACTTTATGAATGGCCAGACGATCGTTGGCACGGGAACGCTCACGCTTACGTATGACCCCACCTATGGATTTTCTGCCGGCCAGGCTACGGCGACCATCTCTGCACCCGCCGCTACCACCACGTACACGGCGCAGTTCACTGGAGACACGAATTACTCGGCATCTCCCACCGCCGGTTCGACCACGGTCACGGTGACCACTTCGGGAGCCATTGCGTCTGTGCCTTCGACTTTGAGCTTTGGAACTGTGACTGAATCCGTGGCCACTCAGATGCCGCTGGTGGTGAAGAATACCG
>JASHSV010000258.1 GCA_030038535.1 Candidatus Acidiferrales bacterium
CTCATCGAACACTCGCGGTTGGACGGCATACGGCGCTTGGGAAGAAAGAAGTTGCTGCTCCAACCGCGCCGCCGTTCGCAGGGCGAGGGGGCTGAGCCAGAATGTGGTTAGAAGCGTGGCGACGCCGGCGACCGCGGCCACCATGCCGATCGGTAGCAGCAGGCGCTTCAGGCTGACGCCGGATGCGTGCAGCGCCACGATCTCGCTGTCGGCGGAAAGCCGCCCGAGACCGATAAGCACGCCGACCAGGACGCCGATAGGAAGCGTGAAGCTCAGTCCCGGCGGAATGGTGCACAGAAACAGCAGCATCACCGTCCAGATGCTGCCGGAGTGCCGGACCACCAGATCCATCAGCCGTACGAGCTGAGGGACGAAGAACACGAAGGTAAAGACAGCGAGGCCCAGGACTCCGTGGGAAACCACTTCGCGAGCAATGTATCGATCGAGAAGGCGCATAGGCGCGCTACGCACATTTTAGCACCGGGAGCAGCGAGTTGAGCCGAGTAAACCTGGTCATTCTGTGGCACATGCACCAGCCGCAATACCGCGACCCGGCTACCGGCGAGTATGTGCTGCCATGGACGCGCTTGCATGCACTCAAGGACTACTGGGGCATGGTGAAGATCCTGGAAGAATTCCCGAGCGTGCATGCCACCTTCAATATTGTTCCTCTGCTCGCCGAACAGATCCAGGAATATGCCAGCGGCCACTTCAAGGAGCCCTGGTTCGAGATCGCTTTTACACCTGCGGACTCGCTCGGACCCGCCCAAAAGCGCCAGGCACTCGAACGCGCCTTCCAAATCAACGAAAATCTCTTGCGTCGTTGGCCGAGATTCGCGGAACTTGAATCTGACCTGCGTTCCAGCGGACCGGAAACGTGCGTCGCGCATTGGGCCGCTCGCGAATGGCGCGATTTACAGTTGCTCTCCCAGCTGGCTTGGATGGACGAAGAGTACTTGGCCAATGATCCCGCAGTGCGCGGGCTCTCCGAAAAGGGCAAGGATTTCACCGAGCAGGACAAGGCCGTGCTTCTCGCCAAACAGGATGAACTGTTGGCAGCGGTCTTGCCGGCGTACCGCGAGGCGGCTGCCCGCGGCCAAATCGAGATTTCCACCACGCCCTATTACCATCCGATCCTGCCGTTGCTGTGCGATTCCGATATCGCGCGGGTCTCCAACATGCATACGCCCCTGCCTCAGCCGCCCTTTCGATACCCGGAAGATGCGCGCGAGCAGCTCCTGAAAGCTCGGCAGTTCCATGAACGGATTTTTGGCCAGCCTCCCGCAGGGCTGTGGCCATCGGAGGGCTCGGTTTCCGACCAGGCGCTCGAGATCGCAGCGGATCTCGGGTTTCGCTGGTTTGCCACAGACGAAGGCGTGCTCGGACGGACGCGAAACATCGGTTTCTGGCGCGACGCCTCGGGATACCCCGAGAACGGCCCGGACTTGTATACCCCCTGGAAATTCAGCCGTGGCGCGCGCCAAATGACCGGATTCTTCCGCGATCACTACATCTCGGACCTGGTCGGCTTCGTTTACAGCCGCATGGACGCGGCAGCGGCCGCGGACGACCTGCATCGCCGCATCCGGGCCATCGGCGATCGCGAACCACTCGGGCGAACCGCCACCGTCAGCATCATCCTCGACGGCGAAAATGCTTGGGAATATTTCCCGGGAAACGGAAGGGAATTCCTGCGCCGCTTCTACGATCGTGTCGCGCGCGATCCAGAAATTCAGACGCTGACCATGAGCGAGGCGGTCGAAGCGGTCCCCGATCCTCCGCGCATGGACGGTATTTTCCCCGCCTCGTGGATCAGCGCGAATTTCGATGTATGGATCGGCCACGCTGAGGACGTTCGCGCCTGGGACCTGTTGCGCGATGCGCGCGCCGCCTTTGAGCGAGCAAGGGCTCGCGGCGGGCTGATGAATCCGTTTGCGCCCGAAAGATACTCGCCCCAGGGACAGCGTGCCTACGAAGCGATTCTTGCCGCGGAAGGAAGCGACTGGTGCTGGTGGTACGGCCCCGAGCATGGCTCCTCGAACGACGCGGATTTTGACCGGCTTTATCGCAAGCACCTCACCGATGTCTACCACGCCATCGGCGAGCCGCCGCCCACGGCGCTGGCGCAACCGATCAAACGTGCTCCGGAGCGCGCCCGGCGCGAGCCGCCATCGGCGTTTCTCGACGTCCAGGTCGACGGCCGCGAAACCAGTTACTTCGAGTGGCTCGGCGCGGGGCTATTTGCGCCCGACCGGCAGAGTGGCGCCATGCACGGGCGCCAGTACGTCCTGGGCAGTTTCTACTACGGATTTGGAGATAGCCATCTCTGGCTGCGTGTCGATCCCATCGCCGAAGCGTTCGCGGCCGTGCCGGAATTCCAGCTCCATATCACCGTATGGGACTCCCGGGAGACCCGCGTCACCCTGCGCGTTGCGGACGGGAAACTGGCCGGTGGCGTCGTCGAGAACGCCGGCCTCTGCCTGCTTCACCCCCAGACGGTCGTGTCCGCGGCGTACGACAAATTCGTGGAAGTGGCGCTGGCGCGCGAGCTGTTCGATCTGCGCGGCAGACGCGAGCTGTTGCTCAGCGTCGCCATCTGGAAAGGTGGGCTGCCCGTGGACGTGCTTCCAGCCGAAGGGATGCTCGATATAGCGCTGGGAGAAGAGAATTGGGCATGGGCCACGGACGCCCGCGAGGTTGGCAGTACTAACACGGATTGACTTTTGGTATTCGCCGCGGGATAGTCGGCGCGTCCCAATGTAGGGGATGACCCGGATTCAACTCAACTAATGGCAGTTGGCTCGGCTGTTTTTGAGCCGCCCAACCTGGCAACGGGAAGCCGTTCTCGTTCCGGAGGAGGGCCTAATGAGCAGGAAGCAGTTGCTCGTGTGCCTTCTGGCGCTCGCCGGAAGCGTATCTGTTTTTTTCGCCGCTCGTGGCCGGATGCATTCTCCGGCGCTCCCGCGCGTCCCCGCTCGGGTTGTCCCTCCAAGGCGCCCGCCAAATCGCGCCGCCCGAACTGCGTCCGCGCGCGAAATCAAACCCGAAACTCCCCGCCATCGCCCCGCCG
>JASHSV010000259.1 GCA_030038535.1 Candidatus Acidiferrales bacterium
CCGCGTAGTCGTTCACGAGCATGCGCGTTTCGAAATTATCTGTCCCGTCCAGAATCAGCGGAAACCCTCCCAGCAGCTCCGCCGCGTTTTCCGGCGTCAAATCCGCCACCACGCCTTCCACCGCAACGCCGCTGTTCATCGCTTTCAGTCGCCGCTCCGCGGCCACCGCTTTCGGCAGCGCTTCGCGTGCGTCCGCCTCTTCATAGAGCGTCTGCCGCTGCAGGTTCGACAGCTCCACAAAGTCCCGGTCCACCAGTCGCAGTCGTCCCACTCCCGCCCTCACCAGCAGCCCGGCCAACACCGTGCCCAGCGCTCCGCATCCAAGCACTACGGCGCGCGATTCCACCAGGCGCTTCTGCCCTTCCTCTCCCAGCGGGGCGAAAAGAATCTGCCGCGAGTATCGTTCGTATTGTTCCGGCTCCATTGTTTTTCCGCTCGTGCGAGTGTACCGCGCCCCGGCCACTCTCGAACCTTGGAGTCGGGCGAAACGCGGCTATACTAACGGCTTTGCCTTGAGCCCGGGAATGCTCACATTCCGCATTGCGCGCGCGCTCCTCTCGCTCGCCCTGCTCGCCGGCCTCCTCAGCTCGCCCGGCGCTGCGGCCCAGCCTGAGCCCGCCTCCGACGAGACCCTGTTGGGAAAGCCGGTCGCCGCCGTGCGCGTCGTGGAAGCGCCCCAGCACGTGCTTGAGGAAAATCCTTCCGATCTCGCCATTGTGCCCGGCCAGCCTCTCGACCGCGATGCCCTGCGCTCCAGCCTCCGCCGCCTCTATGCCACCGGCCGCTACTCCGACATCACCGCCGAGGTTTTCTCGACTCCCACCGGCCTGCGTCTTGATTTCCTGGTTCGCCTCAATTCGTTCATTGGTGATGTGCGTTTTGAAGGCCTGCAGGACCCGCCCTCCGGTTCTCAGGCGCTCGGCGTGCTTCGTCTCGGTCTGGGCGAGCGATTTCGCCAGACCGACCTCGACCGCGGCCTGGCTCGCGTGGATCAAATCATGCGCCAGAACGGCTTCTATTCCGCCGTATTCAAGCCGGAAGTCCGCCCCCGTCCCAGCACGCAGCTCGTGGACATCACCATTCGCGTCGAAACCGGCAGCCGCGCCCGCCTCGCCGCCGTCGATGTCTCGAACCCGACCAGCTATCGCAGCGACGAATTGATCCGCACTTCCAGGTTAAAGCCCCGCCAGCCGCTCACCGCCGCCCGCCTCGAGAAGGGCAGCGAACGAGTGCGCGACTGGCTTTTCCGCCGCGGGTTCTACGCCGCGCGCGTCACCACGCATCCCGGCGACTTCGACGCCGCCACCAACACCGTTCCCATCACTCTGGACGTTACCGCTGGCTCTCCCGTCAGTCTCGAAGTCACCGGCGCCAAGCTTTCCTCCGCTCGCATCCGGCAGCTCGTCCCCGTCTTTCAGGAAGCCTCCGTGGACGAAGATTTGCTCGCCGAAGGCCGCCGCAACATTCGCGACTACTTCGAACGCCGCGGCTACATCGATTGCGACGTCCAGTACGCCTCCACTGAAAATCCGGCGACTAGCGCGCGCCAAATCACCTATGCCGTGACCCTAGGCCCACGCCGCAAACTCGCCGCCGTCGAATTTATCGGCAACAAATATTTCAACGACGATCTTCTCCGCAGCCGGCTGTCCATCCAGCCCGCCGGGTTTCTCCGCTCCGCCGTTTTCAGCCGCCGCCTGCTCCAGCAGAACGAAGATTCGCTCCGCTCTCTTTACGCCTCCAACGGTTTCGGCGCGGCCAAATTCCAGACCGAAACCGTCGAGAATTACCGCGGGCGCCCCGACGAACTAATGGTCCGGTTCCACATCGAAGAGGGCCTGCAGACCCGCGTCGAATCGCTCGAACTCACCGGCAATTCCGCAATCTCCACTCCCGAGCTGCTTTCCGTCACCGGCTCCAACGCCGGTGAGCCCTTTTCCGACGCCAACGTCGCCTCCGACCGCGACAACATTCTGGCCCTCTATCTGAATCAGGGCCTCCCGGACACCCGCTTCGAATTCCACGTCGCGCCCGGCTCGCAGCCCGGCTCCGTGAAGCTCGCATATCAGATTTCCGAAGGCCCGCGCATCACCGTGGCCCAAGTCATCATCGATGGCAATGAATACACCCGTCTCGCCGTCATTCGCCGCCGCGTCCGGCTCAAGCCCGGCGAGCCTCTCCGCGAAGGCGATCTGATCCTCACCCAGCGCGAGCTTTATTCCCTCGGCGTCTTCAATCACGTTGCCGTCGCTCCCGAAAATCCCCAGGGCGACGAGACCGAAAAAACCATGCTCGTTAACGTGCAGGAGGGAAAGCGCTTTTCCGTTGGTTACGGCGCCGGCTTTGAAGTCCTTCCCGTCGGCAGCTCCACAAACCCCACCGCCAGCACTCTCGAATTCTCCCCGCGCGGCATTCTCGAATTCACCTGGAACGACCTCTTCGGCCGCGCTCAGACCTTCCAGATTCGCCTTCGCGCCAGCACCCTCCAGGACCGCGCCCTGGCCGAATACAGCACCCCTCGCTTCCTCGACCAGCGCAACCTCAACCTCCAGCTCATCGCCTTCACCGACAAGACGCTCGACATCAGCACCTTCAATTCCACGCGTTACGAAGGCACCCTCCAGCTCGAACATCGCATCTCGACCATCACCACCTTCCTTTACCGTTACACCTTCCGCCACGTCCTCGCCACCGACCTCAAGATCGAACCGCAAGAGGTTCCTCTCTACAGCCAGCCCACGCGCGTCTCCGGTCCCAGCGTCGCCTGGGTGCGCGATCTCCGCGACAACGCCGCCGACCCTTCGCGCGGCCGCTTTTACACCGTTGATGTCAGCCTCTTTTCCCGCGACATGGGTTCCACCGCGAATTTCATGCGCATCTTCATGCAGAATTCCTCGTTCACTCCCCTAGGCCACAATCTCATCTTCGCCCGTTCCACGCGTTTCGGCGTCGAGACGCCCTACGGCGGCAGCCTCTCCGCCGACATCCCGCTGCCCGAACGCTTCTTTGCCGGCGGCGGCACCAGCCTGCGCGGCTTCGGCCTCAACGATGCCGGCCCCCGCGACCCTGACACCGGATTCCCCGTCGGCGGTCTGGCCTTGCTCACATTCAACCAGGAGATTCGTTTTCCCCTCCGTCTCCCTTTCACCACCGCCGCGGTCAGTGGCGCCTTCTTCTACGACGCCGGCAACGTGTACAGCTCCATCGAGAAGATCACTTTTCGAACCACTCCTCCTCCCAACGATTTGAACTGGCTCTCTCATTCCGTTGGGTTCGGCATTCATTACCCCACGCCCGTCGGCCCCATCCGCCTCGACCTCGGCTATCTGCTCAATTCCCCTCAATTCACGCTGCCCACCTCGCCCACCGGCCTCGCGCGCCAGCATCACTTCCAATTCTTCCTCACCTTCGGAGCGCCCTTCTGATGCGCGCTTCTTCCATCCGTGCGTTCTTCATCCTCGCCGGCCTCGCCGCGCCTCTGCTCGCCGCCGCTCAGGCCGGAGTCGTCGTGGACCGCGTTGCCGCACGCATCGAGAACGACATCATCACCCTCAGCGACATTCGCGAACTCGCCGCCTATCAGCGCCTCGCCGGACGCGAGCCAGCCGCCGATTCCGAGCTCCTCCGCGACCTCATCGACCAGTGGATTGTCGCCAACGACGCCTCCGCCGCGCGTTTTCCCGTGCCCCCGCAGGCCCAGGTGGACGCCGAATTCGACGCCCTGCGCAATCAGGTCGGCCCCCCCGAGAAATTCGCCGCCCGACTCCGCGAGCTCAACCTCACCGAAGCCGCCCTCCGCCGCCTCGTCGCCAAACAAATGTTTCTCGACGCTTATCTCGAGCACAAATTCCGCGCCGTCGCCCGCGTCCAGCCCGGTGAAGTCGAACGCTACTACCGCGACGAGTTCACTCCCCAGCTCCAGCGACGCAACCAGCCCGTTCCCCCCATCGATGACGTCCGCGACTCCATCATCGAACTCCTCCTCGAGCGCGACATCACCCGTCGCGCCCAGCAGTGGATCGACCAGGCGCGCGCGCAGCTCGACGTAGAAGTCTTGCCGGAGTTCAAGCCGTGAGCCCGCACCTGCGTCACTGGCTCAAAGTTGCCGCGCTCACCGCGCTCTCCGCCGTGGCCTTTTTCCTTCTGCTTTTGCAGACGGGTCTGCCCGATCACTGGATGCGTCG
>JASHSV010000260.1 GCA_030038535.1 Candidatus Acidiferrales bacterium
AAAGTCGGCAGCACAGCGAGCTGGATCACGAACCCCGGCTCCACTGCCGCTATCATGAATCTACAGGGGACCACGGGCGAGGGCGCCACTGCTACCATAGCAGGCGTTCTCATCAACAACACCACAGGCCCTGGTGTTTTCGGATCTGACTTAGCAATAAATGATACATCAACGTTTGGATATCCTATCAGCTACTCCGGAGTTAATTACGGTCTGACGGGCTCTACTTCCGGCGACGGCTCGACAACGATGAACATCACCAATAGCGCGAGCTCAGGCGGGACGGGTTTATTCATAGCGACGACGTCTACATCGGGTGCCAACGGGCTTGTCATCGAAGAGGCAGCCGGGGCGACCGGCGGTATGCCCTTTCAAATTACGAATGCCGATAAAAATCTTTTTACTGGCTTCGATTACCAGGGGAACGGGAGTTTTGCCGGAACTGTGTCTGCCAACAACGTGACTGTTGGGAGCTCCGAGTCGTCCTCGGGCGGCAATTTATTTGTCAACGGCCCAACGACAATCCTTGGCTCAGTGATTCTCCCCGACGTCCCCACCGTCACCGGCAACCCAGCCTGCATCAGCGCAAGCACCCCGCAGATCCTGGGGGAATGCGGAAGCATGGCGGCCAAGCAAGACATCGCCGAGGCGCTGAACGAAGTCCAAAGGCAGCGCCGCACTCTAAACGACCAGCAAAGCACCATCGAGCGGCAGCAACGCACGATCGCCCGCCAGGAGGCGGCGATTGAAGCCCTGGCTGCGCGCCTCGCCAAACTCGAGGCCGCTGCCGCCCCCAAGCAGTGATGCGCCCTTAGCCGCACGGACGCTCCCGCGTCGCCTGTGGCGTAAACTGCGCGCGCTCAACGTCAGGCCCCGCCCGGCGCATTGTCCGGAGCTGACCTGAGGCCCTGACCGCTCCGATTTTCCGTTTCTCGTCCGCAAACTTCGGGATTCGGTTTTCGTTCTCGCCGTCTTACAATGTTTCCGGCATGCAGACGCCGCCCTTCGTTCACCTTCACCTCCACACGGACTACTCTCTTCTCGACGGCGCCTGCCGCATCTCCGATCTGGTCTCCGAAGCCGCCCGCCGCGGCATGCCCGCCGTTGCCGTCACCGACCACGGCAATCTTTTCGCCGCCGCCAAGTTCTATCAGGAAGCCACCACCCGCGGCGTCAAGCCCGTCATCGGATGCGAAATGTACGTCTCCCGCGGCAGCCACAAAGACAAGACCTCCGACCCGGACGCGCCCGGCGCCGGCCGCGCCAATCATCTCGTTCTCCTCGCCGAAACCCAGGAGGGCTACCGCAATCTGATCAAGCTCGTTTCCACCGGCTTTCTCGACGGCTTCTACTACAAGCCCCGCGTGGACCACGACCTCCTCGCCCAGCATTCCCGCGGCCTCATCGCCCTATCCGCCTGCCTCCGCGGCGAGGTCGCCGAAGCGCTCACCGAGGAAAAGGAATCGGAAGCCCGCGAAGCCGCCTATCGGTTTCGCGACATCTTCGGCAAGGGCAATTTCTTCCTCGAAATCCAGGACCAGGGCCTCGAGATCGAACGCAGGGTCAATCCCAATCTTCTCCGCCTCTCCCGCGACACCGGCATCCCGCTCGTCGCCACCAACGACGCCCACTATCTCTCCCGCGACGATGCCCGCGCCCAGGACGTGCTCCTCTGCATCCAGACAGGCAAGACCGTCAGCGACGCCCACCGCATGCGCTTTGCCAACGACCAGTTCTATTTCAAGACGGCAGAGGAAATGTTCCGCGTCTTCCGCGAGCTGCCCGACGCCCTTTCCCGCACCGTCGAAATCGCCTCGCGCTGCCACGTCAAAATCGAGCCCGTCCACAATCCCTTCCCCGAATTCCGCGTCCCTCACGGCCACACCGCCGACAGTTATTTCGAGTCCGTCGTCGCGGAAGGATTCGCCGCTCGCCGCGAGCACCTCGAGCGCCTCGCCTCCGCCGGCTCGCTCCTTCATCCGCTCGCGGAATACTCCGGGCGCCTGGCCTACGAAATCGAAGTCATCAAGAAGATGCGCTTCGCCGGCTATTTCCTCATCGTCTGGGATTTCATCCGCTATGCCCGCGCGCAGGGCATTCCCGTGGGCCCCGGCCGCGGCTCCGCCGCCGGCAGCCTGGTCAGTTATGCGCTCGGCATCACCGACGTGGACCCGCTCCAATACGGCCTGCTCTTCGAGCGCTTCCTGAATCCCGAGCGCATTTCGTTGCCCGATATCGACATCGACTTCTGCATGCGCCGCCGCGGCGAAGTGATCGACTACGTCACCCACACCTATGGCCGCGAAAACGTCGCGCAGATCATCACCTTCGGCACGCTCGCCGCCAAAGCCGCCATCAAGGACGCCGGCCGCGCCCTCGATCTCCCCTTCGGCGAAGTGGACCGCCTCGCCAAGCTCGTCCCCGCCGAATTGAACATCAAGCTCGATAAGGCGCTCGCCGAATCCTCCCAGCTCCGTTCCGCCATCGAGTCCAACGAGCGTTACACCGAGCTCATGGACGTCGCCCGTCGGCTCGAAGGCTTCGCACGCCACGCCTCCACGCACGCCGCCGGCGTGGTCATTTCTCCACAGCCCCTCGTCGAGATCGTTCCCCTCTACAAGTCCAACCGCGAGGAAATCACCACGCAGTACGACATGAACGCGCTCGAAAAGCTCGGCCTGCTCAAGATGGATTTTCTCGGCCTCACCACGCTCACCGTCCTCGACGACGCCGTCAAGCTCATCGAGCAACATCGCGGCACAAGTCTGAATCTCGCTGATCTCCCCCTCGACGACCCCCAGACGTACGCCCTCTTCCACCGCGCCGAAATGAGCGGCATTTTCCAGTTTGAGTCCCACGGCATGCGCGACATCCTCCGCCGTTACCAGCCTTCGCGCCTCGAGGATCTCACCGCGCTCAATGCCCTCTATCGTCCCCGCCCCATCCAGGGCGGCATGATCGACGACTTCATCGCCCGCAAGCACGGCAGGAAGAAAGTCGCCTTCGAGCTCCCCGAGCTTCAGGACATTCTTCAGGAAACCTTCGGCGTCATCCTGTATCAGGAGCAGGTCATCCAGATTGCCTCGCGCCTGGCCGGCTACTCGCTCGGCGAAGCCGATCTTCTCCGCCGCGCCATGGGCAAGAAGAAGAAGGAAGAAATGGCCGCCCAGCGTGAAAAATTCCTCGCCGGCTGCGCCGGCCGCAAAGTCCCTGCGCGGAAAGCCGAGCGCATCTTCGACCTGATGGAGGAATTCGCCGGCTACGGCTTCAACAAATCCCACGCTTGCGCCTACGCGCTCCTCGCCTATCAGACTGCCTGGCTCAAGGTACACTATCCCGTCGAATTTTTCTGCGCCCTGCTCACGTCGGAAACCGGCAGCACCGAAAAAATGGTGAAATACATCGGCGAAGCACGCTCCGCCGGCATCACCGTCCTTCCGCCCGACATCAATTCGAGCGACATGGACTTCACTCCCGCCGGCGAAGCCATCCGCTTCGGCCTTCGCGCCATCCGCAACGTCGGCGAAGGCGCCGCCCGCTCCATCCTCGACGCCCGCCAGGCCGTCGGCCGTTTCCGCTCGCTCAGCCAGTTCTGCGAAGTCGCCGACGTCCGCCTGCTCAATCGCCGCACTCTCGAATCCATGATCCGCGCCGGCGCCATGGACTCGCTCGGCGCGCGCCGTTCCCAGCTCATGGCAGTCATCGATCCCGCCATCGAGCAGGCCCAGCGCATCGTCCGCGAGCGCTCCGTCGGCCAGCATGGCCTGTTCGCTGCCGGCCCTGCCCACGAAACCGCTCCCGGCGCCTCGGCCGAAGTCCTTCCTGACATCGAAGAATGGCCCGAGCACGAACGCCTCGCCCGAGAGTACGAAATGCTCGGCTTCTACGTCTCCGGCCACCCGCTCGAGCGCTATCGTGCCCGCCTCGACGAGCTGGCCGTCTGTCCTCTCGGCGCCCTCGAAGAAAAATCCAACGGCGCCGAAGTCTCCATCGCCGGCATCGTTGCCGCCGAACGCGCCATGCGCTCTCGCAAGGGCCAGCGCTGGGCCATCCTCACGCTTCAGGACATGACCGGCATGGCCGAGGTTCTCGTTTTTCCCGAAAGCTTCGCGCGCCTCGAGCGCACGCTCCGCAAAGGCTCGACCGTCGTCGTCAAAGGCAGGATCAGCGTCGAGGATGTCGGCACCCGCGTCATTCTCGCCGAGGCGAGGTCCCTCGATGCCGACCCCGCTTCGCCCGGCGCCGGACTCCTCCGCCTCCACATCGACACCGAATCCATCGACGAAGAATCCCTGAACGTTCTACGCGAGCTTTTCTCCAGCCGCCCCGGCCCCTGCCGTGTCGCCTTCGTCGTCTCCACTGCCGACGGCACCGTCGGCACCCAGCTCACCAGATTTCACATTCGTCCCGACGACGATCTCCTCTCTCGCGTCCGCGACCTGCTCGGTGACTCCGCCGTCGAGCTCGTTCCTTCCGTCGCCACTACCACCGCCTCCGCCGCCGATTAGTCGTGGGCGAGCCCGGTTGGAGTCTTTTTTCCCTCTTCTAGCGCAGGGCGTAGCCTTGCGGCATTTTCTTCGTTGCTCCGTGCCCTTCCGCTGATCGTTTGCCGGTACGTTGCCTATTTCCGTGTTCGTTCGTCACTCGCCACTCGTCACCCGCCACTGCTTTTGTTACCCTTTCTTTCACCCGCCCATGGACATGGACCACCAAAAGCGCGCCCTCGACAACCTCGAGCAGGACGTCGAGCAGCTCCGCAAAGCCACCGGCGACGCCCTTTCCCGCCAGGATCTCGAGCGTCTCCGTGGCGATATCGCCCAGTTGAAGCGCGAGTTCTACGACAATATATCTCCCTGGCAGCGCACCCAACTCGCCCGCCATCCCGGTCGTCCCCATACTCTCGATTACGTCCAGCACCTGCTCACCAACTTCCACGAGCTTTCCGGCGACCGCTCCTTCGCCGACGATCCCGCCATCGTCGGCGGCTTTGGCTGGTTCCGCGGGCGTCCCGTCATGCTCATCGGCCATCAAAAAGGCCGCGACACCAAGCAGCGCCTGGCCCGCAATTTCGGCCAGGCCAAGCCGGAGGGCTATCGCAAAGCGCTGCGCCTCATGAG
>JASHSV010000261.1 GCA_030038535.1 Candidatus Acidiferrales bacterium
GCGATGAAGAAGAAACCCTCGCCAAAGGCAGTATTCAACCGTCTGAAGAAAGCGGCAAAGGCGGCCATGCGACACGCGCATGCCCCCTATTCCAGGTTCCGCGTCGGTGCTGCCTTGCTCACGCGCCGCGGTGACATCGTGTCAGGGTGCAACGTGGAAAACGGCTCCTATGGATTGACCAATTGCGCCGAACGCACAGCCATCTTTTCCGCTGTCGCGCGCTTCGGCCCGAAAATAGGAATCGACGCCATTCTGGTGCTGAACTCTCAGGATGCGCCCTGCTCTCCTTGCGGCGCCTGCCGGCAAGTGATTTACGAATTCGGCCCGAATGCAGTGGTGCATTTCCGCGGAGCAAATGGTTGGAAGTCTGCGCGCATCGCCGATCTTCTTCCAGAAGGGTTCCGCCTCAAGTGAACTCGCAAGTGAGCGCGGGCGAATCACCTCGAGCCGTGGACCTGATCCGCAAGAAGCGCGATGGCGGCGAACTCACGCGCGCGGAGATCGAAGCGCTCGTGCGCGGCGCCGCGAGCGGCGAAATCCATGATTATCAAATGTCGGCCTGGCTGATGGCTGCCGTGCTCCGCGGGCTTTCCCGCGCGGAGACGGCCGCGCTCACCGACGCCATGCTTGCATCCGGCGCGAAGCTGGACCTTCGGGAGTTCGCCGCGCCGAAGGTGGATAAACATTCGACCGGCGGCGTGGGCGACAAGACTTCGCTGGTCGTGGCTCCCGTGGCTGCTGCAGGAGGACTGGTCGTGCCCATGATCAGCGGCCGCGGTCTGGGCCACACCGGAGGCACGCTCGACAAACTCGAAGCGATTCCCGGATTCCAGACGCGGCTTTCGCTGCCGCGCTTCCGCGAAGTGCTTGCGGCGTGCGGTTGCTCGATGATTGGCGCAACGGCGGAGATCGCTCCCGCCGACAAGCAGCTCTACGCGCTGCGCGATGTGACCGCCACGGTCGAGAGTCCTTTCCTGATCTGCGCTTCGATCATGAGCAAGAAAGCCGCAGAAGGGATCGACGCACTGGTGCTCGACGTGAAGGCCGGCTCGGGCGCGTTCATGAAGACGGAAGAAGACGCCGCGTTCCTGGCCGAACTGCTGGTCGAAACGGGCGCGCGCATGGGAATCAAGACGACGGCGCTGATGACCGATATGGACCAGCCGCTGGGGCGCCGCGTGGGCAACTCGCTGGAGGTCGAAGAAGCGCTTGAAGTCCTTCATGGCGAAGGACCGGAGGACCTCCGAGAGCTTTGCCGGGAATTGACCGCCTGGATGTTCCAACTGGGCGGCCGCACAAGAGACTTGGAGGAGGCGAAGCAGCTCTACGAGGATTTGATCGGCTCCGGTGCCGCGCTGGAGAAATTCCGGAACATGATCGCGTTGCAGGGTGGAAATCCCGCCGTCGTGGATCGTCCAGGTCTACTTCCGCAGGCGAAGTCGGCGGCAGAAGTTGCGAGTCCGCAGAGCGGCGTGGTTTCTGCAGTGCACTGCGAAGCTGTGGGAACGGCGTGCAGCCTATTGGGCGGCGGACGACAAAGGAAAGAGGATTCAGTGGACCCGGCGGTTGGAATTCTGCTGCACAAGAAACTGGGCGACCACGTGGCCGCGGGAGAGTCGCTATGCACGATTTTCTATAACGATGAGAGTCGCGTCACGCAGGCGGGAGAGATGCTGAGGCAAAGCTTCAGTATCCAAAATCAGGATCCGGCACCGCGCAGCCTGGTGCGCCGCGTGATCCCTGCGAGGTAGCCGACGCGGTGTTGTCTCTCGAGGAGCGGCCTCGGTTCGGCTGTTTCGGGGCGCAACGAGAGACCTGAAGGCCTTTCTATCCTTCCTGCAGCGCGCGGAGCTGTTTGTCGGCGCGGCGGAGGCGGGAGGCGAGCACGCTGGCCACAGCTTCGAGCAATTGGATGGCGATGCGTTTGTGCTCTTCCGCCAGCCCCTCGAAACGGTCGCGAGAGAGAAGATAGACGTCGGTATCCACGACGGCGACGGCCTCGGCTGTGCGCGGATGCCGATCGAGGAAGGCTATCTCACCGACGAAGTCGCCACGCCCAAAGGTGCCTACGTGATACATCACCTTTTCGCTGAGCGGAACCTGGGTGCGAATGCCGCCGCGGCGGATGAGGACGAGCTCCTGACCCGGGTCTTTGAGAGCGAAGACTCTTTCACCTGCCTTGTAGGAACGCTTCTCCATGCAGGCTTCGAGAGCCTGCAGGGTTTCCTCCTTGCGTCCGGCAAACAGACTCATTTCGCGGAGGTCGAGCAGCGCTTCCGGGGGCCGCGCGGGAAGATGTTCGGCCAGGATACTGTCTTCAATCCAGAGCAACGCGTCATCACGTGTGTCGAAGACGCGAACGAAGGGTTCCGTGCGCACGATCCCGACGCGTTCGAAATACTGCTCCAGGTCCTGGCCGCTGGGCACCCGCAGGGCAAAGTGGCAAAAGATGAGATACGCGTCCCGTTCGGCAAGGATATCTTCCACCTGCTCGAGGACGCGCGCCGCGGTGACGTCCACGCCCTGCACGCGCCGCATGTCGAGAACAATGTACTTGCGTACCTTCAAGTCTGGCTCGAGCGCCAGGTAGAGCTGGTTCGCCGTGCCGAAAAAGAGGCTGCCCTGCAGTTCGAAGATGGCGGAGCAATCGCCGAAGTGCTCGAGAACCGCAATCTCTTCGGGCAGGCGAATGCGGCGCGAGAACAACTGATTGCCCAAGATCCGGCGATGGACCACGGATCCGCCGATCTGCTCGCGCAGAAAAAGTATCACGGCCAGGCCGATCCCGACGGCGGAGGCGGCGATGAGGCTCACACTCAGGGCCAGAGCCACTACGACGACGATGACTCCGAAATCGAGAATGGTCGAGCGCGAGCGAAGCAGGCTCAGGCTGTGCCGGTCGCACATGCGAAAGCCCACTACGATCAGGATTCCGGCCAGCGCCGCCACCGGAAGCCAAGCGATTCCTCTGCTCAACAACAGAAAGACGAGAAGCGAAAAGACACCCTCGAGAACGCCGGAGAGCCGCGTCTGGCCGCCGCTGGCCATATTCACCAGCGTGGCGCCGGTCTGGCCCGAGCCTGGAATTCCGCCGACGAGCGCGGTTCCTATGTTGCCGAGGCCCTGCGCGATGAGTTCGCGGTTGGAATCGTGGCGTGTGCGCGTGAGCGAATCCAGGATCACGCTGGTCTTGAGCGTGTCGATGGAAAGCAGCACGGCAAGAGTGAGGGCCGGTGTGAACAGGTATTGCAACTGCGCGAATTGGATCGTCGAGATGGCCTTCACTTGTCCTCGGAGCGAAGCGAGAATTCCGCCGCTGACGGAAAGCGGTCCTATCACCATTTTGTTGTCTGCCAGAGTGAGCATAGCAGGATGCGAAAAGCCCAGCGCGACGTAGGCCACGCCGCCGGCGAGCAGTCCCAAAATCGCCGCGGGAACGGCCCTGGTCACTTTCGGCGCGATGAGCATGATTCCGACGGTGACCACACCTACAACCAATCCTTTCCAATTCCAATGAGTGACGGAAACGAGAGAGGAGACGAATCCGAGGCCCTTCGGTGTGCCGAGGAATTTCGGTATCTGCCCAACGATGATGACCAGGCCGACGCCGCTCATGAATCCGCTCACCACCGGATAGGGCATGTATTTGATCAGGCGGCCGAGACGAGCCGTGCCGAAAATCAGTTGCATAACTCCGCACAGCAGGCCGACCAGTGTGAGCAGGAGCAGCGCGGATGCAGGCTCGATTCCGCCATGCACGAGCTCAACGGAATAGGCGGCCATGACAGCGGCCGCGGGAGCAGAGGGCGAGGTGATGAGGCGATTTGTGCCGCCGAGCGTCGGAGCGATCAGGCCGAGAACGATGGTTCCGAGAATTCCGGCCATGGCGCCCTGCGCGGCATAGCTGGAGCCCAGGGGCGAAAGTACGGTGACGCCGAAGGCGATGGCGGAAGGCAATGCAACGAGCGTCGCAGCGAGACCGCCCCAAATTTCGCCCACAAGATTACCGGATCCCTGAATCTTCAAAGTGTGTGGATGATACCACCGGGAGTGTTTGGCTCGCCGATCACACGCGTTGACGGGTCTGCGAGCGCGAAATAAGATGAGCGACTGATGCCCGCGCCCGATCCTCTCCTGGGTCAAACCATTTCCCATTACCGCATCCTGGAAAAGCTAGGAGGCGGAGGCTCGGGGGCGCATTCGAGGTCACCCGAATCAGTTTTTTCAACTACGAGATGACGAATTTTTACCTGGGGAAGATGTACGAAAAAGAAGGCAAGGAGACGGAGGCGATCAATGCGTATCAGGAGTTCCTGAGCCATTTTGAGAATTCGACGGCGAAGCTTCCGCAGATCGCGGAGGCGCGGGCGGCGGTGAAGAGGCTGCTGTGAGGCGTGGGAGCGGCACGACAAGGAAATGGGTGCTTTCGCCTCTAGGCTGCGGGGTGGGTAACTGGGGCACAATGCGCCGCGGCGGATAACCCTACGAATGCCTGCGTGCTTGCCGGTGCGAAGAAATGCCGCTAGGATGACGATAATCAAAAGAGGGTGATTGACCGCCTTGAAGTTTGAGGAGCAATTCGCAAAGAGATGAAGGAGCATACGGACCTGAGATCGAGCCCACGGATACCGGCGCGGATAGCGGTGCTGATGGAGGGACGCGACCGCGCACACAAACCGTTTAGCGAGCCCACGGCAACGCTGCTGATCAATCATGGCGGAGCGCTGATCGCGCTGGCCGCGGAACTGGAACTGAACGACCGGCTGAAAATCATCAATCAGCAGAATGGAAAATCCGCGGCCTGCCGGGTAGCGTGGCGAAGCGTGGCGCAACTCAACGGGCGGTGGAGCTATGGAATCGCGCTGATCGACGTCGAAGGGGATTTTTGGGAAGCAGCAGTGCCGGCCTGAAGACCCCTCCTGCCTCAGGGCGAGCCGGCGCTACATAGGCTTGGGCGGGGCGATTTTCGAGATACTTTCCACCTGAAAGCGTTTGTAATCCGAGTAGCGCGTGACCGCTGTGACGCGAACCCCCTTAACGAGCAGCAGGCGCGCGCCGACGTGCGCCTCTTCGTAGGTGGGCAGCCAGACTTCGTTATTGAGATAGGCCTGCTCGAAAACAAACCCGGTGCCGTGCTGGAGGTTGATCAGCAGGCCGCCGGCGATCTTGGCGTCGCTAACGAAATAGGCCTCAAGGCGCGCCACGTCGAGCGACTTCTCGTCGATCCAGATGACGCCGGCAAGTTTCTGGACGATTTTCTCGACCAGTTTGCGGGGCTTGAATTCGGGATTGCCCTCGAAGTCGAAGACCAGAACGTCTTGGCCGCGGAAGCGCTCGCGGCGGGGATTGGTGAACTGGCAGGCGCGAAGGAAGATCTCAATGTCGACATCGTCATCGTCTTTCTCCTCCTTCCTTTCCTCGTGCGCTTTTTCCTCCTTAGCTTCCCTTTTGGCCGCGTGGGCCTGGATTTGCTCGATGTGCTTGCGGACGCGCTCGTCTTCCTTCTTCCGCTCGGCGTCGCTCAGGGGCTTGCCGTCTTTCGCCATCAGGGTGGAAACCTCGTCCCCGTGGAAGTAGAAAAACGTGTATTCGGACGTTTCGTGGCGTTTGACACTGCCGTCGCCCCCATATTCGGTCTCCTCCTCGACGCGGGAGCCAGCGTAGTTTTCCTTGAGCTTGTCGATGACTTTCTGGTTCTTGTCGATCTCGCTGAAGAGCGCTTTGAGGTCCGGCAACTTTGCCTGGGAATTGCCGGGAAAGTCAAAAATGTGCTCGGGAACAGATTCATTCAGCGTGACACGGGTTACGTCGATGCGATAGACGGCGGCGTCGAAGCGGAGTTCCAGCCTATGAGGAAACTGGATGCCGGATTCGGGACGGTAGCCGGAGTAGAGGATTGCGCGCGCTGCGCTGCCGGGCGGTGCGGACTCTTCGAGGAGCAGGTGAGTTTGAGAATCGAAGAACATCTCGCGTTTGACGCCGGAGGCGGTGACGACTTCGAGCTGGTCGGCGGCCCTCTCCGCGACCGTGGCGTGCGCCATCCAGGTGACGGTGAGCCTGCTGGACTTGAGATCCAGTAGGCGCGTATTGAGGATCTGCGCAGTGGCTTCGATATCCGCGGCATCCGGGCCCTCGAGCGTGGCTGGGCGACCCGGCTCCAGCTCGCGCCACACGGACTTGCCGTTGTAGGCCTCAATGCGGCGTGTATTGCCAGAAATGAGCTCAAAGTAATAGCGGTTCGGGCGGCGCGTGTCGAGGGTGAAGGAGCCACTGGGGGATTCGCCCTCGGGGGCGACCGCGCCTTCCAAAACGACGCTGGATAGCTGCGAGAGAGCCTTGGAGCCGCCGGAGGCCTTCACGTACTGGTCGATGATTTTCCGGGCGTCCTGAGCGCGGAGCGGCGGCACGAATGCGAGGAGGAAGAAAAAAGCAAGAAAATGGCGTTGCAGGCACATAGCCTCACGAGTTGGAACGCAGAACGAGAAGAAAAGGTTTCAGCAGACGAGTGGAAGCCAACGGCCGGCAACGCTACTGGGGCGCGGCGGACGGCACAGCCGGCTTGGCGAACTTGGCCGGGTCAATGGCGACATTGTGGCGGATCTCGGAGAATTTCACCTGCCACTCGATCGCGGGGTCGCGATGGCGAAGGAGAGTGGGCACCTGCACGCCGTCGACGGCAATGTAATTCGAATAGCGATGCTCAATGGGGATATCGCCTTCAGGAGTGGATTGGGTGGAATCGTGACGCAGGAGGAGCCCGGTCTGCGCGTCGAAGTAAAACAACTCGGGCGGGCCGTCAGCCGGAGTCGCTTGCAGGACCCAGGCGGGATGGTCATCTTCCATCGTCTTTTCGACCACGCGTACTTCAGAGAACAGCGCGCGAAGGCGCGACTCGTAGAGAAACTGGCTGCTACGGCGCAATTCGATCAGCTCGCGGCCCGTTACTTCGCGCACTCCGCTCCCCGGATCGAAGGACCAAGCCTGCTTTCCATCGAACGCGAGGATGTGCTCGCCATTATCGGGAATCGAGACGAAGGAATAGAAATGGTCAGGAGCCTGCATGTCGAGCTCCGCCGTGCCGGAGAGATCCTGCGCGGGAATCACAAAGGTGCCCTTCATGACCCGGGAATTGAGCTTTTTCAAGGCCTGCTCGCCGCCGAGGGCGCGGGTGTAGTGTGCGAGGACCTGCTCGACGGTGGGGAGCGGGGCGTCGGGAGAGGCGGGGTTTTTCGCTTGGGGGGGCGAGGCAGGGGATTGGGCGGAGGCGACGGCGGCGATGGAGAGCAGGAGTATGCCGGCTGTCGACGGTCGGTTCACGAGATCACCTCCTAGATAGACGCGGCGCTGGAACTGACACGCACAGCAGCAGATTCCAAGATGCCCTCGAGGCGGTCCTGTGCAGCGTCGGGGCAACTGCCCTGCGCGAAATCGCGAGAACCGCCGCCCTTTCCGCCGGCCGGAGCAAGCGCGGCACGAAGGAGCGCGCTCATGTCGTGGGGCAGCCCCGGCGATTGGGCGAAGACCACGTGGCCGCCGGGGCGGCCTGCGAGAAGCGCAATTCCAGGGCCGCATTCGACGAACTTTGTGGCGAGCAGTCGAAGATAATCCATGTCGGCAGGCTCGAGAATACGACGGACAAGATGTGTGCTGTCAGCCCCGGAAAGAGAGCCCACCCACAGGGCCTGGGCTTCGTGGCCGGCCAAGCGGGATTGCAGATCTTTGCGGAGCCGGTCGCTCTGCTTGCGGTCTTCGGCGACGCGAGAGACCAGCGCGGGCAAGTCCCCGGGCGCGCCGCCAAGGGCGCGCGCAGATTCCAACAGAAGCCTGCGGTCCTCGCGAGCAGCCGCGAGTGCGCGGCCGCCGCAGACGAATTCGATGCGCCAGTTGCCTTTTTGCTTTTCCACTTTGCGCAGAAGCATAAGGCCGACCTGACCCGTCCGGGACACGTGAGTGCCCCCGCAAGGATTCATCTCCACTCCTTCGATTTCAATTGCGCGGAGAAGGCCATCGCGTTGCACTTCTTTGCGGACGCCAACGGCGGCGAACTCTTCGCGGGTGCCGAAGCGGACATGAACGGGACGGTCCTCGAAGATAATTTCATTGACGCGGCGTTCGGCGGCGGCGAGTTGGTCGGGTGAAACCCCGGGGGCGGCGAGATCGATGGCGGAGATTTCGCGGCCGAGATGGAAGGAGACGGTGGCATAGCCGAACAGCGAGACGAAGATGGCGGAGAGCAGGTGCTGGCCGGTGTGCTGCTGCATGTGGTCGAAGCGGCGGGGCCAGTCGATGGCGCCATGAACAGAACCGATGGGGAGCGGGCAATCGGTAATGTGCAGGACTTCGCCGGCCTCGTTTTCGCAGACGTCGAGAACCGCAGCATCGCCCAAGCGTCCCCTGTCGAAGGGCTGGCCGCCGGAGGTGGGATAAAAGGCCGTGCGGTCGAGGATGATTTGGTGCTGGCCGCCCGCGGGCGTGCTGGAGATGACCTGGGCGTCGAACTCGGTGAGGAAGCTGTAGCGATAGTAGAGGCGCTCGGTCACCGCTACAGTGTACTTCGAGACCGTAGCGGGCCGTAGTAGGTGAGTGGGGCACGATCCCGAAGTCCCGGGATGCCCCTGCAAAACATGCCCCCCATGAAGGCCGCGGAACTGCTAACGCTTCGTGGTTTGTGCGGCTAGCGAGCTAGGATTCCAGGGCACGCTGCCAGACCTCGAGATACTTGTAGCCGGTTCCGGTGTTGAAGAGGACAGTGCGGTCGGCGGGCTTGATGAATCTCATCGCGGCCAGTTTGCGGACGGCGACCACCGTGGCAGCGCCTTCGGGAGCGGCGAATATTCCTTCGGCGGAGGCCAGTTCCCTTCCCGCAGCAAACATCTCGTCATCCGTGGCGGCAACGACCGTGCCGCCGGAGCGGCGAATGGCCGTGAGAATTTCAACGTCGGCGAAAGGCTTGGGGACGCGCAGGCCGGAGGCGAGGGTATGGGCATTGGGGAACATTTCGACGGTATCGCGGCCGGCCTGCCATGCGGCGAGGAGAGGAGCGCAACCGTCGGCCTGAACGGCGACCATGCGGGGGCGCTCGGGGCCGATCCAGCCCATGGCCTGCATCTCGTCGAAGGCTTTGACCATGCCGATGAGGCCGACGCCGCCGCCTGCGGGATAGATGATGACGTCGGGGAGTGCGCCGTCCATTTGTTCCCAAAGCTCGTAGCCCATCGTCTTCTTGCCTTCGACGCGATAGGGCTCCTTGGTGGTGGAAACATCGAACCAGCCCTCGCGCGGAGCATTTTCGGCGACGTAGCGGCCGCAATCGGAAATGAGGCCGTCGAGTTTTCGCACGTCGGCGCCGGCGGCTCGGCATTCGAGGACGTTGGCCTGGGGCGTGTCCGCAGGCATGACGATCACGGCGCGAAGGCCGGCTCGCGCGGCGTAGGCGGCAAGCGCGCCTCCGGCGTTTCCCGCAGTGGGGATGGCGAGCGTTGTGGCGCCGAGCGCGCGGGCGCAGGTGACGGCGGCAGACAGGCCGCGCGCTTTGAACGAGCCTGCGGGATTGAGGCCCTCGTCTTTGACAAGGAGCCGCGAAAGGCCGAGGCTGGCTGCGAGCCGTGGACAGGCCACCAGCGGAGTCATGCCTTCGCCGAGAGAAACGCGCTCGCCCGGCGGCAGGACTTCGTCGTAGCGCCACATGGTGGCGGGGCGCGCCGCGAGCGCCTGGCGGGTGAGTGTGCGGGCAGCGCGGGGCAGGTCGTAGCGGGCGAAGAGGGTGCGGCCGCAATCGCAGAGGTTGCGCAGCACGGTGTGCGGGTACGTCTTGCCGCAGCGGCTGCATTGGAGATGAGTGATGGTGGAATCCATCAGCGACGAGCGTAACGAAGCGCAATCGCTGGTTCAATCGAAAACGGGCGTGAAGGGGGAACGAGCTATATGGCCGGGCGAGGCGTGGCTCGATTATAGTTTCCCCATGCTAAATCTCGCGAGACCCCCTCTACAAATCACGACTCCGGCCGCGTTAAGCGCGGCGCTCGTTGTTCTGCTGGCGGCGGCAACCGCAGGGCGAATTCAGGCGGAGCGGAAACCCGAGGGACTGAGCAAGCCGGGGATTCGTGTGACCCTGCTGGGAACGGGAAACCCACGGCCGGTGATGTCGCGCTTCGGGCCGAGCATCCTGGTGGAGGCGGGGAACCAGAAATTTCTGTTTGATTGCGGCCGCGGGGCGACACAACGGCTGTATCAGCTGCAGGTTCCCTTCAATGAGGCAGACGCGCTGTTTTTAACTCACCTGCATTCCGATCATACGGTGGGAATTCCGGATCTGTGGCTGACGGGATGGGTGATGGGGCGGCATGTGCCGCTTCGCGTTTGGGGGCCACAGAGAACCGCCGCGATGATGAAGCACCTGGAAGAGGCGTACGCATTCGACGTGCATATGCGGCGGGACGTGGACGAGCAATTGCAAGCGGAGGGCGCGGCGATCCAGGCGCGCGACATCGGGCAGGGCGTGGCGTATGAGCAGGACGGCGTGAAAGTGACGGCATTCACGGTAGACCACGGCGCGGTGAAACCCGCGCTCGGATATCGCCTGGATTTCGCAGGACATTCCGTAACGCTTTCTGGCGATACGCGACCTTCGGAAAATCTGATTCACTTTGCGCAGGGCACGGACGTGCTGATTCACGAAGTGCTGGACCTAGAAGCCTATCGCGGGGCGGACAAGACGTTCACGGCGGAGCAGGTTGAGAAAGTGATTGCGCATCACACGACGGGCGAGGAGGCGGGTGTGGTGTTTTTTCGGGTGAAGCCGCGGCTAGCGGTTTATTCGCACATCGTGCCGTCGGAGGCTCCGAACGTGATCGCCGAGGCCCGGAAGCACTACGCGGGCCCGCTGGAAGTGGGCGAAGACCTGATGAGCATCGATATCGGCGAGAACATCGAGATTCATCGCCCAGGCAAGTAGAATGAGGCGTGGCCATGCGTCTGATTGCCGTTGACATAGACGGGACCCTGCTGAACAGCCAAGGGCAGGTGCCGGAGGCGAACCAGCGCGCGATCGCGGAGGCGGCGGGGCGTGGAATCGAAGTGGCGCTAGTGACCGGACGGCGATACACGTTTGCGCTGCCGGTGGCCGAGAGGATTCCCGCGCCACTCACCATGATCGTGAACAACGGCGCGCTGGTGCGTTCGAAGCAGGGGGAAACCTTCGCGCGGCAGCTGCTGGCATGCGAGACCGCGAGGCGGGTGCTGGAGGCGACGGCGGATTTCCGCAAGGGCGCGCTCGTACTCTTCGACAGGCCCAAGGAAAATCAGATTCTTTTCGAGTCACTCGACTGGGCCGACCCATCGCGCACGGACTACTGGCGGCGCAACCGCGAATACCTGACTGAGATCCC
>JASHSV010000262.1 GCA_030038535.1 Candidatus Acidiferrales bacterium
GTTCGCAGCAAATGAGCGTCCGCCACGCCAAAACGGGCAAAGGGGCCATCTTCGATGCGCTGCCCCGCGCGGCCTGGGATTACGAGCGGTTGCGTCCAGCGCTCGCGTGGAGGGTAGATCGTGGTGACGGAGGCGTCCGCGACGCCGGGAATGCCGCGGACCTGGTCGCCGAACGCGTCGCAGAACCGGGTGATGGCGCCGGGATCGGGATAGCGCACGGGCGGAACATAGAAGTGACCTTTGAGAAGGTGGTCCTGGCGGACTCCGAGTTCCTGGGCCTGAAGCCGGAGCACGCTTTGCAGCAGGAGTCCGGCGCTCACCAGGAGCATCAGGCATAGCCCGATTTCCACGGACACCAGAGCGCGGCGCATCCGCTGGTGACGGGGCGCGGAGGCTCCCGGACGGCCGCCTTCCTTCAGGGCGTTGATCAAATCGAAGCGAGTGGCAGTGAGCGCCGGCCCCAGGCCGAACAAAACAGTGGTGCCCAGGGATGCGAGCAGCGCAAATGCCAAGACGCGGGAGTCAACTTCCACGACCTCGAGCTGCACCAGGTTCGCGAGATGGCTTTGCGTGAGCACATTGCGGCCGAGCTCCGCGAACGCCAATCCAGCCAGGCAGCCGAGAAGCGAGAGCAGGAAGGCTTCGGTGAGCAACCGCCGGACGAGTCCTGCGCGGCCCGCCCCCAGAGCGGCGCGCACGGCGAATTCTCGCTGGCGTGCCGCATTCCGGGCCAGAAGCAGATTGGCGAGATTGGCGCAGGCAATGAGCAGAATCAGGCCGACCGCGCCGACGAGCAAGCGCAGCACAGGACCGAGCGTGCCGATGCGCGTATCGGCCAGCGGGCGAACGACGACGGTGATGCCGCGATCGACGGGATGAGCGGCAGCGAGGCGATCCGCAATTGCGGCGAGATCCGCCTGCGCCTGCTCGAGGGAAACTCCCGGCTTGAGGCGACCGAGTGCAGCGAAGTCCTGATGGGCACGGGAGGACTCCGACCAGATGCCCTCCAGGGCGAAGGGAGTCCAGACCTCGATACGGCGCGACTCTGTCCAACTAGGAATCGCGTCGGGCAGCACGGCGATGAGGGTGTAGAGCTCATCGTTGATGCGGATCTTGCGGCCGAGGATGGCGGGGTCGGCCGAGAATCGCGCGCGCCAGAGGGTTGCGTCGATGATCGCCACAAAGTTCCGGCCGGGCTGATTTTCGTCTTCGTCGAACAGGCGCCCCATCATGGGCGCGACGCCGAGCACCTGAAAATATCCGGCAGGAACGAGGCCCACCGACATCTGTTCAGGCTCGGCGGAGGCGGTCTCAAGACTCACGTTCTTGCGCCAGACGTCGTAGGCCACCATCTGCTGGAAGGTGTGATTCGATGCGGCGTAGTCGCGGATGTCGAGCGGCGAAGGACTACCCAGGTGGAGGCCATTCTTGATGGCGTTGATGCGCACGAGCTGCTCGGAATCGCGGAAGGGCAGGGGGCGGAGCATCACCGCGTTCAGCACGCTGAAAATCGTGGTGGGCGCGCCGATGCCTAGCATGAGAGTGAGCACGGCGGAGGCGGTAAAACCAGGACTGCGTCGCAGCAGGCGTGCCGAGTAGCGCAGGTCGTCCCACAGCATCTCCAGCCGGCCCAGACTATTCAGGCTATAAATTTCTTCGCGCACTTGGGTCACGTTGCCGAATTTTCGGTGCGCCGCGTGGCGGGCATCTCGGAGCGACATGCCGCGAGCGATGTTGTCCTGCGCCTCCAGTTCGAGATGGGCCTCGATTTCGCGCCCGCGCTCCGCATCCCAACTCTCGCGGCGGAGGAACCGGCGGAGCCGTCGGATGAATTCTGGCGGCATGGTTCACTCGCTGCGCAGCGCCTCTGTGGGATTCAGCCGCGCCGCGCGCTGGGCGGGCAGGTAGCTCGCTGCTGCGCCGACCGCTGCAAGGATCGCCGCGGCCGTCAAGAGAGTTGGCGGATCGTCCGGCTGCAAACCAAAGAGCATCGAGCCTACGGCGCGCACCGCCAGGAGCGTAATCACTGTGCCCGCCACCAGGCCCGCGCCTACGAGCGTCGCCGCTTCGCGGATAATCATGCGGATAATCTTCCCTGGATTCGCGCCCAGCGCCATACGGATGCCGATTTCGCTCCGCCGCTGCGACACCATGTACGAAATCACGCCATAAAGCCCGATGGTCGCCAGCACGCCCGCCAGGAGGCCGAAGAAACCGGAAAGAGTGGCCATGAGCCGATCGCGAAGCAGTCGTTCCTGGACCATCGTATCCATCACCTGGAAACTGACCTGGATTTCCGGGCTGGCCTCGAGGAAAGCGTGCTTAATCTCCTCGCGAACGCCGGCGAGCGGCAGTGCGGAACGGACCACGAACGTGCTGTCGAGGCTGGGCTTGTCGTCCTGCGCGATGGGAAAGTACGCGATCAGCGGAAAATCCTCGCGCAGATCCCCGTACTTCGTGTCGCGCACCATTCCCACCACTTCGTATACCGGCTCTGGATTGCCCGTCTCCACCCTGAATTGGAAGGTCTTGCCGACCGGATTATCTTTGCCGATGAACGTCCGGGCAAACGATTGATTGACGATGGCCACTTTCGGCGACCCGCTTGTATCGCGCTCGTCGAATTCGCGTCCTGCGATCAGTTGTGTCTCGAGCGTCTTGAAGAATTCGGGCCCCACTCGGTTCAGCTCCGCCGTGGTGTGGCCCTTTGCCTCGGGAAGTTTGCTCTCCACGGTTCGGTTCCAGACGCTTCCGGAGAGCGGGATAATCATCGTTTCCGCCGCGGAAGCGACGCCCGGCAGCGCTCGCACGCGATCCAGCAGACGTTGCCGGTAGGCCACGCGCCCGGCAGCAGGAATCTTCAGGGGCGTGGTGTCGAAGTCCACGACCAGGATTCCCTGCTCATGGAAACCCGGATCCACAGTCACGATGTTGCGCAGGCTGCGAGAGAACAGCAGCGCGCCGACCAGCAGAACCAGCGTGAGCGCCACCTGAGTGGAGACGAGGGCGCGCCTCAAACCGAACCGCTCGCGGCCGGCCGTGTTTCCGCGAGCGCCGCCGCGAAGCGCATCGCCCGGCGAAAATGCCGTGGCGCGCGTGGCGGGAGCCAGCCCAAACAGCAGGCACGTGAGCACGGCGAGCGCGGCCGTGAATCCGACGACGCGCCAGTCTGCGCTCAGGTCCATGAAGAGCGGATTGCGCGGCGTGCTAAGGAAAGCGATCAGAAAGCGGCTGAAATTCTGCGCCAGCCACGCGCCCGCTGACGCCCCGAGCACGGCCATCAAAAGGCTCTCCGCGAGCATTTGGCGAATCAAGCGTCCGCGGGACGCGCCCACCACCAACCGCACACCCATCTCCCGCTCGCGACTGGTGGCGCGTGCGAGCATCAGGTTGGCCAGGTTTGCGCACGCGATGAACAGCACCATCCCGGCCAGTCCGAGCAAAAGCCACAGGGGAGTCTCGTAACTG
>JASHSV010000263.1 GCA_030038535.1 Candidatus Acidiferrales bacterium
CGCGCTGCTGGAGGGCGAAGTCGATGCCGAGCTCGGAGTCGGTGAAGGCGGGAACGAAAACGGGGACACCGTGGGCGCGAGCGGATTTGAGAATGCCGCGGCCGGGCGTGTTTTCGAGCAGGTACTCTCCGATGCGGCGATGGAGCTTCCAACTGCAAACGGATTCGGCGGGATCCCAGGAATTAAGGATGCGGCCCACGACATCTTCGACGTGGTCGAGATTCACTTCGGGCTCGAGGGAGTCGTAGACGCGGTTGTAGCCGGCGTGGAAGAGCTCCCGATCGTCCATTTTCGCGTCATAGCGGAAATGAGAGAGGCCGGTGGCCTCGACCAAGCCATGGGCCATGAGCGCGCCGGTGGAAACGATGGCTTTGACGATGCCGGAGTCCACGAGGTCGCAGAAGATGAGGCCCATTTTGCCGACGGTGAGAGCGCCGGAAAGGGTCATGACGACGAAGCATTCGGAATCGCGGGCCATGGCTTCGAGAACGTCGGCGGCGTCGCCGATTTGACGGCCGGTGAAGGCGGTCTGACCCATGCCACGGACGAGAGAGTCCACGGTGCGGCATCGGGAGAGATCGATGGGATAGATGGCCTGGAGGCGATCCTTAACGGGATCGTGGAGAACGCGGCCGGTGACGGTTTTCTTGCCGGAAGGGACGGGCGCAGGCGTGTGCGGGTGGACTATGGCGTGAGTGCGGCGGTGGCCATTGCGCGAAAGTTTTCTGGGCATCGCCTTTCCTTGCGACGCGAGATAGAATCTGGCAGTCGCGCGTGAAGTTTACAGGATGGCGGGTGGAAAACAAATGAGCGTGATGGACATTTGCGGGGCGATTGCAGGAACAGGGGGCGAGCGGATTCTTGCGGGAAGGGCACACGTGCTGAAAGCCGCGGCGGCGCTCCAAAAAGTCGCAGGGATCGATCTGCGGGCGCACCGCGGGGTGATCGGCTGGCTGATCATCGGATTGTTGGCAGGGTGGCTTTCGGGCGAGGTGGTGCGGGGAAAAGGGTTCGGCTGCCTGGGCAATGTCCTGCTGGGCTTGATTGGGGCGGTGGTGGGCGGCTGGCTTTTCGAGCAACTTCATATCTCGACGCTGGGATTTATCGGTGAACTGGCAGCGGCGACGGTGGGCGCGGTGGCAATCGTGGCGCTGGCCCGCGCCATTGCGGGGAGTGATTGATGCAGCAGGAGCCGGAGATCATGAGTGAGAGAAGCGGGCGAGGAACAGACGAGTGAGTGATCCCTCCTTATTAGTGGTTCCGCTGGGCGGGCTCGGCGAGTTCGGAATGAACATGCTGGCGTTCCGTTCCGGGGACGACATCGTCGTGGTGGATGCCGGGCTGATGTTTCCGGAATCGGAGCTACTCGGCGTGGACGTGGTGCTGCCGGACATCGCGTACTTGAAGCAGAACCGCGAACATGTGCGGGGAATCCTGCTGACGCACGGGCATGAAGACCACCTGGGAGCGCTTCCCTACCTGATCAGCGATTTGGATGTGCCGATTTACGGAACGCGGTTCACGCTGGCGCTGCTGCGGAAAAAGCTGCAAGAAAGCGGACACCTGGAAACGGCGGTGCTGCGGGACATGCAGCCGGGCACAGCGTTTCCGCTGGGAGCGTTTGAGATCGAGCCGATCCAGGTGACGCACAGCACGCTGGACTGCGTGGCGCTGGCGATCCGGACGCCGGTGGGAGTCATTCTGCACACCGGCGACTTCAAGATGGACCCGACGCCGATCGACAATCATCCGTTTGACCTGCACGCTTTTGCGCGATACGGGCAGGAGGGTGTGCTGGCGCTGTTCAGCGACAGCACAAACGCGGAACGGGCGGGATACACGCCATCGGAGCGGGCGGTGCGGCCGCTGATGGAGTCGCTGGTACGCGGAGCGCCGCGGAGGGTGATCGTCTCGTGCTTTGCCACGTCGATCCACCGGATCCAGGTGGTGGTGGATGTGGCGCACAGCCTGGGGCGGAAGGTCGGGTTCGTGGGCCGGAGCATGGTGGACAACGTGGAGATCGCGCACGGGCTCGAGAAGCTGCACATTCCGGACGGAATGGTGGTACGGCAGCAGGATCTGCGCGGGTTCGATCCCACGAAACTGGTGGTGCTGGCGAGCGGGAGCCAGGCGGAGGCGATGTCGTCGCTTTCGCGGATGGCGGTAGACAATCACCGGCACGTGAGCATCGAGGAAAACGACACGGTGATCCTCTCGGCGCGAATCATTCCGGGAAACGAACGAGCGATATCGAGGATGATCGACCATCTGTTCCGGCGGCGGGCGCTGGTGTATTACGAAGCGGCAGCGTCGGGCGGAACGGGGCCGGTGCACGTATCGGGACACGCGAGCCAGGAAGAATTGAAGCTGCTGGTGAACCTGGTGAGGCCGAAATACTTCGTGCCGATCCACGGAGAATACCGGCAACTGTTCCGGCACGCGGCGCTGGCGCATCAGGTGGGGACGGTGTCGGGAGAAATCCTGCTGCTGGAGGACGGGCAGACGCTGGAGCTGAGCAAAACGGGAGCGGTGCGGCGCGAGCCGGTGACAGCAGGGCGCGTGTGTGTGGATTCGGGCTCGCTGGAAGAAATCGAGGAGATTGTGATCCGCGACCGGAAGCACCTGTCGGAGGACGGGATCGTGGTGCCGATCATTGCGATCGATAAACACTCGGGGCGGACGGAAGGACTGCCGGAAGTGGTGAGCCGGGGATTCCTGTCCACGGACGACGGGCAGGCCGTGCTGGACGGCGCGCGCGAGGTGGTGCGGCGGACCATTGACGGGTCGAACGCCGAGGAGAAAATGGATTGGAGCGTGATCAAAGAGAAGATCCGCGTGGATTTGAAGCGATATCTGAACAAACAGACGTCGAAACGACCGCTGATTCTGCCGGTAATCCTCGAAGTGTGATGCCGATCGCGATTCGTCCTTACCAAGACGCTGATTTCGACGCACTGTGCCGGATTGATGCGGATTCGTATGCGCCGGAGATCGCGTATTCGCGAAGGACGATGCGAGCGTTCTTGCGGCTGCCGGGAGCGGAATGCCTGGTGGCGGAAGAGAAGGGCGAGATCGTGGGGTTCGTGCTCACGGACCGAGACGGGCCAGCAGGACATGTGATTACGCTGGATGTGGCGCCAGCGGCCCGGCGGCGGCAGGTGGGGACCGCGCTGGTCGAAGCAGCGCATGCATCGCTGGCGAGGCACAGGGTCAGGGAAGTGGATCTGGAGACTGCAACGACAAATGAGGCGGCAGTGGCCTTCTGGAAGAAGCATGGCTACCGGGAATGCGGGGTGTTGCGGAACTATTACCAGAATGGGGAGGATGCGTATTGGATGGCGAGGGAGATTTGAGGCTGAGAGCTTAGAAAATGTCGCAGGGCCGCGCCCTGCGCTACTAAGGACCGCCGCTGCGGAAGATCAGTAGCCGATGGAGTGGAGATAGAGGACGACGACGGCGGCGGCGAGGCAGTAAATCCCGAAAAAATACCAACGGCCGGCTTGCAGCCAGTTGCTGAGCCATTTGAGAGCCAGCAGACCGGCGAAGAAGGCGAAGACCGCGCCTAGAACGCTGGGGAACGCGGCGGAGGCGAGAGCGCCCACGCCTGACATGCGTTCGGCGCGGATAAGGCGCAGGGCTTCGCGGGCGACGACGGCCGGAGTGAGAACCACGGCGAGCGAAAAACTGAAGACCTCGGCACGCGCTTTGGCGACACCTGAGAGCATGGCGGCGGAAATCGTGGCGCCGGATCGAGAAAAGCCGCGGAATGGAAGACAGAGCCCTTGGATGGCGCCGACGATGGCAGCCTGCTTGTAGCTCAGGTCACCCGCATCGGGGGCGCGTTTTTCGAGCATTCCGGCGATGAGGATGAGAATGCCGGCGGCGGCGAGAGCAGGAGCGATGATTTCGAGATGGCTGAAGAGATCTTCTATTTCGGCGTGGGGAAAGCCAGCGAAGAGGGTTTTTTCGATGAGTTTCATGAGAGCGAGGCCGATGATTCCGGTGAGGGCCGTGGCGAAAATGATGAGAGTCGCGGCGCGCTTGAAGGCCGCGGCGCTTTCGAAATACGCGGCGCGCCAATCCTTCCAGAAATAGGCAATGACGGCGAACATGGTGCCGGTGTGGAGCATGACCAGGAGCAGCGTCATGGCAGGTGAGGAGGGGTCGAGGCCCAGAAGCTTTTCCGCGATGATGACGTGAGCGGAGCTGGAAATGGGAAGAAGCTCGGCAAGGCCCTGGATAATGGCGAGGATAAGAACGCTCGGAATAGGCACGGCGGAATTATAGGGGATGGAGACGGAGGGGCGGAGCGGGAGATTTGTGAAAGGTGCGCAGATGCCGGCCGTCGAACTAGCCACGGTCGGTGCCGAAGGTTCGGGACGGCAGTACTGACCGGCTACCCGTGCGTAATTGAAAGACACCGGATAGGAAGATTTCGATTGTGCAAGGCTGGGGGTCTGCTATGTTGGAAGAGCTGCTCTCGATCCTCCAACGTGCAGCCGCGCGACAGCGCCCGCGCGGCGATTGACGGGAGCGGCCTTCCTTCCCCCACAAGAGGGAGTTTTCTGTGCGCTTGTTCACACCTACCGGCAACCGCCGGCTAAATGAACTGGTGGGATTTGTGTGCCTGGCCGCCAGCGCCATCCTGTTGCTGAGCCTCATTTCGTACAGTCCGCTGGACGATTCGTTCAATGTGGCCGGACCGGCGGGGAATGGAACGGCAACGGGCGCTGCGGCGCGAAACTGGATCGGGCCGTTTGGCGCGCACGTGTCGGACGCGGCGTTTCAGGGCTTTGGGCTGGCGGCATTTCTGCTGCCGATCGGTCTGGGAGCGTTCGGGGTACGCTGGTTCCGGAGCAGGTCAATTCCCTCCCCCGCGCTGAAAGCGTGCGGGTTCCTGTTGCTGCTGCTCGCGGCGGCGGCGCTGTGCGCACAGTTAGGGCTGCCATCGGTACGCGGGCTGATTCCTGCGGGCGGGCTGGCGGGAGCGCTGGCGGCCCGGGCACTTCGTGGCGCGTTCAATCCGCTGGGAGCGAATCTGGTGGCGGCGTCGGCGCTAATCGTCGCGTTGTTTTTGACCACGCGGTTTTCGTTTTCGGCAGCGGCGGCGTGGATAGGCAATCCGATGGCGGGTTGGCAGCCGTTTGCCTCACTGGCGGCAAAATGGGCGGCATGGCGGGCAGCGCGCGAAGAGGCGCGGCAGCGGAAGCGGCTGGCGCAGGTGCGAATCAATGGAAGGCCGCCCATCCTTTCCAAGGACGGGGCGAAGGACGCTGGGAAGGGCGGCGGCAAGACGGCGCAGACCACGCTGCCGATAGAGGAACGACCGGGGCCGAATCAAATTGTGCTGAAGGAGCCGGAGACAAAGACGGCGATCGCACAGGCAGCGGCGGCGGGAGCGACGGCGGGAGCCGCGACGCCGGCAAGAATTGCCGCGGTGGCGCGGCCGCCGGAACGGCGCGGCGGGCCGGCGGTGGTAGTGCCGCCGATCGCACCGCCAGTGCCAACGGCCGTGACAGAGAAAGCGGCGCCGCAGCCGCGGATTGCGAAATCGGCGGCAGGATACCGGCTGCCGTCGGCCGAACTATTGCGGAAGCCGGCGCGATCGGAACAGATGGATGAAGGCGACCTGAAGGAGCGGGCGCGCGCAATCGAGGCGAAATGCCGCGAGTTCGACGTGGGCGGACACATCACGCAGATCAATCCGGGGCCGGTGGTGACGACGTTTGAATTCAAGCCGGAGGCCGGAATCAAGTACTCGCGGATCACGGGGCTCGCGGACGATTTGTGCCTGGCATTGCAGGCGGAATCGATCTTGATCGAGCGGATCCCGGGAAAATCGACGGTGGGAATTGAAGCGCCGAACCCTCACCGTGAGACGATCGCGCTGCGCGAAGTGGTCGAATGCCCGGACTTTGTGAATTCACCGTCGAAGCTGACGCTTTCGATGGGGAAGGACCTGATCGGGCGGCTGCGGGTGACGAATCTGGCGGAAATGCCGCATCTGCTGATTGCGGGATCGACAGGAACCGGGAAGAGCGTGTTCCTGAACGCGCTGATCGTTTCCATGCTTTATAAAGCGACGCCGGATGAGTTGAAACTGGTGCTTGTGGACCCGAAGCGGCTGGAGCTGGGACTCTACGAGGCGATCCCGCACTTGCTGGCGCCGGTGGTGACCGACCCGAAGGTGGCGTCGAACGTGCTGCGAAACGCGACGCGGGAGATGGAACGGCGGCTGAAGCTGCTGGCGCAACGGGGCGTGCGGAACATCGACCAATACAACCGGCAGTTCCAGAAGCAAGAGTCGCTCTCGCTATTCGACAATCTGGACGGCCAAGAGCACAAACCGCTGCCGTATATCGTGATTGTGATCGACGAGCTGGCCGATCTGATGATGGTGGACACGAATAACGTGGAGGAGTCCATAACGAGGCTGGCGCAGATGGCACGCGCCGTAGGAATTCATTTGATTCTGGCGACGCAGAGGCCGTCGGTGGACGTGATTACGGGACTGATCAAAGCGAATTTCCCGGCGCGCATTTC
>JASHSV010000022.1 GCA_030038535.1 Candidatus Acidiferrales bacterium
AATGAGGATGCGCGGAATCTGGAACGCTACCAGCGCTACCGGGGAATCTACGGCCCTTACGGGACGTTTCCATTGCCGGACGGCTTGGTGATGCGGCACCACAGCAAGGATTGGATCTGCGAATTAACCCAGCCGTTCCGCCAGCTCGAATTCGAGTCCATGGAAGTCATCACGATGAACGGAAACCGGTCGGCGGCGTTTCAGTTCCTTGGCCGCTCCGCCGGGGTCGCTGACGGGAAATCGCCGTGGCAGGTGTGACGATCCATCGCTGCGCCGCATCCCAATAAAGCTGTTGGGCCTGTAATTACGGCACGTCCCAGGAGGGGGAGAAGATCGTGAGAAGACTGTACGCAGTTGCAGTTCTGTGTCTCTTTGTGCTGGCCGGCGTAGCGTCAACCGCGCCCACGCTGTCGAAAGCGGATTACCGGAGCGCCCACAAGTATCTCGAATCCACCAGGAAGAACATCGAAGAGGCCACCAAGGGGCTCTCCGAAGCGCAGTGGAACTTCAAACCTGCCCCGGACCGCTGGTCGGTGGCCCAGGTGATGGAGCACATCACGCTGGCGGAAGATTACCTGCGCGGGTTTGTGGAGGAGCAGGTGCTGAAAGCGCCCGCTGTCCCCGACCGCGACGTCGCCAAGATCGACGCCATGGTGCTGGCCATGGTTCCCGACCGCAGCCACAAATTTCAGGCGCCCGAGCCATTGCAGCCGAAGAACAAGTTCGGTTCGCCGGAGGAGACCCGGAAGCATTTCCTCGAATCCCGCGCGAAGACGGAAGCCCTGCTGAAGGACACTCCCGACCTCCGTGAGCACGCCGTGGACAATCCTCCCATGGGGCAGAAGCTCGACGCCTACGAATGGATTCTCTTCATCGCCGCGCACAGCGAGCGGCACACCAAGCAGATCAAAGAGGTCGAAGCAGACCCGAACTTCCCGAAGCAGTAATCAGCGACCGAGCCCCGCGCCGCGGACGCGACACGCGTGGTGCGTCCGCAGGCGCGGTCTCTGCGCCCGTTGTAGTGGAAATCGGCTTCAGGGCCTTCCTTCCTGCCACTTGCTCCTTGACCCTCTTCTCCCCCGCGTGCTACTAAAAATGCTCGAATCGCCAGCCCTTCCCCGGGTCGTTCAAAGAGCTATTGTGCGTTGGTGATGAGGCAGCAATAACTTTTAGAGATGATGGTACTGCGCCCACCCAGGCACGCGGAACAGGAGAAGCCCACGTGAGGTCAACACGCCGAAAGAAATCGGACCCGCAATCGATTGTGAACAACGGCGACGCGGCTCGACCACAGTCTCCCGCGCGGCGCAAGTTCCTGGTTGGTGCGGGGACGATCACCGCCGCGGCGCCGCTGGCCGCGGGGGTTTTGGGCGCGCTTTCTTCGCCCGCGGCTGAGGCGCGCCAGGGACCCGGCATCGGCGATGCCGGAATTTCGGGAGACGCCCACCGGCGGATAACAGCGATCAACGTGCGGCAGCACGTGGTGGATGATGAGGTCGCCCGTCCGTTCGTCCCGCATCTGACAAACGGAGACGAAACCTCGCTTCCCCACTTCATCGGCAATTTCTCGAAGGGCATGCCACACACCAGCATCGGGGAAGTCGTGCCCTCGGCTTACGAGCAACTCCTCACCGCGATGCAGTCCGGCAAACAGTCTGATTTCGAAGCCATTCCGCTGGGATGTTCCGATCCCTCGAACCAGCGCCGCTTCGTGGACCCGCAGTCGGCACTTGCCTACGACACAGAAGGGCCGGATTCTTCGGACATCATGATGCCGGCGGCGCCCACCTTCGCGAGCGCAGAGACGGCGGGCGAGATGGTGGAGCTCTACTGGATGGCGCTGCTGCGCGATGTGCCATTCGATCAGTACAGCACCAACCCGACGGCCATTGCGGCGTGCGCGGATCTCTCCGCACTGTCCGATTTCCGCGGCCCCAAACAGGGCGGACAGGTTACGCCACAGACGTTGTTCCGCGAAAGTCTGCCGGGTGCGCTGGTTGGGCCATACATTTCCCAGTTTTTGCTCCTAGATGTTCCCTACGGCGCGCAGGGTTTCAGCCAGGCGCTTCGCAGCCGGACTGCCGGCGTCGATTACGGCACCAATTTCGACGACTGGCTGGATATTCAGAAAGGCTGCGGGCAGCCCGTGGGGACGTTCGACCCCACACTGCGGTTCGCGCATTCGGGTCGCGACGTCGCTTCGTTCGTGGAGATCGATGCGCTGGCGCAGGCCTACTTCAACGCGCTGATTATTTCGATGGTGCCGCCGAATCCGGTCCCGACGTTCGGCATGAATCCGGGATTCGGTGGCCTGGGAGTGGGGTTCGATCCGACGAATCCATATTTCGGCGCAACTCCGAGCGTCACGCAGGAAGGGCTTGGGACGTTCGGGCCGCCCTACGCGCTTTCGTTGATGTGGGAGGTGGCGAACCGCGCGGTGAAGGCGCAGTGGTACCAGAAATGGGCGGTGCACCGGCGGCTGCGGCCCGAGGCGTTTGGCGGGCGCATTGAGGTGATGGCGGAGGGGAAGGCGACGTATCCGATTCACCCGGACGTGCTCAACTCAGCGGGGCTGGCAGCGACAGTCAGCAAGTACGGAACGCACCTGCTGCCCCAGGCGTTTCCGGAAGCCTGCCCGACCCACCCCTCCTACGGGGCGGGACACGCGACGGTGGCGGGCGCGTGCGTGACCATCCTGAAGGCGCTGCTGAACGCCGACTACGTAATCCCGAACCCGGTGGCGCCGAGCGCGGATGGGACTTCACTGGTGCCCTATACGGGTCCCGGGGCCGGCCAACTGACCGTGGGAGGCGAGCTGAACAAACTTGCGGTCAACATCGCGTACGCGCGGGGCCACGCAGGAATCCACTGGCGGTCCGACAATTACCAATCCTTCTTCGTGGGCGAGTCGATGGCTATCGGAATTTTGCAGGACCAGGAACTCGAGGCGCATGAACCCTTCCAGGGCTACCAACTCACAAAATTTGACGGAACGCAGATCATCGTCGGTGCGAATCCGAACGGCACCACCTGAACGGCAGGGCCGCGCTACGATGGATCAGATGACGAAGCCGTGCCGATGGGCGCTGATCGTGCTGCTCAGCGGATTAGCCGCTGTGGCTGGGGCGAATCCAGGCGGCTCCCCTGAGGCCGGCGGAGGTAATAATGAATCGCTCAACGCGGTGCTTTCCGCCGACGGACGCTATGTCGCGTTTCAATCCGCGGCCTCAAACCTGGTGCCTGGCGACAGGAACAATAGCTGGGACGTCTTCGTCCGCGACCGGCAGTCACGCACCACCGAACTCATCTCCGTCTCCTCCGCCGGTGTTCAGGGCAACGCCGATTCCACGCAGCCTTCGATCTCGGCGGACGGCCATTTCGTCGCCTTCAGTTCGTTCTCAGACAATCTGGTTCCTGGCGGCACTAACCATCAATGGCAGGTTTTCGTGCGGGACCGCACGGCGCACACAACGGAAATGATTTCGGTATCTTCCGCCGGCGAGCCGGGAAATCACCGTTCCGAGACGCCTTCACCGGAGTCCATCTCCGCCGACGGGCGCTACTTCGTTTTCCAGTCCGACTCGACCAATCTGGTGGCGGGCGATACCGTGGTGCGCTGGAAGATTTACGTGCGCGACCGGCAGGAGCACACAACCAGGCTCGTCTCCGTCTCGTCGGCGGGAACGCCCGCCGGCAAGAACTGCCGTTATCCATCGATTTCCGCGGATGGCCGCTTTGTGACCTTCCAGTCCGCAGCCTTGAATCTTACGGCGCATAAAGACCTCTACAATGGCGAAAACCAGAACATCTTTCTGCGCGACCTCCGCGGCGGCACCACGGAAATGATTTCCGTCTCCGCGGCGGACATGCCCGGAGACCACAGCTCGGCAAATGCGACCATTTCCGCCGACGGCAGATACGTGGCGTTTCTTTCCTCGGCCGTGAATCTGATCAAAGGAGAAGAAGGCCGTGCGCCGGATCTGCTGCGCGCCTCGCGGGGCGGCGAACTTCCTTCCTCCCGCACCGTGCCCACCGTGCGCAAAGCGGACATTTACGTGCGCGATCGGCAGACCGGCGTCACGCGAACCGTTTCGCTTTCGAACTCGGGCCAGCGCGCGAATCACCGCACCTTCACGCCGTTTATCGCCGCGCGTGGTGAGTTCGTCGTGTTCGCCTCGACCGCAGGAAATCTGGTGCCCGTCGGAGATTCGACCAGGTTCCGGATTACTTCCGAGATTTATCTTCGCGCTCTGGCAGCCAACGCCACGGAACGGATTTCAGAGTTCCCCACAGGACCGGGGGCAGCGGAATTCTCATCAGGTAATCCCTCGCTCTCCAGCGACGGGCGTTTTGTTGCGTTTCACTCGGTCGTCTATCCGCAGGGTACGCGGAATTCTGCCAACGTCTATGTTCGCGACCGTCAAGCGGGGACGCTGGAGCTGATTTCCGTGGCCGCCGCTCCGGCCCCGTCTCATTGACCCGAGGCTCGGTTCCGCAAAGACTCGAGGGCCTGTTCGAGCATCAGCGACGCACCCGGCCTCGCTCGCGCCACCCGGACTTGTTCCATTAGGACAAGTTGTGGCAAGGCCAGGCCGGAGCGGGCGTCATCGAGAGCCGCTTGGGCCTGTCCCTGGTGTAGCTGCACTTCGCCGTGGAATAGATAAGCCTTGGCGCGACACAGGTAGGTGTCGAAAGGGCTGAGCGAATGCCCGTTGATGCCTGCCTCCAAATCCTCGAGCGCTGCCTTCCACTCCTCTTTTTCCCTTTCGAGCTCGCCGAGGCGCTCGTGAAGTGACTGTGCGCGACCGGAGGCATCGTCGGGATCATCCGCAATTGCGCGTCGATAAAGTTCGATCGCGGCAGGCATATTCTCCGCCGTGAACTCGTCGGGCAGCGCGGCCAGAATCGCCGACTGCGCCCTCGAGCGTTCGGCAGCCTCCGTCCAGCGCAGAATGCGCTGGTCGGGATCGAGTGTAATTCCATTCGCTGGGGCGGAAACGTTCGCGCTAAATGGTGTCACCGCGCCGCGCGTGGCCACCGAGTGCTCGACAACGCCTTGCGTCGTGCGGAGGGCCATTTCCACGCGCACGGTCCCCTCCGGCGGAAAATCTTTGACGGCGATCTCGCCTGCAACAATGTCGGGAGATTCGGATGGCAGGCGGCGCAGCTCGATGGTGGGAATCTCGGTTCCCTGGATGAAATAATCGAAAAACCAGCCGAGTTTGCGCCCCGCGATCCGCTCGCAAACGGCGCGAAAATCCGCAATGGATGCGCTCTGCCCTTCGTAGCGTTTGTAGAACTCGGCCAATGCGCGATCCACGCGCTCGCGGTCGATCACGGTCTCGAGCGTGCGAAACACCAGCATGCCGCGCTGATAGAGGATGGCGCGTGCGGCGCTCCACGGCCCGCCGAGCAACTCGAGGCCCAGCGAGAGCGGCCGCGCCGGCGTGTAGGCCACAGCGTCGCGCATGGCTTCCGCCACCATCGCGCGCGCCGATTCAGGATCCGCCTCGAGCAGGTAGCGCCAGGCCAGATATTCCGCCAGGCTTTCGGCCAGCCAGCCGTCGCCCGCGCTCGCTGGCGCCGCGCCGTTTGGGAACCACTGGTGGGCTATCTCGTGCGGGAGCAAGCCGGGGGTGCCGGCGGACTCGTCGGCGAACCGGGCGACCCAATCACTCACCACAAGCATTCCCGGAGCCGAGTAGCCGGCAATTCCTTCAGTCGCATTGTCGAGCGGCAAAATGGTCAGCGAAGATTCCGGCGGCGGTCCCAGCAGCGCCGTGAATTTCTGCAGGACGGGGAGGGCCCGCCGGGCCAGTTCTCCGCAACGAGCCGTGCCGGGCAGCGCGGCAATTTCATCGCTGCAAACTTCTTCCACGCGCTCCGGCGCTCCCGCGCCGCCTTTGTCTGCTCCAGGCATCGCTTGCAATTCCTGGACAGCCGGGGCGCGCTTGGGCCGTGCCAATACCGCGATGGCGCGCCCGTTAACGGCGTGCGCCGTCGCCCAGTGATAGACGGCGACCGATCCTTCGCGGTGCTCATCCACGAGCTTGCCACTGGTCAGGCTTTCGCACCCTGCCGGAACCCGAATCGTGAAGTCATTCTCGGTGAAATCAAATACGCCTGCCTGCGGATACCAGAAATCGTCATCGCGAAGAAAGTAATGGCCCGGTGCGGGCTGGAATGGGGGTGCGGGATGGACCGTGCCCGCGTATTCGAACTGGAGTTGGACGCTTGTCCCGGCTGTACAGGGATTCTTCAATTGGATGGAAATCCTCGGCGAGCCGGCACGATTGCTCCGCTGCCAGGCCAACTCATGCCCCTCGGAATCGTGAACCGCGGCAAGGCGCAGGTGGGGGTTGAGAGAAAGCTCGAGGGAGCCTAGATCCTTGCTGCACCGGAAAGTGGCACCGGCGCGGGCGCTGAGGGTGAACTTCACCGGGTCGATCGTCACGTCGATCACGTAGCGTTGGGCCGAAAGCGCGCTACCGGGGAATCGATTTTGCGCCGCAGCCGGCTCTCCCCGGCACGGCAATCCCGGCCACAGACCGACAAGCGCCAGGGCCGGCAGAACCACCCGGCAAACCGACCCTCTCGTTCGCCCTGCCGCTTGACAGGCACTGGCTCGGCCCGCTATAGGTGAGGGCATGTCGCAATCCTATCTGATATTCGATTTTGGAGGGAACGAGGAGGCGGCGCAGCAGGCGCGCCACCGCGTGGACGGCTGGAAACAGGCGTTCCGGCTGGGCCGCAAACTCGAGCTACGCTTCGAGCGGCAGGGGACGCCGGGGGCGAAAGATGAGGCGAATCCGCTGCATCTGCGGCTGATCCTGCGGCTCGATTTTTCCGACCACGAGAAGCTCTCGCACACGCGATGGCTGGAACGAATCCCTGCGGAAGCGCCGTTCCATGGACTGCCCGTCGAGATCGTAAGGCCGAAGGACGCCGCATACGCGAAAACCGAGGCGCTCTTTGATTCCCTGCGCGATGCCGCGCCAGCCCATCCAAATCGTTAGCCGCACGGCGAGACTCAAAGCTCGAAATTCGAAAACCGAAAATCGCTGCGGGTCTTGGGAATACGCCTCTGTTGCTCTGGAACGGGACGAATGGGACAATTCCGTCATGAGAAAACTCAGCATTGCATTCGCATTTCTGCTCGCACCTGCAATCTTTATCTATGTTCCGGCTGTGGCCGCGCAGGGGACGGCGGCCAAACCAGGGCTCCCCGACGCGCCCAAACCGCAAACTCCCGGGGCCGCGCCTGGCGCTGCATCATCGCAAGCCGCCCCGGAATCGCTCGGCCCCTTCAAAAGCCTCGAGGAAAAGCACAGCTATGCCCTGGGGCTAAACCTTGGCCTCGGCCTGAGGCGTCAATCGGTGGACGTGGATCTGGCCCAATTCGACCAGGGATTGAAGGACGGCTTGGGCGGAGGGAAGACCCTGCTGACGGAAGACGAGCTGAGGGCCACGCTTACGCAACTTCAAAACGACATGCGTGCAAAGCAGGCGGAACGAGCCAAATTGGAGGCCTCCAAAAATAAGGAAGAGGGCGACACGTTCCTGGAGGCAAACAAGAGCAAGCCCGGCGTGGTGGTCTTGCCCAGCGGGCTCCAGTACAAAATCGTCGCCGAAGGCACCGGGCCCAAGCCTGCGGCCACGGACACGGTGGAATGCAACTACCGAGGAACGCTCATCAATGGAACGGAGTTTGACAGCTCGGTGAAACACGGAGGGCCAGCCACCTTCGGCGTGAGCCACGTGATCAAAGGATGGACGGAGGCTCTGCAATTGATGCCCGTGGGCTCGAAATGGGAGTTGTACATCCCCTCGAACCTGGCCTATGGCGAGCGCGGCGCTGGCGGCGAGATCGGGCCGAATGCAACGCTGATCTTCGAAGTGGAACTGGTTTCGATCAAGCCGAAGCCGGAGCTCGCTCCTCCGAAGCTGGCTCCAGCTCCCGCTCCCACTCCTGCTCCCACAAAGCCCTGAGGCTGGCGCCGACGCCTCCTGCGTAAGGACGGCCTTGGTGGCTGGCGCGCAGGCTCCCGGAAAAACCGGAGGGATTCGCTCCGCCCCGGTGGCGCTGGCCAAGCGCTCGAGCCTCGCATTCCGCAACGGCGAAACGACGCGATGGAAAGGCCAGTTCGGCTTCCATGACTTTCGCTGGACCGATATTTCGAGATGGACGCGCACGCAGCGAAATCATCACTTCCGCGCGCTCGTGGACCGCTTCCAGCGATTCCCCTGGCGCGCCCTGCGTGCTCTCAGTCCAGGAGCGACTCTAAAGCCTTTAGCACTTGCGTCACCCGGATGCACGACATCCCGGCCGTCGCGACTAGATGCCGGTGGCGCGCAAATTTGAATCCGGCGCGACGCGGGTTCGTCCGTCCAAACAGGCCCACGCCGGGAACCCGAAAGAAATCCGCAGCGTGCAGCATGCACGAATCCACGCCCAGAAAGAGCCTGCTTTGGGCCACTACTGCAAACGAGTACTGGAGCGGCAGATAGCCGTGATAGAGCGGACGTTCGCGGCCCGGCATGTCGCCGAACAACCTGCTGCGCGTGCCAAACTGGAAAATCACGAACTCGGGATGCCGGCGGAGAAATTCAGCAAGCAAGGCGTCCAGCCGCTTCTTCGGCCAGTTTCGTTCCGCAACGCTCGCTTCGTTGTGAACCGCAAGAATTTTTCGGCCAGGCACAGTCTGGCGCAGGTATTGCCGAACGTGCCGGCCAATCCGTTCCGGCACCGCGGGGGGAGAAATGAAGCGCTCGAGCCGAAGTCCGGGCTCCAGTGCGGCTGCCACCCCGAAATTGCGGTCCACCTCATGCTGCTCGGGAATCTTGTCGAGGCATACGTCGAATGCCCCGGAGAAACCAACGGTGAATTCCGGAGACAGCAGCCCGAGCAGATGATCGACGGATGAAGAATGCCACGGGTTGAAGGAAAACAACGCGTCGCAGCGCCGCACTCCCTCAGCCGCTCGCCGGGCAGCCAAGTCCCGCTTTCCCCGCCGCCTGGGCATCTCGATTTCGGAGACCGAGCGCAGCGGTAGGTCGGCGAAGAACTCGCGTCTTGCATTCGGCATACACACAAGTGAGAGGCGGGAAGGGAACAGGGATGCGAGCGCACGCAGGCCGGGCAGAGTCGTCAGATGGTCTCCCACCCCGTTGCCGAAAATAGCCACTGGGTGGCGGAAACGGGCGTACCAGCCTGCAGCGGCCTGCGGCCCGTCAGGCCCGCGCGCACTCATTCGTTGAGACTCGTCGCGAATCTAGTTCAGATCTAAGTTCCAGTAGATCTTAGTGTCTTTACCGAAGGCAGCTTCTTGGCTCTTCTCAGGTCTTTCTTGCTGGACTTCTTTTTGGAGTGCGATTTCGCCACGATCATTCCTTTCCGGGCTTATCACCCAGTCTGTATATTTCAGCGCTCGGCGCTCTCCCGACCGTAGATCGCAGCGCGAATATGCGCAAGCTAGCACGCCCCGTTTTGCAAGGTCAAGCAATGCCCCGCCGCGCAACGAGCAAGTCTGGCACTACACTGGGAGTGCGCGCCCCGGGCAGCTCGGCACGGCCTTCGGCCACACCGAGCCGGAATCTGGTACAATGCGGCTCCGGGCAGAAAATGACCCGGCCCTGCTATCAAGTGAAACCCCTCAACTTGGACGCGCGGATCACTTTCCACGAGAGGCCTGCGCGTACGGCTCCGGGCGGATGAGGTAGTGCGAATGGCCGTGCATTCACAGGTGAAGACAGCTCCCGTGGAATCGAAGAAGTACCACGGTCTGGACCGCGAGACGTTCCTGCGCATCTACCGTCTGATGTACCTCTCGCGGAAACTCGACGACCGCGAAATCCAGCTGAAACGGCAGAACAAGATTTTCTTCCAGATCAGCGGGGCGGGTCACGAGGCCGCCAATGTGGCCGCGGCGCTCTGCTTGCGGCCCGGCTACGATTTCTTCTACCCCTATTACCGCGACCGCGCTCTGTGTCTCACCCTCGGCGTCACCCCGCTCGCCATGTTTCTCCAGGCCGTGGGTGCAAAGGACGATCCCGCTTCCGCGGGACGGCAGATGCCCTCGCATTGGGGCAGCCAGGAACTGAATATTGTCACGCAGTCCTCGCCCACGGGAACGCAATTTCTCCAGGCTGCGGGTGCCGCGGAGGCTTCGCTGTATTAC
>JASHSV010000264.1 GCA_030038535.1 Candidatus Acidiferrales bacterium
CGCGAGGTTGAAAAAATCCAGGCGCGCTCCTGCTACCTCTTCACGCAAGTCGCGCTCGAAACGTTGCGATGGGCGCGGGCCGAAGGGGTACCCACGGTCATCGACAATCCGAACGGGCATATCCGCAATTTTCAGCAGGTCTTGGAGCGGGAAATGTTGCGCTGGTTTGGCCGGAAAGTCAGCGCGCACCCTTCGCGAGCGATGGTGGACCGGGTGGAAGAAGAATACGAGCTGGTGGATCGCGTGCGCGTGTACTCGGAATGGGGGCTGCGCTCCATGCTTCAGTTCGGCGTGCCGGCGGACAAGATCCACGTCCTGCGCCAGACCATCAACCTGGAAAGGTACTGGCCGCCGGAGGCGCGTCCTAAACCGGCGGGACCGCTGCGGGTGTGCTTTGTCGGGAGTCTAGATCTGCGCAAGGGCTTCGTGTATCTTCTCCGAGCCATCCGGGCGGTGGGCGCACAGCACATCGCGCTCGAAATCGTGGGCGCCACGGGCGACCGTCATTGCGCCCAATTATTCGCGCGCGAGAGCGCCGGCCTGAATATCCAGTGCGCGCCCGGCGACGCGCTGGCCGGCTACCAGCGGGCCGAATTGGCGGTGGTCCCTACGCTCGAAGACGGATTGCCATTCGTGCTGGTGGAAGGTCTGGCGTGCGGCCTGCCCACGATTGTGACCGAGGAAGCGGGCGCGGCCGAATGCGTGCGACCGGGACAGAGCGGCTGGGTGATCCCGGCGGCGCAGGTTGAGCCGCTGGCAGCAGCGCTCCAAGACGCGCTCGATCGCCGCGAGGAATTGTGCGAGATGGGCCGCCAGGCTCGCGCCGACGTGGAACGCTACGCAGGACCCGCACAGTTGCAACTGCTTTCCGACTGGTTCTATTCCAAAGTGCCGGCCAAAGTCTTGTGCTGAAAGGAAGCGAGAAACCGTGGCAGTCTTAGTTACCGGAGGCGCTGGCTACATCGGCAGCCACGCCGCCAAAGCACTCGCCCAGGCGGGCTACCAACCCGTTGTGCTGGATAATTTGAGCCGCGGTTTTCGCGATGCCGTCCAGTGGGGGCCTTTGGTGGTGGCGGATGTTGCCGACCGGACCGCGGTCCGCAAGGCGTTGCGAGAATACGGCATCGATGCGGTGATGCATTTCGCGGCATTTGCCTACGTCGGCGAATCCATGGAGGCGCCGGGCCGGTATTTCGACAACAACGTCGCCGGAACGCTCAATCTACTCGAAGCGATGCGCGAAGCGGAGGTGAAAAAGATCGTGTTTTCCTCCACCTGCGCCACCTACGGCGATCCGCAGCACGTTCCTATTTCCGAGAAGCACGTTCAGAGGCCCGTAAATCCGTACGGTGAATCGAAGCTGATGGTGGAACGGATGCTGCACTGGTACAGTAGCATTCACCATTTCGGCGCGGTGCCCCTGCGCTATTTCAACGCCGCCGGCGCAGATCCGGACGGCGAGGTCGGCGAGCGTCACGATCCGGAAACGCATCTGCTTCCGCTGGCGCTGGCGGCGGCAAGCGGCGCAAGGAGCGCCCTAGATATCTACGGTACCGACTACCCTACGCCGGATGGGACCGCAATCCGCGATTATCTGCATGTTACCGACCTGGCGGAAGCGCACGTCGCTGCCTTGCGATATCTCGACGCGGGCGGACCGAGCGATGCCTTCAATCTAGGGACCGGCGCCGGCCACTCCGTTCGCGAGATGGTTAAGACGGTCGAGCAAGTTACCAGCAGGAAGGTTCCCGTGCGGGAATGTCCGCGCCGCGCCGGCGATCCCGTAAGCCTGATAGCCGACGCATCCAAGGCCGTGCGCGTGCTGCGCTGGTCTCCGCAGTACTCCCTGGAGCACATGGTTCGCACCGCCTGGGAGTGGAACCTGAAACAGGAGAGTCTCGCGCGGAGCTCTTCAGGATTCCGGGATTAAGTAATGCAAACTCCCGTGCAAACAGTGTCCGACGAGCCACGCGCCGTTCAGGTCCCAAGCAACCGCTCGGGTGTCCAATGCTCGTGGCACGTGATCACCGGCGAATATCCGCCACAAGTGGGAGGCGTGGCGGATTACACGGCATTAGTCGCCGCCGGGTTGGCTGCGCATGGGGATGCAGTGCACGTTTGGTGCCCAGGCGGGGAGGGAACGCCGCCTCAGCCCGAAGGCGTCACCGTACACCGTGAACTGGGCGCGATTCGTCCCAGAGATCTGCGGTTGGTGGACCAAAGTCTGAACCAGTTTCCGGCGCCGCGACGCATCTTGTTGCAATGGGTGCCACACGGTTTTGGCTGCCGGTCAATGAATCTGCCCTTTTGTTTGTGGTTGAGGCGTCGGGCGGTGAAGCACGGCGACCGAATCGAGATCATGGTCCACGAACCATTCCTGAGGTTCCGCCTGGGTTCGCTGCGCCAAAGCCTGGCCGCGCTGGTCCACAGGTTGATGACCGTGGTATTGCTTAGTCAGGCCCAATGCGTGTGGATGTCGATCCCCGACTGGGAGCGCCGGTTGCGCCCCTATGCGCTCGGCCGAGCCATCCCGTACCGCTGGGTTCCGATTCCGAGCAACATTCCGGTGACAGACCGACCCGATCAAGTGTGCGCTCTTCGCGAGCGATATGCCTCGAAAGCGGGCTTTCTCATTGGTCATTTCGGCACTTATGGCTCCTCGATCACGTCGCTTCTGGAACCCGTGTTGCTTGCGCTGGCCGAAGAGCCGGCCACGGCCGTATTGTTGATGGGGCAGGGAAGCGATGCTTATAGAGACGCTTTGACCGGCCGGCATCCGCATCTCAGCGACCGGATTCAAGCGGCCGGAAGCCTGAACGCTCCCGATCTTTCCTGTCATGTCGCGGCCTGCGACGTGCTGCTCCAGCCTTATCCGGACGGCGTCAGCAGCCGCCGCACAAGCTTCATGTTGGGATTGAGTCACGGCAAAGCGGTAGTGACCAACCTCGGCGCGCTTTCCGAGAACTTCTGGAAGGACAGTCAGGCGGCGGTCCTGTCTCCTACCGGCGACGTGCAAATGCTGGCCGGCTTGTTGCGCGAGATTCTGAGAGACCGCGAGGGCCGGACCGCCATCGGCCGCGCGGCGCGCAAGCTGTATCAAGAGCGCTTCGATGTTTCCTACACCGTGGCCGCGCTGCGGGCGTCGGAGCGAGAGTCCTCCCGGCCCTCGGTATGCGAATCCTAATCGCCACCACGCACCGCTCGTTCGTCGGCGGGGTCGAACGGTATCTGCAGGTCTTGATCCCGGGGTTGATGGGCCGCAACCACGCGGTCGCGCTGTTGTACGAGAACCCTTGGGAACCCGCAGCCGGCGCCATCGATCCGCAGGATGGCCGCGTGCCGGCGTGGTGTGCGGTGGCCACCAATCGCGAAAACGCGCTGCGGAAGGCGTCGGAGTGGCAACCGGATCTTGTTTACTCCCAGGGCCTGGAAGACGGCAATCTCGAGAATGCACTGCTCGAAGCCTACCCGGCCGCCTTCTACGCGCACAATTATTATGGAACCTGCATCTCCAGCCTGAAGTGTCACAGTTTTCCTGCGCCGCGGCCTTGTCATCGCAGGTTCGGACCGGCCTGTCTGGCTTTATATTTTCCGCGCCGCTGTGGCGGCCTCAACCCGGCCACGATGCTGCGTCTCTATCGCCGCCAAACCGAAACACATGCACGGCTCAGGCGATGGCAGGCCATTCTGGTCGCCAGCGAGCACATGCACAGCGAGTACTTCGGGAATGGCGTTAACCCGGACCGGCTGCACCTGGTTCATTTGCCGGCCGCGGAAAACTCGGGACCGCCCGCCCGTGAAGGTCGCAGTGGCGCTTCAGGACTGCGCCGGATCTTGTTCCTGGGCCGGCTGACGGATATCAAAGGCGGCCACTATCTCGTACGCGCGGTGGCACGCGCCTCTCGCGATCTCAACCAGCCTCTTGCGCTCACGATCGCGGGCGATGGGCCGGAACTCTCTCGCGTGCTCGAATCGGCTCGTGCCCTGGGCGTGGAGCTTCGCCACGCCGGATGGATCGGCCCAGCGGAAAAAACCGAATTGCTGGGCGAAACCGACCTGCTTGTGGTGCCGAGCGTGTGGCCGGAACCGTTTGGGTTAGTGGGGGTCGAAGCGGGGCTCCAGGCGGTCCCCGCCGCCGCGTTTGACGTGGGCGGAATTCCGGATTGGTTGATCCCCGGTGTCAGCGGCGAGCTTGCTCCCTCAGACCCGCCGACCGCGGAGGGATTGGCCGCGGCCATCGTGCGCGCCTTACGCGATCCAGAACACTATCGGAGGCTCTCCGAGGAAGCGCTGAATACCGCCCGCCGATTCACGCTGCAGGGCCATCTCGACCAACTGGAGCCGATCCTCGCAGGCGTAGCAAGTCCGTCCGCGGAATTGAGCAACGCGGGTCCCAGACTGACATGACCATCAGCGAAAAATGGGCCGGCGTTCGGTTCCCGGAGTATGGTCTGTTCCGGGATGTGTGCCGCCGCGGACTGAGCCGCATCCGGCCGCTCAAGGAAACCGCGAGCGATGAAGGCGGCTGGAACTTCAGGGCCGCCTGGCCTCCCTCCTATCACGCCTACGCCAGGATGAGAGCGCTGATCGCTTTGTCGGATGCGCTGGAGCTCAAGCCCAAGTCGGTTCTCGAGATCGCGGCCGGCGACGGGGCATTGTGCGCGAGTCTTGCGGCACGGGGCTGCACCGTAACCGCCAACGATTTGCGCAAAGAAAACCTGGAAAATGCTCTGCGCGAGTTTCAAAACGCCGAGAGCATTCAGTGCAGGCCCGGCAATCTGTTCGATCTCGATCCGAAAGTGACGGGCCTCTATGACTTGGTCATCGCCTGCGAGATTGTTGAGCATGTTGCCCATACCGTCGAATTCCTGAAACAGCTCAAGAGATTTGTCGCTCCGGGCGGCCGCATCCTCCTCACCACTCCGAATGGTTCGTATTTTCGCAACACGCTCCCGACGCATTCCACGATCCGGGATTTCGGCGTCTTGGAGCGGGAAGAGTTCAAACCCGACGCCGACGGCCATCTGTTCCTGCTCACACCGGCCGAAATGGTGCATCTGGCGTCGCAGGCGGGATTGACGGTCGAGCGTCTCTCGCTTTGGGGGACACCGTTCCTCACCGGGCATATGGGCATCAACCGCATGGCCTCCAGTTCCTGGTGCCGTCCCAGCCACTATCTGGAACGATTGACGCAGATGCTTCCTTTCGCGGTGCAAGCCAAGGTGTGTTTCTCGCTGTGCGTGGTATTGGCCCCATGACGGAGGAAATCGGCGAGCAGGCCCGCGCGACCGGCGGCACGGCGCAGGGCATTGGGCTGGCTTCCCCCTCGCCCTCCCTCGAAGGGGAAAAAACGATTCGCGCGGGCGTCGTGCTCGACCTTCGCGAGGAACACTGGCCCAGCATGGACCTGGTGGGCCAGATGCTCTGCCGTTACCTCAGGGAAGATGGTGCAAAGGGGATCGCGGCGGAGGCGCTCTTGCCCGCGCTCAAACGCCGCTTCGAGCGGATCCCCCTGCTGCCGTCCAAGCTGGCGCGCAACGCGGA
>JASHSV010000265.1 GCA_030038535.1 Candidatus Acidiferrales bacterium
TTCACTACGGCAGCCGCAGGTCCGGTCTGGACCACCGGAGGAGGCGGAGTCGGCGGATGCGTGGTCTCCGTCGAAGAGGGGCCTCCACTCGTGGCGGAGGTCGCAATCCCGGAAGTCGCTCCCGTCCCCGTTCCCGTCGTCTCGGCTGCCGGCTTGTGCAGCACGACGTAAGCGCCTACAGCGATCACTACCACGGCTACCGCTCCCCCGATAATCATCCCCATGCCGCCCTTCTTCGGGGCAGCCTCGACCATGGGTTCGAATGCAGGAGCCTTCGGCGGAGCCTCTTTGCGCTCCTCGAACGCAGGTTTCGCGGGCGGTTCCTTGATGGGCGGAGGTGCAGCCGGCGCCGCCGCTTGCACGGCGGGCTTCGGCGCCGGGGGCGGAGGCGCAGGCGGCGCGGCCGGCTTGACCTCCGGTTTGATCTCCGGCCTTATGTCCGGCTTCGGTTCAGGCTTCGGCGGAGCCGGAGGCGCGATCACCGGGGCCGCTGCAGCGGCAATCGGTAGCTCGGCTTTCTTGGCCTTTTCCTCTTCCCTCTCGCGCTCCTTCTGCTTCTTCTTGTCTTCTTTGGTCTTGGGAGGCGCGATCGCCGTCCTCTCGTCGATCGGAGGAACAATCGTCGTCTTCTCCTCCACCGGCGTCGGCGGACTGGCCACAGCCGCATTCATGGCCACGGGGGCGGCCACCGGGGGTGAGGGAGTTGGCACCAGAGGCGTCTTGGACTTGACCGTGGCTTCGTCAGCGACTTCCGCGCTCGGGCGGAACACGCGCGTTTTCGCACCCGCGTCGCTCGGCGTAGGCACCGGACCCGGCCTGCCCAGTCCTCCGATCCGGGTCTTCTCTAGCTCGCCCGCCTCGCCCTCGCCGGGCAGCACCGGCTTGCTCCGCCACAGTGCCAGATCCTCTCGGGCAGGCACGCGCTTGTCTTCGGCGTGGCGCATCAGCGCGGCTACCCGCGCGTCCAAAATGTCGTCGCGCTCCAGCACGCGCAGGATCTTTGCCGCTTCGTCGAACTTCTTGTCTTCGAGCAGGTCGATGGCCTTTAGCGTTTGCTCGTCGTGCCTCCGCCGCAGGTCGCGTAGGGAGCGCTCCTGCTTGGCCATTTCGATCAGCTTGGTGAGGTCCGTGTCCTTCCCGGTCACCGTCACCGTCTGGTTGCCGATGTCGATTGCCCCGGTCAGGTCGCCCCGCTCGATGGCCACCTTCATCTGGCGCAGCCGCTCGTCCAGCAGCCTCTGCCGCTCGCGGTTCTTGGCTTCCTTCTGCTGTGTCGTGATTTGTTCGAGCCGCTGTTTGAACTCCGCGTCACCCGGAAAATCCTTCAGCGCTTCCTTGCAGGCCGCCAGTGCCCCGTCGAAATTGCCGTCCTGCACCAGATTGTTGACTTCCTGGTGCCGCGACTGCCGGCGCTTCAGCACGTCCTGCTGCGCGCGCTGCGCCTTGGCGAACTCGATCAGGCGGCCCAGCTCGAAGTCGTCCGGAAACTCCTTCAGCAGCGCCTCGCCGTTCGAAATCGCGTCCGCGAACTTTTCCTCGTTCACCTGCCGCTTGAGGCTCTCTAGTTCCTTCTGCAGCCGCAGTTGCCGCGCGTGTTCGGTGCGCTCCTGCAGCACCAGCTCGCGCAGCTTCACCGCCGCCGATTCGTTCGGATACTTCTGCAGCAGCTTGTCCAGCGTGCTCAGGGCCTCATTGAACGACTGCGCTCCCAGCTGCTTCCGCGCCTCGGCCAGCGCCCGCTGGATCTCGTCTTGCGATTTGTCCGCCTTGACGGCTTCCAGCAGCTTCACGACTTCCGATTCGCCGGGGAAATCCTTTTCCAGCCCGCCCAGCACCTTCATCGCTTCGTCAAACTGCTGCGCTGTCCAGAGCTGCCGGGCCCGCTGCACGCCGTCGGCGAGCTGCTTGCGCTTTGTGCGGCGTTCCTTCTCCTCGATGATTTGCTTGTGGAGCGATCGCGCTTCCTCATTTTCCGGCGATGCTTTCAATACGCGTTCGAGCGAGAGGTCCGCTTCCGTCAGGTTGCCTTCGGCCAGCTTTTGCCGGGCTTCGCGCAGGCCCGTCTGCACGATCTTCAGCTGCATCTCCGCTTCTTGCAGCTTCCCCAGCAGCTCGCGCGCAGGCGTGAAATTCGAATCCATGTGCAGCGCCGCGTCCGCCTGGCGCCGCGCATCGTCCAGGTTTCCGGCCTGGAACGCTTCTTCCGCTTTCGCCACCATCGCGTCCAGCTTCGGCCGCACTTCGCTCTGCCGGATGGCGGAATTCACCTTGTCCAGCAGCGTCTTCGCGTGCAGGTGCGCCGTGTCCAGCACCAGCGCCTGCTTCAGCATTTCTTTCGCGCGCTGGAAATCTCCCTGGTCGTACAGAGCCTCGCTCTGGCTCACCAGCACGCCCACGCTTTCCTGCTGCATCTTCCGGGCGATGGGGTCCAGCTCGCCCAGCAGTTCCTCCATGTTCTGGTAGCGCTCGGCGGGTTCCTTCTTGAAGATCCGCCGCATCACGTCGTCCAGCTCGGGCGGCAGATCGGGACGCAGGTCGCGGATCGGTTTCGGTTCCTGGCTGACGATGGCAAACATCACCGCGGTGATGTTGCCGCCCTGGAATGGCTTGGTGTACGTGAGCACTTCGTACATCATCACGCCCACCGCCCAGATGTCCGACCGGCCGTCCACCTTTTCGCCCCGGATCTGCTCGGGCGACATGTAGTCGATTGTGCCGATTAGCATTCCCGAGGACGTCGAGGAGGTGTCCGTCAGCCGGGCGATTCCGAAGTCCACCACCTTCACGGTGCCTTCGTTTGTCACCACGATGTTGCCCGGCTTGATGTCGCGGTGGACGATGTTCCGTTTATGCGCGTACTCCAGCGCACGGCACACCTGCGTGATGTAGCTCAGCTTGATGGAGGCGGGCAGCGGCGCCGCTCCCCCTTCTTCCTTTTCCTTTTCCACGATGTGCCCGAGGTCGTCGCCTTCGAGCAGCTCCATCGCGATGTAGGGAGTCCCGCTGTCTTCTCCCATGTCGTAAATCGTGACGATATTCGGGTGCTGAAGGCCGCCTGCGGCCCGCGCCTCGCGGTAGAACCGCTCCAGCAGGTCTGGGTTGTCGGTGAAATTACCAGTAATGGTTTTAATCGCGACCGTGCGGCCGATGAAGGGGTCTTTCCCGCGGTACACCACCCCCATGGCGCCGCGACCCAGCTCGCCAATGATCTCGAATTTGCCGATCTTTTTTAAGATGGCAGCGAGCTCCCGGATTCCGAAAAAACCGCGCCCTCAGGACACACCTGTCGCGTCGTGGGCACACAAACACACCCACGCTCTGCGCAGAAACACTGCGCCCGAGTCATCATTCTAAGTTCGATAGTGTCAAATGGATGGGGGGGTGTCAATGGCCCCATTCGGGCCTGTACTGTAGTGCCATCTCCCACCACCCCCGCTGGACCTTCGTACCAGTACGCCACAGCCGTTTCTTGCCTGTGCCCCGCTCAATCATCCGCATCTTCCGTTCGGATTTACCCTGCACGCCGCCGGACCGTGGCTTTACGCAGTCCTAACAAAAGGCTCGCGCCTTTCTTAGGCCGCTTTGCCTACCATCTTCCCCGTAGAGGGATGGGAGAAGACCGCGCCATCCGAGACTGACAGCTTGCGCCGGCCCAGGGCGAGTGCTTCCCGGCTCACGCGGCGGCCTGTTCCGCGCATTCGCTCGCGCCCATGAGCAACCACAGTATTCTGGTCGTTGACGACGAGCCCCAGATTCGCCGGGTCTTGCGCACTTCGCTTTTCCAGGCTGGATTCGAAGTCATGGAAGCCAGGAACGGTCAGGAAGCAA
>JASHSV010000266.1 GCA_030038535.1 Candidatus Acidiferrales bacterium
CCCATGTCCCTCGAAGAGGCCATCGAGACCACGCGCATCCACAGCGTCGCCGGCGTGCTCGAAGAAGGACGCGGCCTCACCGCCACTCGTCCCTTCCGCTCTCCGCATCACACCATCAGCGATGCCGGCCTCATCGGCGGCGGCGCCATCCCCCGGCCCGGCGAAGTCTCGCTCGGCCACAATGGCGTCCTCTTCCTCGATGAGCTGCCCGAATTCCAGCGCAACGTGCTCGAGGTCATGCGCCAGCCCCTCGAAGACGGCATCGTCAATATCGCCCGCGCCGCCATCTCCGTTTCGTTTCCCGCGCGCTTCATGCTCGCCGCGGCCATGAATCCCTGCCCCTGCGGCTATTTCGGCGATAGCGCCCGTGAGTGCCATTGCACGCCGCCGCAAATCCAGCGCTACGTCTCCAAAGTCTCCGGCCCGCTGCTCGACCGCATCGATATCCACATTGAAGTGCCCGCCGTCAGGTACCGCGAGCTGCGCGAGGGCTCGCACGGCGAAGATTCCGCGGAAGTGCGCGCGCGTGTCGTCCAGGCGCGCGGGCGCCAGGCCGCGCGTTTTGCCGGCGAGAAGAATCTCTATGCCAACGCCCAGATGCCGCCCAAACTCATCCGCAAATACGCCGCCATCTCCGCGGAATCGGAAAAGCTGCTCGAATCTGCCATGGCCCGCCTGGGCCTCTCCGCCCGCGCCCACGACCGCATTCTCAAGGTCGCTCGCACCATCGCCGACCTGTCGGGCGCGCCCGACATCGAGCCGAAGCACTTGAGCGAGGCCATCCAGTACCGCACCCTCGACCGCACCTACTGGGCCTGACCGAATCTTGAGAGGAATGTCACAAAAGCCGTCATACAAATGCAGATTTGTAGTACAATCGCATCATGACTTCAAGGATTCAGGCACGGTTAGACGCTAGGTCACAAAAACTGTTATCGGCCCTGACCCGGGAACTCGGCTGGAGCCCTTCGCAGGTTGTACGCGAGGGAATCCGCGCTCTGCACGCAAGCCGCCTGCGCAGAAATAAGAAGGCGATTCTCGGGCTGGGAAGGTTTCAATCGGGAATCCCGGACTTGGGCTCGAACAAAGAGCATCTCAGAGATCTCGGTTAGTGAAACCAATACTGCTCGACAGCAGCGTGATTGTGGCGCTCCTCGACCGAAGCGAGCGGTTCCATCGTGCGTGCGCAGATGCTGTGCAATCTATAGAGGGGCCTCTGATTACTTGTGAGGCTGTGATTACCGAAAGCTGCCACTTGCTCCGAAATTTGCCTGGCGCGCGGGAAGCGATCCTCAGAAACGTATCTGTGGGGAACTTCCAGGTTCCATTTCAGATTTCGCACCAGGCCACAGTCGTGGAAGCCATCCTGCGGAAGTACCGGGACCGGAAAATCGACTTCGCCGACGCTTGTCTCGTTGCTCTTGCCGGTGAATACGAAACAGGACAGATTCTGACGCTCGACCGCGAGTTCGAAACCTACCGATGGGCCAGAAACAAGCCCTTTCAATTTTTGCTTGCGCTCACTCTGCGCTGATCGACTCGGTCAAAATTTCGAGATCGTGATGGCCGCCCGCATCCGGTGTTGCGCACCCGCCTCCAGCCCCACCGCGTGCTTTGCCACATTGCACGTCTCGACGCACACAAACTGCCTCCATTCCTCATCGCCCATATCGGACATGGCCTTCGCTTTCTCGATCCACGGGTTCCACACCACCGTCGCCAGTGAATTTTCTTTGCTCACGCGAATTCGCCGCCCCATCGCCGGATCCTCGATCTCCACTGCGTGTGCGGTGTCCAGATACACGTTATCCGTCTCTTTACCGATCACCACGTCTCCCTGTTGCCTCTTCTCACGGAAACCGTCCGTCTTGTCGATGTAGCGAATCCCGTCCAGGCCGCGCACCCGTGCTTTCGTGATGTCGCCCACGCGGAAATACGTGTGCAGTGCCTCTTCGAATCGCTGCGGCGCGCTTCCCGAATTCGTCATTTCGAGTTCCATCACCAGCTCGGCGCCAAACGTCGTCCGCTGCACCAGCCGGAACTCCGCCGGCCACCATTTCTTCGTTCCTTCGTCGCTCGTAATGGACATGCTCACCGTCACCGCATCGCCCTTTCGCTCGATGGAATCCAGCCTCCACGCCTTCGCGCGAACGAATCCATGTGCCGGTGCCTTTGGATCATCTGCTTTGTTCCCGAACCACGGAAAACAAACCGGCACTCCGCCGCGAATCGCCTTTCCGCCTTCCCATTTCGAGGCCGCGCTCACAAACAGCGTCTCTTCTCGCCCGCGCGGCTTCCACGACGTGACTTCTCCTCCCAGCAGGTACATTTCTCCTGTCGCCGCCGTACACGTCACCTCAACCTTGGGCAGCCCGCCTTTGCCTTCCACCACACGGGCCACGCTTGCGATTCCAAATTCCGCGTTCAGCTCCACAATGGTTTCTTTGGTGCCCATGCCGGCGCCTCCTCCGACCAAACTGCTACACCGGATTATCGCTTTAAGCTCGTCCCTGGTGTGGGTTTTCTAGCCTGCGGCGCCGGTGGAACGTCAGCCGCGCGGCTTTGTGGGGCCGTTTGCTTCGGGCTTCTGCGGATTCGCCGCTGGCGCGGCTGGACTTGCCCGTCCGGACTCCGCTGCGGCGCCCCCGGGAGCCGCAACCGGCGGCACGACCTTGAAATCCGTCATCCGCACCGTCAGCCGGTATTGCACGTCGCCCTCTTTCGTATGCACGTAGGCATCGGATCGGATATACGTCGGAAACCAATATTTTCCGCCGACATTTTCGTAGTACATCTCGTACACCGAAAAAGGGACCCCACGTTCCGCGGAATTGTCCGCAACCTCGTCCGCCAGCGACTTCCACGCCCCATACAGCTTCACGATGGCCAGATCCTGGTCGTCCACATACACAATGCCGTTGAACAGCCGATAGTCCTGCAGCAGCTTCTTCGGCTTTACTTGAAAAATGTACGTGGTCAGCTCGTCGAGCGGCTGCGACCCCATGTACTTCAGGTCGTAATACTGCATCTGGTTCGCGGTGAGTGGAAACAGCGGCACCTGCGCCGATTTCTGCATGTCTACCGATCCGGTTTTTGTGTCCAGGAAGCGCTGCCCCCCCTCCTGCGTCGAGCGCTCGTAACGCCTGCCATTGTCCGCCAGGAACACTTCGCTCTCCTGGTGCGCCTCGGGCCCCTTCTCGCCGCCGGGACTGAAGAGCTGCACGCGCACCGAGCGCTTGAACCCGTACATCGTGTGGGCGCGGAGATACTCGTCGGAATGCGCCGTAAAACCCTCGATGATCTTTTCCGGCGGAATCGGCGCGGTCTCCGCGCGCCCTTCCCGCGGGATCACGTGAACCTGGTGCGGGGGCGCCGGCGTGAGCGGATTGTCGGGCGGCGCCTGCTGCGCGGCCGTCGGCAGGGGCCAGGCGGCGAGTGCCGCGAGCAGAATCAGTCCCCGCGGCCCACCTTGCCGCTTCCGGACCGTCGCCGCCACGTCACCTCTCACGGCGCCTCCTTCACACTGAATTCGATGCGAAAGGCTGAGGCTGCGCCGCCTGGATCGAGCGGCGGAAACGCGAGCCGCACGAGCACACTGTACTGTTTCGGCTCGAGCGTCAGCCGTGCACCCCCGCCGTCCCACTCGATCACAAGCCCCGCGCGTCGCGGCTGGCGGATCTCGATCTGCCGGACTCCCGCCGGCGGCGAAATCGCCGCGCCGCCCGGCTCGAACCGCTCGCAATGTTCCTCTCTTGCGCCGCCCTTCGCGTCCGCTCCGGACTTCTTCCAGCAAAACTCCGTGCCGCTCGCGCCTCCGTCGGCTGCGGGAATGGAGTTGAGAATTTCGAAGGATTGAGGGACCGCCTTCTGCGGCACCGGCGCGGCGAAGATTTTGCCCGCCGCTTCATCAGCCAACCGCTGCGTGTCCGCGGGCAGCATCGAAACTCGGTATTCCACCGCGAGCGTGCGCTCGCCGGTCAGCCGCGCGGTCTTTTCGATTCTCGCGCCATGAGGATATACATCCGGCGCGTCGTAGCGGAGCAGCAGCGCGGGCCCGTCCGCCCCCGGAATCCACTCCGCCACATAGCTCCGGTTGAATGTGCCGGCACGCCCGCGAGCCATTTCTCGCGGCAGGCCCTCAGGATTCGGCGTGAACGCGAATGCATCCTCGAGCAGCCCCATCGTGGACGCCAGATTGCGCTCCAACGGTTTCTCCGCTAGCCCGATGATCCGGCCGCCCTCCGCAGGAGAAACAATCGCGCGCACTTCCGAATTTTCTAGCACCCAATCCGCGCTCCCGCTGCCGTTGAAATCGAACTGATAACCGACTGTTCCCCTCTCAGGCAGAATGGCGTAGGAGACAGGCAGCTCCTCGGTGTCCGCGCCGGCGGCGAAATGCAGCACGCCGTGATAAAGCCCGTCCGCCGCGGGCGCCTCTGCCGCGGCCTTCTCCACGGCCGAAGCGGGAAGCCTCAAATTGATGCTGCGCATCTCGTTCCCGCTCACGTACGTCCGGGTCGAAGCGTTAAACTGCCCCGTTGTTTCCACCTGGACGCTTCCCCCTTGCCCGCCTGCGTTTTCCGCCAGCACCCACAGCGACCCTTCCTCTCCCTTGCGAAATACAAACAGCGGCGGATTCGAGAGCAGAGACTCGTCCTCGCCGAGCGGCAGGCGCACCCCGCCTGCAGGAGAGTAACGAAAGTGCGCCGGCGCGGTATGCCGCCCCTCCACCTTCGGTCTTTCCGGCAATGCCGGCTGGTACGACAATGGCAGCCGGAGCTCGTGCTGAAACTGCGGTGATGCCCCGCGCAGCATGTCCACAACCAGTTCGTTCGTCCCCCTTGTCCATTGCGCCTGGGCCGGCGTATCGTCCACTTCCATGCGTTCCGGACGCGCCGCCAGATGAATGCGGGCCGAACCCTTTGTGGGCGCGTAGAAGGTAAGGAGCATCCCCTTTTTTTCGCGCTCGGCGCGCACCAGTTCCGCACCGGAAGAAATCACCCGGTCCTCGCACTCCATCCCCACTGCCGGCTCGAGACACAATTCCAGTTCAACCGGCAACAGCAGCCCCTCTCGCGGCGGAAGTTTCACCGGCACTGCGATCCAGTCACCGGCTGCGATCTTCTTGGTGTGCGCGGAGGCTCGCGGAGAGAGCACTTCTAGCGTCTCGTTGGCTCCTTTCTCATAGCTCAAATTCACGACGCTCAGCCAGCCTTGCCCTCCCGAGCGGTCGCTGAGTGGCAAGGTCCCCTCATTGCTCACCAGTTCGCTGGCCACAAGCTCCGCTGCTTCCGCTTCCGGGGCTGCGCGGCGAACGGCCGGCTGCACCCCGGCGGTCTTTAGCACGGCTTCCAACAGGCTGCGGGCGAACGACGATTCCAAATGTTTTATTCCCTCCTCATAATCCTCGCGAACCGACACCCAGGAATAGAAATCCTTCGCCAACACCAGGAACCGGCCCGCGCCGAAGCGCCACATCTTGGTCCCCTCCGGCAAATCGTCCGATTCCGCCGAGGCCCCGGCCTCCATCTCCTCGAATACCGCTCCCGCCGGACGCCCCGGAAAGCACACAAGCACTCCACCGCCCCGGACGTAGGCGGCGAGAGCGCGTTGGGCCTGCGGAGTGAGCGCGTACGACGGCTCTTCCGGCTTGTAAACGGGAAAAAGCAGCAGGGCGTGGCGCAACAACTGCTCGGCTGGCTGATTTTGTGGGTCCACAATCTCGGGCGACATGGCCGCGTACTGCGCCAGCCGCTCAATCTGCATGGTGATGTTGGTGATCGTGCGGACGTCGGTGCGTTCGAGACGTCCGTCCGGCAGCGACAACAGGGGATTCACCAATCCAAAATCCGCGCGCCGGTGCGATGCGGCCAGCTGGCTACCCCACGTGCCCAGCCAATCTCCAACCCGCTGCACCTCGTGCGCCGCGGGTTGCTTCGAGCCGTTCAGCGCCAGCGCGGCATCCCAACGAAAGAACCGGTTCGCATCCGGTGTCCCGTATCCGCCCGGCGTCAGCGAATCCTGCAGTGGAAACAAACTCAGTCCCCGCAGCCCATAGCCGAGCAGGAGATGAGTACTCATGCGGATGCTTCCCGGAGCGATGCGCTCAGGCCGTGCATCGTCTTCCGGCGCGTGCCAGCCCGGACTGAACTCGACGAGCACGGGCGGGAATCCCGGCTGCGCGGCCAGAGAGGTTTCCATGATCTCGAGTTCCGCGACGTTTAGGGGCGAAAGCCTTTTATCCTCAGCAGCACCCGGGATGGACGGACCGAGAAACCAATTTCCCATCGCGGGCACGGGCGGAGACAGCGCGGCACCTGCTGCGGCTGCTAGGGGCTGTGTCGTCACAGCGAGGCAGGGCGTGTCCAGCCCCGAACGGGCCAAGATGCCGCAGAGTGTTTCCACGTATTTCCAGGATCCGGCGCCAACTGGATTCGCCCGATCGGCGTCTAGTGCCTCCGCCACCTGAACAAACAGCAATGGGCCAGAGCGCTCTCTCTTGACGCCGCTGGCCTTCGCACCTGCGGATTCTTCCGCCGCGACGCTTATGCTTGCTTCAGTGCCGTAGGGCACAAGTTCGCGGGCTACAGCCTCGAGCCACATTCGCGCTCCACGCTCCGCATCTACGTCCTCGAGTTCCGCGGCAGGCGGCTCGCGCCCCTCCAGCCGGTCCGTCATCGGCATGCGATAGTCGGGCCTTTCAAGCAGCCAGCCGGGGTAGCCTCCGGTGCGCCACTCGCCGGCCACTCTGGGGCCAGGCCGTGCGATGAGTCGGAATCCCATGCTTGCAACAAGCTTCAGCAATCCTCGCAGGTCCCGGCCCGGACGCGTATGACCCTCAAAATCGAACTCGCCCTCTCGCGGCTCGTGCCAGTTCCACGGGATGGATAGCGTGATCGTATTGATGCCCAGATCGCGATAGCGCTCCAAGCTGGGTTCCCACAGGTTTCGCGGGATTCGCGCGTAAAAAAACTCCGCGGAGTTGATAAAGAAGGGTTTGCCGTCCACCTGCAACTCCGGATAAGTCCCATGAATTACCACACGCACCAGGCCTTGCCCCGTTGGAATTTGGTGCCCCGCTTCCACTTGGCTAGGCCCATCTGCCGGTGACTGCGGGCGCGCTGCGGTACCGGGCGCCGCTGGCTGCAACATGCCCACACATCCCGCGGCGTATCCCAAAATGGCGGTGCACCTGAGCGCAATTCCGCGCAGCGTTATTCTCTTCTGCATGGGGCCTACATTCTGGCATGGGCCTTCGCCGAGCGGCCAGCCGGAGATACTCGCTTCCCGCCCCGCCGCAGCACCTCTGCTACAATTTCTACTTCGGGAGGTCCCGGCGCTCGCGCGCAGCGCGCACATGACGGCAAAGCGCTACTTCATTTCAGGCGAGGTGCAGGGCGTTGGCTACCGGTTCTTCGCCGTCCGCGTGGCACAGCGCCTGGGCATTGCGGGATTCGTGCGAAATCTTCGGGACGGCCGCGTGGAAGTTTACGCCATCGGCGATGCCGGCCAGCACGATGATCTGCGCGCGGCGCTCGAACGCGGCCCCAACGCGGCGCGCGTCTCTCGTGTGATGGAGGAGGATGCGGAGATGGTGCCGCGACATTCCGACGGCTTCGCGATTGAAGAGGAGTGAACACAGGCTCCACTCCGAGGAGAGAACGATCCCGATGGACCATTTGAAAAAGCTGATTCGCGAGGTTCCCGACTGGCCCAAGCCCGGCATACTGTTCTACGACCTCACCACGCTGGTCGCAGACCCGAAAGGATTGCGCACTGTGGTGGATAGTCTCGCCGAGCGCTTCGGCGGTTCGAAGATCGATGTTGTCGCTGGCATCGAGGCCCGCGGCTTTATTCTCGCGCCCGCCGTGGCGCTCCGCTTGGGCACCGGTTTTGTGCCTATCCGCAAACCGAAAAAACTCCCCTGGAAGACCTCACGCGTCACCTACGACCTCGAATACGGCACCGACACGCTCGAAATCCATCAGGACGCCGTGAGTCACGGCCAGCGCGTTCTGCTGATTGACGATCTGTTGGCGACCGGCGGGACCGCAGCCGCAGCCTCTGCCCTCATCCGCCAGCTTGGAGGCGAGGTTGCAAGCGCCGCCTTTATCGTGGAACTCACGTTTCTGAACGGCCGTAAGAAACTGGGAGATCTTCAGGTGCATTCTCTGCTGCAATACGATTCGTAACCACTGGTCGCGAACATCCGTCCGGTGGCATCCCTGGGGCCCATCGGCAGCGTTCACCGCTTCTGGCCGCTCTTCGCGCGCCTCTGCCGCACAGCCTCGAACAAGACCACCGCCGCAGCAACGGAAACATTGAGCGACCGCACTGGCCCAGAGGTAGGGATCGCAACCACGAAGTCGCAGCGCTTCCGGACCAGTTCATGCAGGCCTTTCCCTTCGCCGCCCATCACCAGTGCGATTTTTCCCGTGAAGTCCTGCTCGGTATGCAGCTTTTCCGCGCGCTCATCGAGTCCCACCAACCACCAACCCGCCTCCTTCAATTCCTCCATGGCCCGCGCGATATTCTTAACTCGCGCCACCCGTAGATGTTCGAGCGCGCCGGCTGCCGCGCGTGATGCGGTAGCAGTCAAGCCGGCGGCGCGCCGCTCGGCAATCACCAGTCCCGCTGCTCCGGCTGCCAGGGCGCTGCGCGCAATGGCGCCCAGATTCCTCGGATCCTCGATCCCGTCCAGCAGCACGAGGAGCGCGTCTGCCTCGGCGCCTGCGATCAAGTCCTCCAGCCTTCCGGCTGGCCTTGCTGCTACCAGAGCCACCACGCCTTGATGATCCTGGCTGCCCACCATGCGATCCAACTGAACGCGGTCCTCAAATCGGACCGGAACGCCTGCTTCTCGCGCCAGCCGCACTAATTCTTCCACACGCTCTCCGTGCCGCCCGCGGGCGACAAGGATGCGCTCGAGAGCCCGTCCCGAAGCGAGTGCCTCACGCGACGCATGAATACCCGTCAGCCGCTCCATTTTCTCGCCGTAATCCCCATCAATTGAACGCAGCACAAAATTCCAGGATCCGCTCCCTGCAGTTCTTCACGTGCACTTTCCAGGAGAGGCACGCCGCGCCATCCAACAATAAGATCACGCGGTCGAATTCCCCCTCCCCAGCCCGGCCGGCGAGTGCCAAGCGCAGGGGATGGAACAGCTCCTGTCCACGCCGCCCGGTGCGCTCCTTCAGTGCGGTCACAATCTCCTTGTAGCGGTCGGAATTCATCTGAACCGAATCCAGGACCAGAGAAGCCAACTCCCGCAGGACGTGCCGCGCACCCTCGCGGGCCATCACCGCATGATTCTCCGGCCGCATCAGATTTTCACTGGCATCGTACTGAAAGACCCGCTCCAAAAGCGCTTCCAGCGCGGCCGGATCAGAAACCTGGGCGCCTAGTAGTTGCGCAGCGTCCGCCATCCAGGCATGCCGCGTGGCCATAGCCGGATTTTGCGACTCGTCCGCACTGCCGGCCGGCACCCATCCGCGCCGCTCGGCAATCGTTTGCACGTCTTGTGCCGTGAATAGTGATGACCGGCCCGTCAAATGCCCGGTCTCGGAGAGCGGTTGCATTTAAGTAGCTCAGGATTCCAGAGTGGCGATGGCATACGCTGCAATTGCTTCGCCGCGCCCCACGGCGTCCACCCCTTCGTTCGTTTTCGCCTTTAGATGTACAGCGTCCGCTGCGATACCCAGGGCACGCGCCAGCGTCTCACGCATAGCGGGAAAATGCGGCCCGAGCCTCGGCCGCTCGCAAATCACCACTGCGTCGATATGTGAAATCTTCAGGCCGCGCTGGTCAACCAGCAAACGCGCGTGCTCCAGAAATCTGAGGCTCGCAGCGCCCCTCCACTTCGGGTCTGTGTCCGGAAAGTGTGTGCCAATGTCGCCCGCTCCCGCGGCGCCCAGCAACGCATCGCAGATGGCGTGAGCAAGCACGTCCCCGTCGGAGTGACCAACGGGCCCTTTTTCGAATGGAACCGTGATGCCGCCGAGGACGAGCGGCCGTCCCTCGGCCAGACGGTGTAAATCGTACCCGATACCGGAGCGAGTCATGCCTGCACGCGTTCCTGCTGGAGATAAAAACGGGCCAGCTCCAGATCTCCGGGACGGGTGATTTTCAGGTTGCGTTCCGAGCCGTGCACGACGCGCACCTCGTGTCCCAGCCGTTCGACCAGCGCCGCTTCGTCCGAAGCCGTGAACCCATCCTGCGCCGCGCGCAAAAATGCCTCCTTGAGGAGCGCGGTTTGGAAAACTTGCGGCGTCTGCGCCAGGACGATGCGCTCGCGATGAATGGTGGCGGTGATGAGGGCCACGTCTTTGGGCAGGCTGGAGCGCTTCACTTCCTTGATGGTGTCCGTTGCCGGAATGCCCAGGATAGCTGCGCCGCAGGCCTGAGCCTGCTCGATGACGCGCTCCACATGCTCGCGTGTGACCAGCGGCCGAACCGCATCGTGGACGAGCACGAAATCCGAATCCGCGGGCACTTCGGCGAGGGCCCGCGCTACCGACTCCTGGCGCGTCGCCCCGCCACGCAGGACGCGCAGCGGACGTGCCAGCCGCTGCTGTCCCAAGCGGCGCTCTAATCCCGCTACTTCCTCCGGCAGTGTTGCAATGTAGAAATGCGTGAGCATCTTCGATTCCGCCAGACGCCGAAGCGTATAAACGACGAGCGGCAGCCCGTCCAGTTCCATGAACTGCTTGGGCGTGCCCGCGCCCATGCGCGTTCCGAGTCCGGCAGCCGGCAAAATAGCGGCGATTCGCATCGTCAGGGGCATAAGAGTCTAGCGCAACGCTCGCCGCAGAGAAAGAAATCAGCAGCGATCGTGCGACGGGGCGCGACATAGGATGAGGGCGGGAAGGACGCGAGAAAAATCAGCGGCAGTTTTGCGCGTTTCCTGAGTCACTCCCCGGGAGATCCCGTCAAGGCCGGCCCGACTCCGGAAACACCGGACGCGGCGCATGCTCGCTCGCTGCCCCATCCGCCGGGCGGCTCTCGGCAGGTGTTTGCGGTCCGCGCTGGGCCGAGGATTCGGGCCCATTTTTTTCCGATGCAGGAACGGCTTGGCTGCCGCGGTCCTCCACCTTTCCAAAAATCATTTTGCCGGCAGTGGTCTGGTGCACGGAGGTGACAATGATGTCAACCGCGCGGTTGATCAGGCGCCTACCGCCGTCCACGACCACCATCGTTCCATCGTCCAGATAGGCAACGCCCTGTCCGAACTCTTTCCCCTCGCGGAGGATGAACACTTTCATGGGCTCGCCCGGCAAAACCACGGGCTTCAGCGCGTTAGCGAGCTGATTGATGTTGAGCACATCGATGCCCTGAAGTGTGGCCACCTTGTTCAAGTTGTAATCGTTGGTGAGGATCTTGGCGCCGTAGCGCTTTGCGGCCTCGATCAGCTTCATGTCCACGTCGGCGATCTGCGGAAAATCGTCTTCGGCGATCTCCACGCGAAGCGCCTCGTTCTTTTGCATGCGCTGAAGGATTTCCAGACCGCGGCGGCCGCGCTGCCGCTTCAAGGGATCCGCGGAATCCGCGACCATCTGGAGCTCGCGGAGCACGAACTGGGGGACAAGCAGGGTGCCTTCCAGAAACTGGGCGGTGCAGACGTCTGCGATGCGGCCATCGATGATCACACTCGTGTCCAGAACCTTGCACTGCTGGGTGCCGCCGGGTTCACCGCTGAAGACGCCTCCAAAAGCGTCGAGGTTCAGCATGTCGCCCTTGGCCGCACCGATAGCCAGTCCGAGATAGGAGAAAATGAGAAGCGCGGCGACACTGGTGAAGGATCGCAAGACCACAGCCATGGTCGTGTGCGCCAGCACCAGGCTCACAAGCAGGGCCCCGAGCAGGCCGGCCAGGGCACCCACAGTACCGCCAATGAGCCGCCTCAGGCTGACGTGTTCCAATTGCATCTGGAAGAGCACGGCGACGAGTGCGAGGCCGGCACCCAGCAGCGCAGACATCTCCTCGGACAATTCCATGGGCTGGAAGTGGACGCAGACCACGACGAAGGACGCCAGGAGGATGCCGCGAACCAACCAGACGCCGGGACGGTCCTGCGAGGAGGATTTCTCGGCCTGCTTCGCGTCGTACTTCTTAAGCGAAGGCACAGCGGAAGCTGCGCCAGCGGCAGCGATAGCGTTTGGAGGACGACCCATCTCACTTCCCCTGACTTGCGAGCGGCCCATGCCGGGACGGATTCAACCCGGCGCGATGCCTCCGACTCACTCGCGACCCGATCCGCGCGGTCCGACCTGGAACCCGCACGAACCGCACTCCATTGCAAATAGTATAGCGCGCTTAGGCCGCGGAAGCAGCAGCTTCCGCCGGAGGGCCGAGCTAGCCTCGCGTGTAGTGCCTGGGAACGCGCTTGCCGAGCGAACAGAGCAGGTCCGAGGTGACTGTGCCCAGTTCGCGGGCCACCGCCGCGGGGCTGATCCGACGCTGGCCATCCCGGCCGAATACGGTTACCACATCTCCGACGCTCACGCCCGGGACCTCTGTCACGTCGAGCATACTGAGATCCATGGAAATCGAGCCGACGATCGGGACCTCGGCGCCGCGGACGAGCGCGTGACCTTTGCCCGAAAGGCGGCGCACCACTCCATCGGCGTAACCCGCGGGAATAACGGCGATGCGCGAGGGCCGCGCGGTCCGGAAGGCCGCATTGTATCCGATGCCTTCGCCCGGCGGGACTTCGCGAATGCCGATGATGCGGGCACGAAGACTGAGAGCCGGCTCCAGCTTCAGTCCGCGCTCGGCCGTCTCGCACCGCTCGGTGGGGTCGTAGTTCTGGTGATAGCCGTAAAGCAGCGCGCCGGGACGAACCATGTGTGCCCAAGAGGAAGGACGCGAGACGACGGCGGCGCTATTGGCCATGTGCAGCTCGCCGGGATCCACCCCTTCGCGTCGCAAGCAGTTGATGGCGCGCGCGAACTCCTCTTCCTGCGACTCGGTCTGACGAACGGAGAAATCTTCGGAGGAGGCGAAGTGTGTGAAGGCGGCCTGGAGCTTCAGGTGGGCACAATCCTTGTAGCGGCGCGCAAACTCTTCCGCATCGCCGGGCGAAATTCCGAGCCGGTTCATTCCCGTGTCGATTTTCAGATGGAACGGATGGCGGAATTTGGGCCGGCGCGACTTCTTGGCGTGAGCCGCGGCTGCGCTTTCCAGCGCCGTCAAATCTTCGAGGCGGTGCAAGGCCGGGGTGAGATTGTATTCGAACAAGTACTTCGATTCACCGTCCCACCAACCGGTGAGGAGCAGAATGGGACGGCGGATTCCGGCTTCGCGAAGCTCGGCGCCCTCGGAAACGCAAGTGACGCCGAAACATTCCGCTCCGGCGCCTTCGAGCACCTTGGCGACGGGAGGGCCGCCATGGCCGTATGCGTCCGCTTTGACGACGGCGAGGACTTTGCGGCCGCCAACCCATTTCCGGACGGTGCGGAAGTTGGCTTCGATGGCGTCGAGAGAGACGTCGGCCCAAACGGGGCGTCCATTGCGCGGGATGTGGTTGGCGCCTTTCATGTGTTTCCGACTCTTTCGACCATGGTCCGCGTCCGGCGGGGCATTTTCCATGCCTGGCTGGCGTGCCGGGACGTCGCACGACCGCGCTGTGGCTTCGGCGGGGCGAGAAGCTCAGCTACTCCACTAGATGCCGGATGCGAATGGAGTGTAACTTGCCGGGGCGGAGGCAGCGGTTGACGGCTAGTTTCTGGTGGCTAGATGGGCACCCCCCTTGTGCAGACGGTTGGAAACGAACGTCCGAAGCCGTGAGGCCGCGAAAAAGCTTGCAAACACTCGGCACGGCGGAGAGGCCCCCCCCATGAGTGATGTAACTGTGCAATCTAAAGGAGTTACGAAATCAGTGGCGAGTGGCCCCTCGGCTTCGCTCGGGACGCAAACGGCGCGCGAGTGACGAGTGGCGACCCGCCTTCGCCAAGGCTTCGGCGGGCAGGCCCCCCTACCCTTTTTTGTGAAACGTTGTGATTCCACACGGGCTTTAAGTCGTGTGTTTTGGAAGAGTGGCAAACAAAGGACTTGCGGACGGATTCTGCGTAAGAGTTGCCAACAAAGGAGTTGCGGGAGAACCCGCTGCCCTAGGACTGGTGTGACAGAGGCCATCGGCATTTACCGCGAAGGTATGGTATCACAGTGGATATCCGAAAGTCAATAGAAAAATAGCGACAAAAAACGTCACTGTGCAGTGGATAAGCCCGGCTTTCTGCCTCGGATGCGGCGGCGGGCAGCGTTGGCTCCGGCGGTAACTCCGAGAACGAAAAGGATCATCAGGCCGCACTCCAGACCACGATGGAAAAGCTCCGACAGCAGTCGGGGGTCAGTAAGAAGGAAAAGAAGGGGAAGAATCTTCAACATTGGCTCGTCCCCCTGCGCGCCTAGGCAACGCTTCCGGGAAGGCCCTGGGGAGCGCCGTTTGGCCGCTTAAGCCACCGGCGGAGATGGCCCAGACACTTGAAGGTGCAGACCGCAAAGGCGATGGCCAGCGCCAGCCACCAACACGCGAGGGCGATGACCAGGCTGAGATTCACGATGCCAACCACATTTCCGTAGCGGTCCTGGTTCGACGCGGGGTCGGAGAGCATGACATAGGGAAACATTTTTCCGGCGTAGAAGAGAACGGCCATCCCGGCAACGGAGGTAGCCAGACCAGTGAAGGAAGGCAACCAGATCCATTCGGGACGGAAGAGATTCAAGACGTGCTGCGCGGTTCCGACCAGGACGAGCAGGACGATGGGAACATAGAAGACCCGCAAATCGGGGTTGAAGTGCATGAAGCCGGCGCCGGGGCCGAAGGCCATCCAGGGAAAGGCCGGAACGGAAAGCAGCCAGTAGAGAAAAATGAGGCTGAACACGAGGCCAAACGTGGATTCGACGCGAGGAACGCGATCGCGCGTCTTGCGCAGGGGCTGGAGCTGGCTGGGCTTCCAGCCGGCGATGAATGCCTGGGTCTGGTAGCGGTCCAACAAGGCAAAGACGAGAGTGACAACGGAGAATTGAATCC
>JASHSV010000267.1 GCA_030038535.1 Candidatus Acidiferrales bacterium
CCTCGATTCGCGAGGGGCGATCGGGCTGTTCGAGTAAGGCGGCAACTCGACTCGAGATCAGGGTGCCTTGATTTCAACATCGAGCCGTTGGCGGATTGCTGCGAAGGCAGCGTCGATCTGATCAAGCCGGGAGGCGTGATCGAACCGGAACAGGCGATACACCGATACCCAATTCCATTGCAGTCGGCGCAAGTTCCTCACGAGTTGCTGGTGTAGTTGCCGATAAAGTGCCGCCTTGAGGGCGCTCATCCGGACAACGCTTCCTTCCGGCTCAGTTACGCAGGCCGGGGGCCTCTTGGCCCGTGCGCGCCACGTACTCCGTGTAGCCGCCGCCGTACTGGTGAATGCCCTCGGGCGTCAGTTCCAGCACCCGGTTGGACAGGGCGGCCAGGAAGTGCCGATCGTGTGAAACGAACAGCATGGTGCCCTCATATTGCGCCAGCGCCGCGATGAGCATCTCCTTCGTCGCCATGTCCAGGTGGTTTGTGGGTTCGTCCAGCACCAGGAAGTTCGGCGGATCGTAGAGCATCTTCGCCATGACCAGCCGCGCCTTCTCGCCGCCCGACAGCACCCGGCATTTCTTCTCCACATCGTCGCCGGAGAACCCGAAGCAACCGGCCAGCGTGCGTAGCGAGCCTTGACCCGCCTGGGGGAACAAGTCCTCCAGCGACTGGAACACCGTGCGCTCGCCATCGAGTAGATCCATCGCGTGCTGCGCGAAGTAGCCCATCTTCACGCTGCCACCCAACGCGACGATCCCATCGTCGGGCTCCGTGGCGCCAGCCACGAGCTTCAGCAGGGTGGACTTGCCAGCGCCGTTGATGCCCAGGACACACCAGCGCTCCCTGCGGCGCACCAGGAAGTCCAGCCCTTCGTAGATCCTTCGGCTGCCGTAGCCTTTGTGCACCTTCTTCAGGCTCACCACGTCTTCGCCGGAGCGCGGCGCCGGCAGGAACTCGAACAGCACCGTCTGGCGGCGCTTAGGGGGCTCGACCCGCTCGATCTTGTCCAGCTTCTTCACGCGGCTCTGCACCTGCGCGGCGTGCGAGGCACGCGCCTTGAAGCGCTCGATGAATTTGATTTCCTTGGCGAGCATTGCCTGCTGGCGTTCGAATTGGGCCTGCTGCTGTTTCTCGTTCAGAGCGCGTTGCTGCTCGTAGAACTCGTAATTGCCCGAGTAGGACGTCAGCGCGCCGCCGTCGATCTCAACCACCTTGTTGACGATGCGGTTCATGAACTCGCGGTCGTGAGAGGTCATCAGCAGCGCGCCCTCATAGCCCTTGAGGAACTCCTCGAGCCAGATGAGACTCTCCAAGTCCAGATGGTTGCTCGGCTCGTCCAGGAGCATGGCGTCGGGGCGCATCAGGAGAATGCGGGCCAGCGCAACGCGCATCTTCCAGCCGCCCGACAGCGCGCCCACGTCACCGTCCATCATCTCCTGGCTGAAGCCGAGACCGCTAAGCACTTCGCGCGCCCGCCCCTCCAGGGCGTAACCGTCCAGCTCCTCGAAGCGTCCCTGCACCTCGCCGTAGCGCTCGACGATGGTCTCCATGTCGTCCGCCCGGTCCGGATCCCCCATGGCGGCCTCCAACTCCTTCAACTCGGTCGCCACGCTGCTCACCGGTCCGGCGCCGTCCATCACTTCGGACACGGCGGTTCGGCCCGACATCTCGCCCACGTCCTGGCTGAAGTAGCCGATGGTAACGCCCCGATCGACCGCCACCTGGCCTTCGTCGGGCTGCTCGTCGCCGGTGATCATCCGGAACAGCGTCGTCTTACCGGCCCCATTGGGACCGACGAGGCCGACCTTTTCGCCCTTCTGGAGTGCCGCGGAGGCCTCAATGAAGAGGATCTGGCGGCCATTCTGCTTGCCGATGTTGTCGAGACGAATCATGTGCGGAAGGGGCCTGGAAAAGTTTCGGCGCCCTTATGCCATGTCCTGCGATCAGCGGAAGTCCAAGCTTCCTCGAACGGATGATGGAATCAGCCTCCGCAGCTATCCGCTAAAATCACCTCACTCGCACTCCGTAAGACGCGCGCCAAGCGATTCGCCCAGTCGCGCTGGCCGGCTTCCTCGGCGACGAGGTCCTGGCGGATCTCGACGCCCAGGTGAAGCAGGCCGCGTTGTTCGCCGTGGACCGGAATGGTGAAGTCCGACGAATCCGTCACCGCGTAGGGTTCGTTGTCGCCCACCACGAGGCCCGCTTCCCGCCTGAGCAGTGTCAGGAACACCTGCGAAAGGCGTGGATCGCGGCCATACAGCGAGCCAATGTGCCAAGGCCGCGCGGTCCCCTTGAAGACTGGCGTAAAGCTGTGCATGGCGATGAGGATGGTCCGGCGGCCGGAGTCCCGGCGGCGATCAAGTTCGTTTGCCATCCGCCGGTGATAGGGCCAAAATATCTCGCGCTCGCGTGCTGCCCTTTGGCTGTCGCTCAGACCGACATTGCCGGGGATTGCAGTGAGTTCGCTCACTTCCGGGATCGATGTCGGCGAACCTGGCGGGCGGTTGCAGTCGATGACAAGACGCGAGTAATTCTGCTGGATCACCGTCGCGTCGATCGCGACGCCGATCAGGCGAGTGACCTCGGCAATGCCGATATCCCAGGCAATGTGGCGTCGGCATTCGTCCGCCGGCACGCCAAGCCTGCCGAGGGCGCGCGGAAACAGATTTCCGGCGTGATCCACCACCAGAAGAAAAGGCGATTCGCCCGTTTCGTTGCGGACCGTGACGGGCTCGGGCTCGTCAGGTTCGAGCAGCCCATCCCGGGCCTCGTGTGTCGCAAATTGCACTTCGATTCCGCCATCAACTGCAAAAGACAACCCGGTGGTTGAGCCCGGCACTCCACGGTGGCACATATCATGCTTTATGCGGATCATGGACGGGCAACGGGGGCGGTCGGTGCCGATCATCAGGATCAGACACGTCACCACGTACAAATACAGGCAGGCGGTCGCATTCGGAAAGCACCGCATGATGTTGCGTCCGCGCGACGACCAGGACCAAAAGGTACTGGAGGCTGAAATCAGGATCACTCCTGAGCCGACTGATTTGAACTGGAAACGAGACCGATTCGGCAATCACGTGACGATGGCGCACTTCGACGGCCGATCAACCGAGCTTCGTTTCGAGAGCACGACCAGGATCGATCAGGCCTCGGTGGCGTTAAAGGATCCCGATATCGCGGGCTTCGCCCGCTTCTTTCCGTTTGCCTATCCGGCGCAGCTGCGATCCGGGCTCGCGCGCTTCATGGCGCCGCGGTCCCTTCATCCGCGGCTTGATCAATGGGCCAGCCGGTTTGTGCGCCAGGATGGGACGACGCAAACGCACGACCTTCTCACGGACCTCACGCAGACCATCCACACGTCATTCATTCATTTCGCTCGGCACGAAAAAGGAACCCAGGATCCGCTTCGTACTCTCGAGTTCGGCAGCGGGAGCTGTCGTGACCACGCCGCATTCCTGATCG
>JASHSV010000268.1 GCA_030038535.1 Candidatus Acidiferrales bacterium
AAACCTTTTCCGTCACCAAGCTAGTGGACAAACTCGCCGCCAAGTTCAGCCGCAAGCTTCACGAGACTCCCGTCGGCTTCAAATACATTTGCGAGCTGATGCTCGAGCGCGACATCCTGCTCGGCGGCGAGGAGAGCGGCGGCATCGGCACCAAGCTCCATCTGCCCGAGCGCGACGCCACCGTCAGCGCCCTCCTGCTCGCTGAGGTGCTCGCCTGGCATCGCAAATCGCTCGGCGAGATCCTTCGCGACCTGCACTCCGAATTCGGCGAGCATCACTTTGGCCGCGTGGACCTCACGCTCGCGCCGGGCCAGAAAGAAAAGGCTCTCGAATACGTCGCCAATCGCGGCCTCTCGCGCTTTCTCGACGTCGGCGTGCTCCATCGCGAGGATATGGACGGCGTCAAGCTCTACCTCGCTGACCGCGGCTGGCTCATGGTTCGCGGCTCGGGCACCGAGCCTATGCTCCGCCTCTACGCCGAAACCTCTTCTGCCTCCGTCACTCGCGACATTCTCGACCGCGCCGCCGCCTTCGTCCGCTCTCTGTAATCCCGGGCGGATTTGCCGGTCCCTGCTGAGCGGGCCAATCTTTCCGTGTTCGCTTCCTTTCTTCCCCACTTCCTTGCCTCCTTGCTTTCTCGTCCTGCTCGCCCCTCGCGGCTTCCGGTGTCAATTTGGCCCGTGTGCCGCCCTCGTTTTTGTGCCACAGTGGCCTTGCTCTGAAGCCTCAGGCAGTCGCTTGGGAGAACGCCATGAACGCCGTCAACATCGAAAAAAAGCTCGCGCAGGTCAGCGATTACTGGCAGCCCACCATCGTCGGCGAGCTGAATCAGGACTTCATCAAGGTGGTCAAATTTCGCGGCGAATTCCTCTGGCACCATCACGAGAACGAAGACGAGATGTTTCTCGTCATCCGAGGCACCATGCGCATGAGGTTTCGCGACCGCGACGTGCTCGTCGGCCCCGGCGAGTTCATCATTGTCCCCAGAGGCGTCGAGCATATGCCGGTGGCCGAGGAGGAAGTGCACATTGTGCTGATCGAGCCGCGCACCACGCTCAACACCGGCAATGTGCGCAACGAGCGCACCCGCGAAACTCTGGCCCGCATCTGAGTCCGCGAAAGGAAGGCGGGACGTGCTTGCCTATCCTTCGCTATACTTTTCCCGCCGGGCCGCCAGGGCCCTAACCGCGCCCGGCGCCAGGGGACAGGAACAGCAATGAGGCGTCGCCTCTATACTCTCGATGTTTTTACCCACAAACCCTATGCCGGCAATCCCCTCGCCGTCATTGCCGATGGCGACGGCATCTCCTCCGCCCGCATGCAGTCCATCGCCAAGGAAATGAATCTCGCCGAAACCGTTTTCGTCCAGCGGCCCTCCCACAACGGCGCGCTCGCCCGCCTGCGCATCTTCACCACCACGCAGGAGCTCCCGCTCGCCGGCCATCCTGTCATCGGCACCTGGTTTCTGCTCGCACTGCTCGGCGTTGTTCCACAGAACGAGGGCACCGTGCGCATCACCCAGGAAGTGGCCGCGGGGCTGCTGCCCGTGGACGTCCATTTCGAAAACGGACGCCCCGCTCGCGTCACCATGACGCAGAAGCCCGCGCGCTTTTTCCCCGCCCGCGTGCCCACAAAGGCCCTCACCGAAGCCCTCGGCCTGCGCGTCTCCGATTTGCACCCGAAGCTGCCGCTCGAATACGCCTCCACCGGAATTTTCAACCTCATGGTGCCCCTGCGGAACCGCGCCGCTCTCAAACGCATCCGGCTGGACATTCATGCGCTCGCGCACCTCATCGCCGAGCACGGCACGCTCGCCTACTGTTTCGCCGCGGGGAGCCGCGGTGAGGTCTTCGCCCGCGGCATGGTGCCCTGGTCTCTCTATGAAGATCCCGCCACTGGCTCCGCCGCCGGCTCTCTCGCTGCCTATCTGGTGCAGCAGGGCAAACTCCAGCTCGGCGAAACCCTCGAGATCCATCAGGGCGTGGAAATGGGCCGGCCGAGCGAGATCCAGGTGGTGGTCGAGCGCGCCGGCGCGAAGCTTGTTCCCCGCGTCAGCGGCGGCGCTGTCCTCGTCGTGGAAGGCCACATCGACGTCTAGCTCGAATTCCGAAGATCGGAATTCGAAAATCGCTGGACGAGGCCCGCGGCAGGCGACTGCTCAATCCGCTTCCCCGCCGCCCTCTTCCCGACTTTCTTTTTTCGTTTTTCGTTTTTCGTTTTTTGAAACCGCATCCAGCACCCCGTTGACGAACGCGGGCGCGGCATCATCCGAGAACTTCTTCGCCAATTCCACCGCCTCGTTCAGCACCACGCGCGGGGGAGCCGTGGCAAATTTCAGCTCAAACGTGGCCAGCCGCAGAATGTTCCGGTCGATCGCGCTCATGCGTTCCAGCCGCCAGTTCGTGGCGTGCCGCTGGACCAGCGCATCCAGTTCCGGCGCCGCGGCCACTGCCCCTGTGAATAGCCGGTGCGCGAACTCGCGCGTCTGCTCCGCCGCCTTCGCGTCCGGCCAGAACGCCTCTTCCACTTTCTCTGGCGGCTCTCCGCGGACCTCCCACTGGTAGAGAAGCTGCAGCGCCAGTTCGCGCGCCTTGCGACGCAGCGTCATCGCCTGCGCCGCGATTTTCCGCGCCCCGCCTGAATCGCCGCGAGCTTCCGCGACCAATCGGCAACCTCGATCGCCGCCAGCGCCGCTTCAGCCCCCTTGTTGCCGCCCTTCAACCCCGCGCGGTCGATGGCCTGTTCCAGCGTGTCGCACGTCAGCACGCAGAACACCATCGGCACGCCCGTATCCATCTGCGCCAGCATGATCCCCCGCGCGCTCTCCGTGCACACGTAATCGTAATGCGTCGTCTCTCCCCGCAGCACGCACCCGATGCACACGATCGCGTTCACTCGGCCCGTCCGCGCGAGCTCTTTCGCCGCCAGCGGTATCTCAAACGACCCCGGCACGTGCACAATCTCCAGCGCCGCATCCGCCGCTCCCGCAGCCCGCAGCGTGTCCAGCGCGCTCTCCAGCAGCCGGTCGGTAATGAAGCTGTTGAACCGCGAAACCACCAGCCCGAATCGTAGCCCCTCCGCGCGCAATCCGCCTCGCGTTCCTGTTCCGCTCGACATCTTCCCTCAGGCCTCGCCGCGCTCCAGCGCCGGGCGCGCCTGGCTCCGCGCGCGCTGCTGGAAGTGTCTCCGCGCCAGCCGCCCCAGCGCCCGCGTCGTCGCGTAGTTCCACGCTGCTCCGATTCCCACCGACACCATCGGCACAGCGTACTTCAGCAGCGACCGGCTCACCAGTTTCGCGCCCACCCGTTCGCCGAGCAGCTTCCACGGCGCGAACATTTCCCGCCGCACCTGCCGCTCCACCATCCGCCGCGTGGCACGCGCTCCCACGCGCATGCCCATCCGCCCCGCCTGGTCCGCCAGCGAACCGCCGAGCGCAAACGTGAACACCGTCAGCACGTCCTCGGGGTCGTCCGCGTCTAGTTCCACGCCATAAAGGCGCGCCAGTCCCGCCACCATCTGCAACTGGAACCGCACCAGCAGCACCAATTCCGCTCCCAGCGCCGCCAGTCCCAGCAGAATATTTCCCGGCAGCCCCACCCCGCCTTCCCCGCCCGTCACCAGCCCGGCCAATTCATCTGCCGAAATCGCCGCTCCCGTCACGCTACCCAGCAGCATGGCGTTTTTTGCCGCCACGCGGATCAGCCGGTCGGCGATGAACTCCGCATCTTCTCCTGGATATTTTTCCCGCAGGTATTCCGGTGTCGCGCGCGCGTAGTAGGTGCGGAACGTCGAACGCGCAAACTCGTAAAACCACGTTCCGCTCTTCAATCCCGCCCAGCCGCCCAGCCCCGCCAGCGCGTCTTTGGCCCATTCCAGGTCTTTCCGCACGCCGGCCGTTTCCTCCGGCAATTCTTCCGGTTCTCTCTTTTGCGTCATTTCCTCATGTTCCGCGCGCGCTGGGCCAAATGCAACTCTTCCCTGCCTTCCGCGTCTCTCTTCATAAAACGATTTTCGAGTGTCGGATGTTCATTTCCCTTTGAATAGCGCCGGCCTCTTTTCCAGAAACGCCCTCGTTCCCTCCCGCATATCCTCCGTCGCTGCACATAGGCCAAACAGCGTGGCTTCCAGGTACAGGCCCGCTTCCTGCGGCATTTCCGCGCCCCGTTCGATCGCCTCCATCGCATACCGGACGGCCAGCGGCGCCATGGCCATGATCTTCTTCGCGATCCCTTCGCACGTCGCAATCAGCTCGCTCGGTTCGGTCACGCGGTCGACCAGCCCGATCCGCAGCGCCTCTTCCGCCGAAATCATTTCGCCCGTCAGGATCATCTCGTGCGCCAGCCCTTTCCCCACCAGCCGCGGCAGCCGCTGCGATCCGCCGTAGCCCGGCATGATCCCCAGCCTCACTTCCGGCTGTCCGATGCGCGCCGTCCTGCTCGCCACGCGCATCGAGCAGGCCAGCGCCAGCTCGCACCCGCCGCCCAGCGCTAACCCGTTGATCGCCGCAATTGACGGCTTTCCCATCGTCTCGAAATTCCGGATCACGCCCTGTCCATAGAGCGATGTTTCCTGCCCCGTCACCGCATTCATCCGCGCCAGTTCGCTGATGTCCGCTCCGGCCACGAACGCCTTGTCTCCCGCGCCCGTCACGATCAGCACGCGCACCGCCTCATCGCCCCGCGCCGC
>JASHSV010000269.1 GCA_030038535.1 Candidatus Acidiferrales bacterium
TTCGTGGACCCCGTCGTGGTGGGACGCGCCTACGCCAAGCAGACGCGCGCCGGCCGCTCCGGCAGACAGCAGGTGTGGCCCATCGTTCTTCACGGTGACGGCGCTTTTTCCGGCCAGGGCGTGCTGGCCGAGACGCTGAATCTGGGCGGTCTGCGCGGCTATTCCGTCGGCGGCACGATTCATGTGATTGTGAACAACCTGATCGCCTTCACCACGCTGCCGGAGGATTTGCAGTCCTCCCCGTTCGCTTCGGACGTTGCCCGCCGCGCCCCGATTCCCATTTTCCACGTCAACGGCGAAGACGTGGACGCGGTGGCCCGCGTCGCGCAGATGGCCGCCGAATACCGCCTCGCGTTTTCCAGCGACGTCGTGGTGGACCTGGTCGGTTACCGCCGTCACGGCCACAGCGAAGTGGACGATCCCACCATCACCCAGCCCGTACTCTATCGCCACATCAAGGACCATCCGCAGCTCTGGCGCATTTACGCGGAACGTTCCGGGCTGGACCCTGAGCCGGTGGCCGCGCGTGTGCGCCAAGCGCTGGCCGAACAGCAGAAGGAAGCCGTCAAATTCGCCAAGATTCCTTCCATGCGCAAACTCCCCGGCTATTGGGCGCCGTTTTTCGGCGGGCGCTATAAGCCGGAATACGAAGTGGCCACGCCGGTCAAAGCCGAAGAGCTGAGCGCCGTCGGCGAATTGCTCACCAAAGCCCCCGAAGGCTTTCATGTCCACCCGAAGGTTCAAAAGCTGCTCGAACAACGCCTGGAGATGACGCGCGGCCAGCGGCACGTGGATTTCGGCATGGCGGAAGCGATGGCCTTCGCCACCCTCCTGCGGCAGGGTGTTCCCTTGAGGTTTTCCGGGCAGGATTCGCGCCGCGGCACATTCAACCAGCGGCACGCCGCGCTCTTCGACACGGAAACCGAAGAGCCTTATCTCCCGCTCGAGCACATCGGCACGGGCGACGCCTGGTGCGAAATTATCAACTCGCCGCTCTCCGAAGCCGCCGTGCTCGGCTTTGAATACGGCGTGAGCCGCGATTTTCCCGAGGCCCTGGTGCTCTGGGAGGCGCAGTTCGGCGACTTCGCCAACGGCGCTCAGGTGCTCATCGACCAGTTCGTCGCCGCTGGCGAAGACAAATGGGGCCTGCTCTCCGGCCTCGTCATGCTGCTGCCCCACGGCTACGAGGGCCAGGGGCCGGAGCACTCCAGCGCGCGCATCGAACGCTTTTTGCACCTCGCCGCGCGCGATAATTTCCAGATCTGCCAGCCGTCCGACGCCGCGCAGTATTTCCACTTGCTGCGCCGCCAGGCGCTCCGCAAATGGCGCAAGCCGCTCGTCGTCTTCACTCCCAAGAGCATGCTCCGCCATCCGGACGCTTCTTCGCCCATCGAGGCGTTTACCCGCGCGCATTTCCGCCCCGTGCTCCGCGACGCGGAAATCAACAACGCTCGGCGCATCCTGCTCTCCACCGGCAAAATCGGCCACGAGCTTCGCGCCGAACGCAAACGCCGCGCCGATTCCTCCACCGCCATCATCTTCCTCGATCAGCTCTATCCCTTCCCGGAGCAGGACCTCGCCGGCGCCCTCGCACAGCATCCCAATGCCCACGAGGTCGTGTGGGTGCAGGAAGAGCCCGCGAATATGGGCGCGCTTTTCTTTGTGCTCCCGCGGCTTGAGCGCCTGGCGGCTGGCAAAGCGGTCCGCTCGGTGAAGCGTTCCGCCAGCGCCACTCCTGCCACGGGCTCGGCCAAGGCCCATGAGATGGAGCAGGAGACGCTCCTCACTCTCGCTTTCACCACCGGCCAGCCGTAAAGGCATCAGTCGCTAGGGCACGACATGCGTGCCTGCCGCAGGCAGGTCGCGCCCCTCGACAGACGCTTCTGCGATAGAATTGCGCCTCCCTTTGGTGCGCATCGCATCCCCTAGGAGCTTTCCATGGCTGAACCGACCAAAGAAGAATTGATGGCGCGCATTGCGGAACTCGAAAAACAGCAGGGCACGCGGAGGCGTGGCAGCCTCGAATTCCGGGTCGGCGAAAAAGGCGGGGTGAGCGTGTACGGCCTCGGCCGCTTTCCCGTCACGCTCTATTACGAGCAATGGATCCGCCTGCTCGACGCCGCTCCCGGCCTGCGCGAGTTCCTGGAGGAAAATAAAAGCCGGCTGAAGATGAAGGACCAGAAGTAACGCGAACCTTTGCTCGCGCCCTCCGGTGACTTAAATCATTCGCGTGTTAGCGGCCTGTTCCGCCGCGCTGATTCTGCGTCAATACGAATATTTCAGAGAGAATTGGACCAGCCGCGGATTGCCCACCGTGGACGTGATCTTCCCCACCGTTTCCGGGCTTTCGATGTCCACAAGCGACGGGTTGGCGAATGAGGGATGGTTCGTCAAGTTGAAAAAGTCCACGCGGAACCGGAGATTCTGACGCTCCGCGATCTTGAAGTTTTTGTTCAGCGTAAAGTCCAGGTTACCCTGCCCGGGACCAATTATGCAGTTCCGCGGTGAATCGCCATACCCGGTGGATCCGTCCGGTCCTACTACGGGGGCGGGCATGTAGGCGAGTGGGTTTACCCAGTTATCCAGCCGCGTTGCCAGGTTGCCATGGTTCAGCGCATTGCCGCAGCTGAATCCGGGCGCAAAGCTGGCCGTCACGGCCGGACTGGCCAGGGCGACCGCCGAGCCTCCCCCGGAATCCATGATGCTGAACGGCTCTCCGGACTGGATCAACAGCACGCCTGAGATCGACCATCCGCCCAGCGCAGTCCCGGTAAAGTCGTGCCGGTCCTTGTAGAACGGCAGATCGTACACGAAGCTGGTGATCCAGCGGTTGCGGCGGTCAAAATCCGACAGGCCCGTGGAATCAGCGGCGATGTCCTGATTGTTGAACCGCGTGAGAAATGCCACGCTGGCCGTGGAAACGTCGTCAATGGACTTCGAGAAGGTATAGGCGCTCTGGAAATACAAGCCCTTGGAAAAGTGATGCGACACGGTGAGCTGCAAGGCTTCGTAGTGAGAATCGGAAATCGGCGAAAACGCCTCGAAGGCCGAAGGCCCGAGCGGCTCGAACGGCGCCCGCGCAGGGGCGTTGGACGCCGTGTTCTGCGTGATGGTATAGGGCACTCCGGCCGGAGTGGTCAGCGTGATGGACTGCCCCGGCTGCAGGATGGTTGCCCCGTCGGGATCGTAGGTCACCCGCAAATGCGTCCCTTTCGTTCCCACGTAACCAAGCTCCACGAACCAGTTCTTGAACAGCTCGCGCTGCACGGTCAGGTTCCACTGCTGCGTGGTGGGCACGATCCAGTGGAAGGGAACGAACAAGCCGATCACCGAGTTCACGTTTCCGGAAAACACCGGTGTCTGTGTCGTGTCCGTGGTTGGCGCTCCCGTTACATTGTTCACGAACCCCTGGAAGAACGATGGAACCGGCACGTAGGCTGCGCTGATCACGCCGGGAGGCGGGACGAGCGCCGCATTCGCGCAGTTCTGGGCCACGAACAGCAGACATGCGAGGCTATCGGGCGGCGGAAGGAACGGCACAGACACCGGGAAGATCGGGGCCGTAAACGACAGGTTGTCCACCGCGCCCAGGTCCTCGCGCACGCCGTAAATCCCGTAGCCCGCGCGAATCACTGTGTTGTGGTGGCCAAACAGATCGTAAGCCAATCCGATCCTTGGTTCCCACACCGATGCATAGTTATTGTCCAGGCCGGAGTGCGCCAGCGTTCCCGCAAAGCCCGGAATGTTGTAGTTGTTCACACACTGCGGATAAACGAAGGGCTGGCCGTCTATGGCCAGCTCCGGGTTCACGTTTCCGATGTGGCAGTCCTTGTCATACGGTGCGCCAATGAACTCTTCGCGGAAGCCGATGTTCAGGGTCAGCTCCCGGTTCAAACGATAATCGTCTTGAGCGTACAACCCGAAGCTGGGGATCCTGTAGTCGTGATCGCTGGCCCCCCCGCCCACTTCGCCGAAAAACGGAGCGCCCAGCAAGAAGCTCTGAAAATCCGTGTTGAACTGGGGAGGTGCAAAGTAGAGCAGGCCGTTGTTCAGCACGGGAAGGTTCCGGCGCAGGCTCACGTGGTCCACCTCGCCCCCGATCCGCACCGTGTGCTTGCCGTGCGTCCAACTGACAGTGTCCGCGAGCACCAGCGCGTCGGAAAGCGCGCTCTGGCCCGAAGTCGGATAGGGGCCGAACTGCCAGGTTCCGAACTGGAAGCGGTAAATTGCGGCCGTTCCGCTCGGATTGTCGATTCCCACTTCCGAATTCGTCACAATATTCACGTTGTCCAGCGAATCGCTGATTACGTTGACCCCGAATCGCAGTTCGTTCACCACGAAGTTCGAGAACTGATGCGTCTCGGCAATGCTCCCGAACCGCCCGCGCAGCGGAATGTCCAGCGGAAAATTCAGGTCTGCGGGAGACGGCAGACCGCCCGTTTGAACTTGGAGGTTATCGGCGCCGAACGGCTCGTACGTATCCGAATCGGACCAGAAGAAACGCCACACGAGCTGGTCCTTGCCCCCACGGAACGGCCGGTCCCAGTCAATTACGAACTGGTCGTCCTTGAATTTGCCGGGACTGCTCAGCACCAGAGGCCCATAATTCAGCCCTCCCGAGGCGTTGAACCCTGGCACCCCCGGTACAGTGGGAATCAGCCATCCGCCGCCCCCTCCTCCGAACTGGTTGCTCTTGGCCGTCAGGAGGTTGAACGCGACGGGATCGAGCGCAGCGGGTGCGGGGACCGCTCCACCCGCCGGAAAGAATGTGCTGATCAAATTAGCTTCCGTGCGCGTCGTGGGCAGAACAGGAATTTCCGTGTCGATGTACGTACCCGGTGAGTAGCCGCTGCGCTGCCGCGTGCCCTGATAGTTCACGTAAAAATATCCAAGGAAGGCTTTCTTTCCCACCGGCCCTCCCAGATCGCCTCCGAAGATGTTCTGCTGGTCCCGCGGTCTTGATTCGTCCGCAGCGTTCAAAAAGAAGTTGTTCGCGTCCAAATCCGTATTGCGGAAAAATTCCCACAGGTCGAAGTGATACGCGCTGGTGCCCCCGCGCAGCGAGGCGTTAATGTTGCCTCCTCCATTGCGTCCCTGGCTCGCGTCATACAGGCTCGTGCTCACTTTGAATTCTTGAACCGCCTCGGGGTTGGGCACCGGCGTATAGGTCAGTTCGCCGAAGGCGTAATCCGCAGCCGAAATGCCCTCGATTTCGTAGTTGTTGTTGTCCTCGCGCCCCCCGTTCACGTGAATGTACGGGATGCCGCGGCCCAGGTTCAGGCCGTTATTCAGATCCGCGGATGCGCCCGTGGAGAGCGTCAGCAATTGCTGGAAGTTCCGCGTTTCCAGTGGCAGCCCGGTCACTGCGTCGCTGCCGAGCGCCTGACCCGTCGTGGCGTTCTCGGTGTTCACCGTGGCCACCGCTGCCTCGACGGTGATCGTTTGTGAGGTTTGCGCCACTTTCATCACCGCGGTCACGCGCGTCGTTTCCGTCACCACCACGACCACCGCCGTGTACTTCGTCGTCGCAAATCCGCTCGCGCTCACCGTCACCGAGTAGGATCCCACGGGCAGGAGCTGCGCCGTGAACGCGCCCGAAGCATCCACCGTCAGCCGGCGCGCCACCGCGCCGGTGGCTTCATTCACAATTTCCACTTTGGCCGAGGCTATCGCCGCCCCGGACGAATCCTGCACGGTTCCGTTGATGGCCCCGGTCGGCCCCCCTTGTGCCAGGGCCACGGACACCAACACAACCGCCAACACAAATGCTCCCGCCATTTTCACCAGTGTGCGCATCGGACTCACCCCGTTCGGAATTTCAGGCCCAAATCCCCCCATTGGCCCGAATTGGCAAAAACGATATCCTGCCCTCTAAGGACTGTCAACCAGAAGGCATCCTGCTCGCAGGCTGGCCCGAGAGCCTCTCCCACGCTCTCGGCCAATTCCGGCATGCCGTCGGTCTCGGTCGGGGAACCTCTTTGATTCCTCGCGCTTGACTTTTCGCTATATCTTCGCCTATTCTGCGCCCATAAGGGCGTCCCGAAATCGCCGGACTCCCGGGAGCGTGCCATGGCCCTGACCAAGCGGCAGAAGCAAGTCCTCGATCTCCTGGTGCATTTCCAAAACAAGAAGGGCTACGCGCCCAGCTACGAGGAAATCGGCAAAGGCTTGGGCCTTGCCTCGCTCGCTACCGTCCACAAACACATCCTCACTCTCGAACGCAAAGGGTTCATCCGCCGCGGCTACAACCAGAGCCGCTCGATCGAGATCTTGCAGCTCCCGCGGCCCGTTCGCGAAGAAATCATCGAGCGTGCCGCCGTCAGCGAGCTCCCGCTTATGGGCCGCATCGCCGCCGGCCGCCCGCTCGAATCCGTCGAAGACCGCGAAACGATTTCACTCTCCGACTTCACGCGTTCGAAAAACGTGTTCGTTCTGAAGGTGAAGGGCGAATCGATGGTCGAGGATCATATTCTGGACGGCGACTATGTGGTGGTCGAGCCCACGCAGGTGGCCAACAACGGAGAGATTGTCGTCGCCCTGGTCGGCGGAGAAGAGGCCACGCTCAAGCGCTTCTACCGCGAAGGCGCCGGCCGCATCCGCCTTCAGCCCGCCAACGCTGAGATGCAGCCCATCCGTGTCGCCGCAAACGACGTAAAGATTCAGGGCCGCGTCCTCGGCGTTCTCCGCAAGTACTGATGTCCAGTAGCACCGGCTTTCACCTGTCTCGACGCAGGAGGGAGCCGGCGCTCTTCTCCGCGCTTCTGTGGGGTGGGCGCTCGAGGTCTCTGGAGTGCCCGCGTGTAGTCATTGCTTCTCTTTAATTTCTTCCATCATCCAGATGTGCGCATCGGGCTGCAGGTAGGCGAACACCGCGTGCTTTCCATCCGGAGCCACAGCCAGCGCTCGAATCGTGCCGGGATAACCGATAGGTTCCGGCGACACCGGAATCCGCCCCAGATCCATCACCACTCGAACCTGCCCCGATTTTGGCTCGATGGTGATGAGTTCCATGTGCCGCGCCTGCGCTTCCCGAATGGCATAGATCAGCGACCCGTCGGGCGACCAATCCCACGCGATCAGCGCCTCTTTGTAAACCACTCGCGCAGACGTTCCCGTCTCGTCCGTTACAGTCAGACCGTTCGTGGAGGCATACGCGATCTGGCCCGTCCGGGACCAATGCAAGTAGGAGGCGAGTGTCGCATGGCTCTGATCATCTCGAATGCGGATGGAC
>JASHSV010000270.1 GCA_030038535.1 Candidatus Acidiferrales bacterium
AGATTCAAGGCGGTGATGGATACCAACTTTTATGGCGTGGTTTACGTCACTCGTGCGGCCGTGCCGCTCATGCGCGAGCAAAGGAGCGGCTGCATCCTCCAGATATCATCGGTCGGCGGCCGGCTGACTCGGCCTGGCAGCACGCCGTACCATGCAGCGAAATGGGCTGTCGGAGGCTTCACGGAATCTCTTGCCCAGGAGCTGTCCCCGTTTGGCGTGAAGGTGTGCGCCCTTGAGCCCGGTGGCATGCGGACGAATTGGGGCGTCCGCGCGAATCAGGACACGCCGGAACTCCTTCCGGACTACGAACCCTCCGTCGGAGCCGTTGCCAAGGCCTTGAAATCGTATTGGGGGAAAGAGATGAGTGATCCCGCCAAGGTGGCTCAGGTTGTGCTTCGTCTGGCGTCCAGTGATCGTCTTCCGGCGCACCTCTTACTCGGTAGCGACGCGGTTCGGTTCGCCGCCGAAGCGGAGAAAACGCGGGCAGCCGAGGGCGCGCAGTGGCGGGACGTAAGCCTTTCGACAGACGTGGCGTCTGGCACGGCATTACCGGCCATGCGCTTCTGAGGGCTGCTGCCTCGCGACGGCGAGTAAACGGAGCGATGATTTCGCCAGCGCGAAGCAGATCAAATAGGGAGCTCAGACGGTCGAGACGGCCCGCCCCTTTTTGTACAGCCGGCTTCCAGTCGGCGCCTTTTCTCTTGCGCGGCAGGTTCTAGAATCCGATCCACCGCTCCGCGGCCATCACTCCCACCAGCGTAAGGACCCCGATCACCACTTCTCCGATCGCTCCCACCGCGAACGGCCGCAGGCCCTGCTTCCTCATCACCCCGAAGTTCGTCTGCAAGCCCACGCCAGCGAACGTCAGCAGAAACGCCCAGCGCGAGAGATTTCCCAGGGACGTCAGCTGCTCTTTCGAGAAAAAGTGCCACGTCGCCAGCACCGAGATCAGCAGGAATCCCAGCACAAACTTCGGGAATTTCTGCCACAAAAATGCGGCCTTGTCTCCCACCGCCTTCGCCTGTCCCTGCCGCGTCCAGTAGATTGCATACGCGAGCACCACGAAGCCGATCATGGCGTTTCGTGTGGTCTTGGCGAGGACCGCGAACTTTCCTGCCGCATCGGAGTAGAGCGCTCCCGCCGCGATTGCTTCCGCGGTGTTGTCAACGGCCAGCCCGGACCACAGCCCGTACGCCTGGTCGCTGAGGTGCAGGGCGTGCCCGATCACCGGAAAGGTGAAGAGCGCGACCGCACCGAGCGCCAGGATGGCCGCGATAGCCAGAGACGAATCTTCATCATCCGCCTCGATCGCTCCCTTTGCCGCGATGATCGCGCTCACTCCGCACACTGCCGAGCCCACGGCCAACAGCGACGTCAGCTTCGGCCGCAGCCCGAACGCGCGTCCGAGGAACGTCATGAACGTAATCGCCACGGCCAGCTCAGCCGCCACCAGCACCAGGCTCACTCCGCCCAGCCGGAGCACGTCGCCCAGCACATATCGCGCTCCCAGGAGCACGATTCCGGCCTTCAGCCAGAACTCGTAGGTGGCCACGCCCGCTCGACACACGTCCGGCACCCCCGTCGTGTTCGAAACCACCAGACCGATGACGATGGCCCACAGCACATACTCGATGTTCGGAGCCGCCCAGTGGTTCGCCTTGGCGAATGCGCCGGCGTTCTGTTCGAGCAGTTTTCCCGCGTATCCTACCGTGGCCAGCAGCAGCAGGCCGGGTAGCAGCCGGAGCGCACGCAGCAACTGTCGGTCAAGCTGTGTTTGAGGTATCGCGATTGCGTCGGCCATGTCCAATGCTCTCCTCTCCTCCTGTCTTCCATTCCTGCGCAAGCGCCGTCACCAGGGCACTCTCGGCACCACTCCGGCGCGGATCAGCAGCGCCGCCAGTAACGCCGCCACAACCGCCCAGGCATCGAGCGACAACCCCCGCCGTTTCTCGATTCCCGCCGTCTTCTCCGTTCCGCTCATGCGTCATCCTCCCTTTTCATTCACTCCGGCCAATTCCAGTGCCTCGTCAAATCCCTGCAAGACCGCCCCGCCCCTTCGCTTCCACTCACGCGCCGCCACCCGGCCTGCGATCAGGATCGCCGGCGGGGACAATCTCGCCTCGCTCCCCAGGCGGCCCACGTTGCTCCAGCGAATTTCCTGCTCCGGACGGCCGATGGACGAGACGATCACGCAAGGAAAGTCCGCGGGAAGCCCCGCCTCGCGAAGCCGCTGCGCAATCTCTCCGTATTCCCGCCCCGGCATGTACAGCACCAGCGTGGTTTCCGGTGTCAGCGCGCCCCATTCTCCGGCCCCGCTTCCCGCCCGCCGGCTATATGTGCTCAACACAACCTGCGAAGCCAGCCGCCGGTCCGTCAGCGAAATCCCCGCCGCCGCTGCGGCGCCCACCGCGGCCGTCACCCCGGGAACAATCTCAACTTCAATGCCCGCATCCCGCAGCGCCTCCAGCTCTTCTCCCGCGCGGCCGAAGACCGAAGGGTCGCCTCCCTTCAGCCGCACCACCACTTCGCTCTGCGTTCCGTACAGCACGAGCAGCGCGTTGATCTCCTCCTGGCCAAGCCCCTGCCGGCCGCATCGTTTTCCGGCGTCAATCACGCGCGCCCCGGCCGCCACCATCGCCAGCACTTCGCGGCTCACCAGTCCGTCGCGCAGCACCACCTCCGCCTGCGCAAGAATCCGCGCCGCTTTCAGCGTCAGGAGTTCCGGATCTCCTGGTCCCGCACCGATCAGGTAAACCCTTCCCATCAATCCCTCCCCGGGCTCGCTACTCGCCGTTGTGAGTCTCGGACGAATCGTTCGTAGCTTTCCCGGCTGGCCAGTTCGTGCAGCACAGCTTTCGCGCGCTCCGACGGCAATCCCGAAGCCCGCACCGCCGCTCTGGCTTCGCCCAGCCAGTCGACCCACGGCCCGTACTCGGGGCCGAACTGCGCTTCGAGTTCCTTTCGCAGCCTCTGCGCCAGCGCCGGACTCCTGCCGTTCGTCGAAACGGCGATCTGCAAGTCTCCGCGCTGCACCACCGCCCCGCAATAAAACCGGCAGTGCTCCGTATCGTCCACCGCGTTGCACAAAATCCCGCGGGCTTCCGCCTCTCGAAACACTTCCTCGTTCACTGCGGCCGCCGCGGTCGCCGCGAACACCAGAAACGCGCCTTCCAGGTCCCCGGGCTGGAAAGGCTTCTCCTTCCACTCGATTTCTCCGGCCAGTACCCATTCCGCGATTCGGGGCGTCACGGTCGGCGCGATCACGCGGATCCGCGCGCCGGCGCGCAGCAACGCGCCAAGCTTTTCCTCTGCAACCGCGCCCCCGCCGGCCATCACTACCTGCTTTCCCTCCAGCCTCACGAAAATGGGGAACACACTCATCGCTTACGCCTCGATGCCGTGCGGCACCGGTCCCGGGGAAAGATCGCGCCCCACCGCTTCCACGGAGCCTCCTGCCAGCAACCCGCGAATCTCTTCATTCGATTGCCGCGCCAGAAACTGCCGAAGTGTTTCTCGCCGCACGCGTCGATCCCGGAAACCTTCGAGCAAACGCTCGATCGCGTCCGGCACTTCCGTCGCCGCGCACCGGTAGCCCACGGGCCGCGCGATTGCCGCCAGTTCTCCCAGCCCCCCGCCCACGCAGAAGTAGTAGGCATCCACCATCCGGCCATCGGCTTGCAGCTTTTTTCCCTCGATACCGATGTCGGCGATCCAGTGCTGCCCGCAACTGTTCGGGCACCCCGCAATGTGCAGCCGGATCTGCTCCTGGAATCCCGGCAGCCGCTCTTCCAACTCCTCCGTCAGCCAGCGCGCAAAACTCTTCGTCTCCGTCAGCGCCAGCTTGCAGAACTCGGACCCCGTGCACGCCACCGTGCCGCGCGCGAACACCGATGCATTTACCGGGAGCCCCGCGGCCGTCAGTTCGTTCGCCGCCGCATCGGCCTTCGCGCTCGGGATATTGATTAGAAGGAGGTTTTGCATCGTGGTCGTGCGCAGACGCCCGTCCCCATAGCTCTCCGCCGCTCCTGCTGCCGCGCGCAACTGCGCGGCCGTGATCCGCCCCCGCAGCACCGATGCGCCCACGTATGCGAACCCCTTCTGTTTCTGCGCGTGAATCCCCACATGGTCCCGGTACGTATCCGCGGGAATCTCCTCCGGTTCGCCGGCGTCCAGGGTGAATCCGATTTGGCGTTCTAATACCTCCTGAAACTTTTCCGCCGTCCAGCCCTCCCGCAGGAAAAGGAATTTCAGCCGCGCCCGTTCCCGGTGCTCACGAAGCGTTTGGCTTCCCCGGAAGATCTCCGCGA
>JASHSV010000271.1 GCA_030038535.1 Candidatus Acidiferrales bacterium
CCGAGCGAGCTGCATTATTCGGAGATTACGATCCGTTCCACGTTCCATCACACGCCGCGGCACATGCGCGAGGCCCTTGCATCGATCGCCAGCGGCGAGGTCGACACGGGGGATTTCATAACCGCGGAGCGGCTGCTCGCGGATTTGCCGCAGATTTTCGAGGAAATGAAGGCGCGGAACGGAGAATTGAAGACCGCGGTAATTCCCTGAGTGCAATGCTCCGGCGTGCCGGGGCGGGAGTGCGTTGGCGAGTCATGGAGATTCCATCCGATCTGGCGATTGCGAACGGCATGCCGGCGGCGGGGTGTTCGCTCGAAGCGGCTCAGGCGTACACGCGCGGGCTGGCCACGAGTCACTACGAAAATTTCAATGTGGTCTCGTGGATGCTGCCGCGCGGGCTGCACCAGAGCTTTTACAACGTGTATGCCTATTGCCGGTGGGCCGACGATCTGGGCGACGAAATTCCGGACACCCAGCGGGCGCTCGCCCTGCTCGACCAGTGGGAAGAAGAGTTGCGGCGGTGCTATGAGGGCCAGGCGACACATCCGGTGCTTGTAGCGCTGGCGGAGACGGTGCGCGAGCACGACATCCCGCAGAAGCCGTTCGCGGATCTGCTGATCGCATTCCGGCGCGACCAAACCGTGAAGCGGCATCCCGACTGGACCTCGGTGCTGGACTATTGCGTGTATTCGGCGAATCCGGTGGGACGCATCGTGCTGTACGTGTGCGGCTACCGCGATCCGGCGCGCCAGGAACTGTCCGATTGGACGTGCACGGCGCTCCAACTCGCGAATTTTTGGCAGGACGTGGCTCGGGATCTGGATATCGGACGGATTTACATACCGCTGGATCATCTGGCGGCGCATGGGCTGTCGGAGCGGGATCTCGAGGCGCGGCGGTTTGACGCGCGCTACGAGCGAATGATGAAGGAGCTGGTGGAGTATACGCGCACACTGTTTGCGCGCGGACGGCCGCTGGCCCGGAACGTGTCGGGGCCGTTGCGGACTGACATCGACATGTTCAGCCGTGGAGGGATTGCCGTGCTCGACGCGATTGAAGCGATCGGCTACAACACGATCGAGCGACGTCCGGCCATCTCGCGGCGCACGCAGGCGCGGCTCCTGGGCCGGGCGCTCGTATCGCGGCTATTTTCACCGTTGCTGCACGCCACTCGGGGCGACGCGGAATTGGGAGCGGCCGGCCCGGCGGCTTCCGCGCCGGCGCGGGAGCAGGCGGAGAGCAAACGTGCCTGACGCGGCGCGTCTCGAGGAGTCGTTTGCGCAATGCCGGCGGATTGCGCGGGCCCAGGCCCGGAATTTCTACTATGGTTTTCGGCTGCTGCCGCGCGAAAAGCACGCCGCACTATGCGCTCTCTATGCGTTCATGCGGTGGGTGGACGACATCAGCGATGCTCCTGGCGACTGCGCAGGGAAACGCGAGGGGTTGGAGCTGGCGCGGAAGACATTGGAGGGCGTGGCCCGCGGAGATGTTACGGGGCCGGTAATTCTGCCGGCCTTGGCGCATACGCTTGCGAAGTACAGAATTCCGCACGGCTATCTGGACGAGCTGCTGGACGGCGCGCAGATGGACTTGGATGGCGCCGCATACCGGACATTCGAGGATCTGTGGCTGTATTGCCACCGCGTGGCCGGGGTCGTGGGCCAGTGCTGCGTGTGCGTGTTCGGATTCAAGGACGCACGGGCGCTGGAGCTGGCGGACCGGCTGGGGCTGGCGTTTCAGCTCACCAACATTCTGCGCGACATCGTGGAGGATTCTTCGCAGGGGCGAATTTACTTGCCCGCTGAGGATTTGGAGCGGTTTGGGTGCGCGGCGAGCGCGCTGGCGGCAGCTCCTCCTTCAGGGGCGGCGCGGGAGTTGTTCCGGTTCGAGGCCGAGCGGGCGCGGGGGTTCTACGCGGAGGGCGCGGCGCTCATTCCGCTGATTCACAAAGATAGCCGGGCTGCGCTCTGGGCGCTGGCCCGCATTTACGGCGGGCTGCTGGGGAAAATGGCGGAGCGCGATTACGACGTCACCAGCGCGCGCGTGGGGCTAAGCGGGGTGGAAAAGACCTGGATCCTGCTGCGAGCGCGCTTCGGCCAGTGGTCGGAGGAGAATGGATTCGAAACGCATTCTGATCCTGGGCGGGGGACTCGCCGGGCTGTCGTCGGCAGTAACTCTCGCTGAGGCGGGCTACCAGGTCGAACTGGTCGAGCGGAAACCGCACCTGGGCGGGCGGGCCGCTTCCTACCTCCTCCCCGACGGCGAACACGTGGACAATTGCCAGCACGTGACGATGGCGTGCTGCACCAACCTGGAAGATTTCTACGCGCGGGTGGGAGCGGCGGGGAAAATTCGTTATTACAACCGCGTGGTGTTTCTGGATCGAGAGGGGCGCCGATCGGTTCTCGAAGCTTCGGCTCTGCCGCCGCCGCTGCATCTTGCGCCTTCGTTTTTGACGCTGCCGTTCTTGAAGTGGAAGGACAAGCGCGCGATTGGCCGTGCCATGCTGCATATTGCCCGCAAAGGCGGGGCAGGGCAGAACAGTGATTCGAAGACAATGCTGGAATGGCTCCGCGGCGAGGGGCAAACGGATGCGGCCATTGAACGCGTCTGGAAGAGCGTCCTGGTGAGCGCGCTGGACGAGGAATTGGACCGCGCAGGGGCCCGGTACGGCGTGGAAGTGTTCTGGAAGGCATTTCTGCGCAACCGGCGCGGGTTCGAGATCGGAATTCCGACCGTGCCGCTCGGCGAGCTCTACGGCGGTTGCCGGGAAGCGATCGAGCGGCGCGGAGGCGCGGTGCGCACGCGAACGATTGTGCGCGGGCTGCGCATCGAGTCAGGACGCGTGGCGGCTGCTGTGCTCGATGACGGCGCGGAGATGGCGGCCGATTATTTTGTCTCGGCTCTGCCGCACGAATTGTTGCTGGAATTGCTTCCGGCGGAAGTGGTGGCGGGCGAAAAAGTGTTTGCGGCACTGCGGGAATTGCGTTCTTCGCCGATTACGGGCGTGCACCTTTGGCTGGACCGCGTGGTGACGGAGGAATCGTATCTGGCGCTCCTGGACCGGACGACCCAGTGGATCTTCAACAAGACGAAATTGTATGGAGCCAGCGAGGCGGGGAATCAATACTTGCAGCTGGTGATCAGCGCGTCGTACGGTCTGGTGGAAAAATCGCGGCAGGAAATCGTGGACCTGTGCTGGCGGGAAGTGCAGGAGTCACTACCCGCGGCGCGTCAAGCGCAATTGGTCAAGGCCACCGTGGTGAAAGAGGTCTCCGCGACGTTTTCTCCCGCGCCGGGATGCGACCGGCTGCGCCCGGGCGCGCGAAGTCCGATGGGGAATCTGTTTCTCGCGGGCGACTGGACAGCCACCGGCTGGCCGGCCACGATGGAAGGAGCGGTGCGCAGCGGTTACCTTGCGGCGGAAGCGATTTTGGCTCAGGACGGAAGGACGCAGCGGTTTCTGCGTGACGATTTGCGAGCGGAAGGCCTGGCCCGGCAATGGGAGAACTAAGGAGCGGCCGCCAAACGCCGCAGGGCACGGAGTTTGAGATTGAAGCAGAGACAGCTTCCTTGGCGGAATCGCTGGTCTTCCACTGTGCAAAAATCGGAGTATGATGGATTTCCCCCCGGAGGCGCCCATGTCTGAGCGCAAGTATAGACAAAGGGGCTACCAGGACACCGGTAAGCCAGAACGAAAGGAGCGGCCGCCCGCACCCAGCGGCGGGCCTCCGCGGCAGGAGCATATAGGGCCGCGGACGCCCCGAATGGTCGGGCGCGTAACGCGCGCCCGGTGCGCGAACTGCGGTACAGTCCTCCCGCCTGGATTCGATCCCAACGGTACATGCCCCCGCTGCCAGTTCGAACTTCACTCCTGCAAGCAGTGCCTCCATTTCGATACGGGAGCGCGCTTCGAATGCACCGAGCCGATTCCGGAGCGAATTCCTCGGAAAGATGTGCGGAACGAGTGCACGTTCTTCGCGTTCCGAACCCTAGTGGAGAAGGATACCTCTCCGGCGAGCGCGGCACAGCCGCCCGCGGCCGCCCCTACAGCGGCGCTCAACACGAATTCGGCCCGCCAGGCGTTTGATAACCTCTTCAAGAAGTAGCGCACCCCATTTATCTTCGTTCCGTCTGCGGCCCCGAACGCAAAGGAACAACGCGTAGCGCTTGACGACGGCGAGAAGCCGCCAGGCTTCGTACTGCGCTCCGTGCATCACAGGATCACTCGCGCGGTGGATGAGCGCTGGTGCCGAGAGGGAAGAGAGTCGGCTCTCGGGCAGGCTCGGAGGCGATGGGTTCGAGCTGGGGATAATGCTGGCGGAGGGATTCAGGCACCTTCACTTTCTTGCCGGTCAGAAGATTGATGAGCTGAAGCGCGTTGACGATGGCTTTGCCCTGAAAGTGATTGTTGGTGATGACGAAAGTGGTCTTCGAATGCTCGGCAATCTTCGCGATGCGTGCCGCCCACGGGTCGAGCTCTTCGGCCGAGTAGAGATAGTTGTAGCGTTCCTCGGGAGGCGAGGCGGGATCGTCGGTGAACCAGGTGTCGTACCTCCGGCCGTGCAGGCGGACGTAACCGACGGGCGAAGTGGCGCGCTCACTGGGCCGCAGCGAACGGCCGATGACGGGCTGATCGATGTTGCAAAAGCCTGCGCTCCGGCTATGCAGGAATTCGTAGAACTCTTTTTGATTCCAGGTGGAATGGCGGACTTCGGCCACGAGAGGATAGTCGCGGAAAAGCGACAGCAGCTTTTCAAGATGGGCGCGATTTTCCGGCGTATTGTGGAACGAGAAGGGAAATTGCAGCAGCAGGGCGCCCAGACGGCCGGCGGCCTGCAACACGTCGAAGCCGGCGCGCACAGCGGCCACGTCCTGCGAGCCGGCGCCGCCTTCATGCGTGAACCGTTGCCAGAGCTTCGCGGTGAACAGGAACGCCGGATTGGCGGCGACACGCTCGAGCCATTGGCGGCACATCTCGGGCCGCAGGGGGTTGTAGAACGAGGTGTTGATTTCGATTGTGTCGAAGAACTGGGCCAGGTATTCGGCCTCGTGGAAGCCGGCGGCGCGGTGCGCGGGATAGACGATTCCGTTCCAGTCGGAGTACGACCAGCCCGCGGGGCCGACACAAATGCGGCCGTGGGGCGCCTGAGATTCTTGCGGGTTGCGCTCTTGAGATTTTCGCGGCACAGGGGGTGTCAGTCGAGGCTACGACCGCGGAGCGAGAAGTGTCAAATGTGACGTGTTAGGAGGCTTTGGCGGCGGCGGGAAAGGCCGCGGCCAAATGGAGCTTGCGGAGCATGGAGCGCTTTTTGTCCTGATGGGCGAGCATGCGGCGGAGGATATCGTCCAGGCTGCGGACAGCCTCGACTATATACGGGCCTTTATTGAGCATGACGCATTCGGCGCGCTCGCCCATGGCTGCGTCGGTGATCTCCGAGCGCAGCGGGATGCCCGATTTGGCGAGTGATTCGAGCACCTGCGTGGCCCAGATCACCGGCATGTGCGCGGCCTCGCAAATCCACAGAATTTCTTCCTGCACTTCGGCCAAACGCTGGTAACCGCATTCCACGGCGAGATCGCCGCGCGCAATCATCACGCCCACCACTCCGCTGCGCATGGCCGCCAGCAGCAGCCGCGGCAAATCCTCGAAGCCCTGGCGGGTCTCGATCTTCAGGACAATTCCCAGATGGGAGCCGCCCAGCTCGGCCAGCCGCGCCTGGAGGTTCTGCACGTCTGCTTCGTTGCGGACAAACGAAAAACCCACAATATCGGCGTGTTGGACGATGAATTGGAGCACCCGGGAATCCTCTTCCGTAAGCGGCGGAAGGCGCAGCGCGGTTTCCGGAACGTTCACGCCTTTTTCGGCGCCGAGTTTTTCGCCGGTGGGGCGCCCGTGCGTAATGGAGACAGCTACTTGATCCGCTGCGACTTGGTCCACCACGCCGCCGATTTTGCCGTCGTCGAACCAGATGGGCTCGCCCTTGCGCACGCACTCAAAAAACTCGGGCAGTGTGACGCCGATACGGGCCGGGAAAACCAGATTGCCCTTGGCATCGTACCGGGCCGGGGCGCCGGGTTTCAGGTTGCGGGTGAGGACCAAGCTGTCGCCGGGAAAGAGACGCAGGGTCTGCTCGAGAGGAGGCAGTGCGCCCACGCGGGCCTGACGATTTCGCGTTTTGCCCTTGGCCCCGTCCAGATGGAGCAGCGTGCGCGGCGTCAGGTAGGCAGTGTGGCCCGATTCCGCCCAGCGGCTTTCGCCCACCGCGGCGGTGACGCGCAAGGAACGCCGGGAGCCGCGCGCATCGCGGAAATGAATCCTATCCCCGCGCTTGACCACCGCGAGCCATTCGCCCGGCACCGGCACCACCGCATCTGTGGCGGAAGGCGGGCGCTCTGGATTCTGCGCCGAAGTGAGCCAAATCCGCGCTGGAACGGTGACGCGGCCGAAAGTGTCGCGCCTGGGCCTCAGCTTTAGCACGGTCGGCCCGGGCGCGATAGGTCCGGTACGCAGCTTTGGGCCTGGAATGTCCATTTCAACTTTGCACAGTTTGCCGGTTTCCTTGATCGCCCGGCGGAGATTGCGGACCATGCCCTCCCACGCTTGTTGCCCGTCGTGCGCGCAGTTGATGCGCATGCAGTTCATGCCGTTTAACACGAGATCGCGCACCAATTCGTAATTCGTGGCTGCCTCGGGCGGCATGGTCACCATGATGCGGACTTTGCGTCCTTCGGGAGCAGGCCCGAGCAGGGCTTCCGTATTTAGCTCGAGGAGCTCGCGGCCGGCCTCGAGCGATGGGGCCGAAGTATGCTCAGGTTGCGCAAGTTGCTCGAGCCCTGCGAGCCGGGAGAGCACGCGGATCACGGCAGAAAGCGCACTGATGACGTGCGACTCGGTGCGGCCCAGCGAGGAAAGGCCCAGGGCGGCGAGCTCGGCTTGTAACTGGCGGATGTCGTGGCGGCGGAGCGCCAGATAGTGCATCAGGTTGGCGGCACTGGGACGGCATTTGTCCGGGACTGTGCCGGAATGCTTGGAGATGGAATCCTCCAGGCTCAACATTTCCGAGCGAAGGACATCGAGCTGGCGAATGAGGTCCTGCAATCTTGCCCTGTCGGGATAATTTCCGTTGCGCATACGGGCACCCCGCGCGGCATCCTGTGCGGCCGGCATGGGCGAGCGACCGAATCAGCAAATGCCCCGGAGAGCCGGGGCCCGCTGATGCGAGGACGGAAGCGCTCAGTAAGGCTGATACGGCTGAGGGAAGATCCTCTGTGAGCAGCGACACGGAGCAAAGGGCTGGCGGTCACATAATTCGTAGCCGGAGCCTGGAGTACCGTCACCATGCACAGGCGTCAGCCCGAAGTCAATGGGTCGGCCGCATTGCCGGACCGAACCATTGCTTTCGCCTTTCGCCGGTGCTAGCCTGAACTTGCAGGTGAGTCCTACGCGACATTCGCGGCATCTGCGTCCCTTCCAAGCCACACAGTCAGGGTGCACCCATGAAAATCAGTCTCAGTTATCGCGGGTTGGCAGCACACAACGGCTTCGAACGGCTGGTAACGCTCGAATGCCACAAAATGGAAAAACTGCTGAGCGCGTTTGATCCGGACCTCGTGCAGTGCCATGGAGCCATTGAATTTCGTCCCAAGAAAAGTGAATACGCACTGTCAGTGAATCTGGTGCTACCCACTGCCACGCTCCACGCAGTGCACACGGCCAAGGACGCACACTCGACCGTACACCAGACCTTCCACGAATTGGAAAGCCAACTGAAGAAGCACAAGGACAAGCTGCGGCACGACCACGAATGGAAGCGGAAACGCGGGCGCCCGCGGGTCGAGCCTGCACGGGCCTGACGGAATGGGGCAGCGCCGCGCCAGCGAGGGCGCCCGGCGCGGGCGAGTGAGGGAAACTCCGGGTCAGGGCTTCGGGTGTGCGGCGAAGAATTCCCAGATCAGGTCTGAGGCGGGCACGTGGTTGCCGCTGATGGACGTGCCGGGCCACATATGCCGGCCTCCCTCGATGGTGTAGAGCTGGACTCCGGTGCCGCCGGCGCAGCCGGAGTAGGTGTCCACGCGAGCCTCGGCTAGTTTTTCCTGCCGCGGGGTGGGCGAGCACGCGTTCCTTTTCACCCAGAAGGCGACGGCTTCGGCCACCGGCGTGTCGTTGCGTCTTCCACCGATCTGGAAGGGAGTGGAGCCGCCCTCATAGGGAACCAGGCGATCCGCCGTGCCGTGGAAGATGAGAACGGAAACGGGCGCGGAGGGGCGGCAATCCACGTTCAGCGCGCCCTCGACGGGCGCGATGGCGGCCAACTGGTCTGCAAGCTCGCATGCCACTCGATAGGACATCATGGCTCCGTTGGAGATTCCAGTGGCATAGATCCGGTGTGGATCGATCCGATGGTCTTCTGCGAGGCGCTCGATGAGCGCACGCAGGAAGCCGACATCGTTTACGTGGTTCTGCATGGCCTGAGCGCAACAGTTGCCGGAATTCCAGGTGGGCAATTTTCCGGTGCCGCGCGGATAAACGGCGATGAAGCCTTCGCGGTCGGCCCTTTCGCTCATTCCGGACATGCGCTCCGCGCTTTCCGGACTCTGCGTGCCACCGTGGAGGACAAAGACAAGAGGCCGCGGTTTGCCGGAATCGCCCCGGGCGGGAAGATGCACCAGATACTCACGGGAAATGCCGGCGAACTCGATCGAACGAGAGACCGTGGCGGAATCGGGCAAGGCTGCGGAGCCGCGCCCGGAACGAGGCGCACCAGACGCCGCTATGGCGAGAACGAGAAGCGCGATCACAGCGAACGAGCGCGGGCGAGGCATCCGGGGCGACCTGATTGACCGCTGCAACATTGGCGACAGCTTACCCCCTGAAGAACTCGGTGTGGAGCGGAGAGTTGCAAGGAAACGAGTGCCGGTGCCGCGCCGGTCTGCTTAGGAATTGCGGAGGATTGGCGCTGGGGATATCCGCGAGCCGCCGGTATCGTCGCCTTGCGGCCCCTCGCCGCGGCGCCTTTGTTTCGCCTCGATAGATTGAAGCCGCCAGAGAACTGGCCAGAGAATAAGCAGTCCGATCAGGAAAAACAAGAAGCCGCCCTCGTGGTGAAGATTGCCGCTGAGAAATCCAGGATCCACGTAGATGGAAAGCAGGGTGAGAGTGACGATGCGTACTCCATTCTTGATAACCAGCACCGGAACGGCAGCTGCCAGCAGCGCGATGCGTGACCAGCCGCTCCGCAGGAACAGGTAGCCGGCCAGCAGGCAGGTAATCAGCAAGGCCACGGCAGAACGGATTCCACTGCATTCCTTGGCGATCTCGATGGTGAATTGAGGAACGGAAAACGCGAATCCCTGGCGGAGGACGGGGGTGCCGGTAGCGCGAAACAACAGATAGGTGACTTCTGCGGAGCCGCTTTGCAGCCAGTAAATCAAACGATTAATTACGAATTGCGGCAGCGGGACGGCCAGCAGCAGAAGGAGCAGGGGAAAAAGCAGAGAACGGAAAACGCGTGTCCCATAAACCAGCAGGACTCCCGCCCAAACCAGAGCCACCAGGGAAAGAATCGAGATCGCAAGGGGCACCCCTGGCGCAAGTCGCGGCTCCAAGCGCAGGCCCAGAAACACCATGAGCGCGGAGGCGACTATCAGGGCCGCAGCGGGGCCCGTGCTACGCGTCTGCACATCGAGCGGTTGCGTCCGCATCAGGATTAGGCCGGCAGTAATGAACGGGATGAGCAGAATGTGAGAATAGGTGTCGTGGGAAAGCGAAACCCGAAGAAGCTGCCACAGCGGCTGCCAGAACAGCGCCAGGCAGACTGCCAGATATCCCGCGAACCGCCGGGATTGAGGTGTGAGGGAACTGAGCGTATGCAATGACATAGTGCGCTGCGCGAGGGTGGAACGAACCGCGCGACAGAAAAATCTCCGACCGCGCAGGCATTCCAGCGCCCTGATCCTGCACTTCTAGGTTATCGCGTCAAACCAAAAAGGCACAAGCAGGGGGCGGAAGAGTGACGGCAACCATGCACTACGCTGGACCGCTCCAACCCGAATGATGTCAGGCCGAGCCGAGCATGCCCGCGGCTGGGCTTCGAGCGGATTCACATCGGTGCGGCAACCGAGGCTCCGTTGCACGCCGCGCTGCGCTAACTCAGGAGTTTCAGGGATCTGACCAGCGGACGGGAATACGGCTAGAAGACTGTCTGCAAGCGCAATGTGAAACTGCGTGAAGGACCAATGGCATTGCCGGAAAAGAGACCGCCGAAGTCAATCACATCCACGATGTTGTTGAGATTCTGTCCGTCGGCCTGTAAGGCCATTTTCAAACGCTCAGACTTATAAACATCGGCTCCTAAGCTCGCGTTGACCTGGAAGGAGGGATAGATGCGGCCCCGTGAAAAGTTCACGCGGTCAACGATTCTCTGCCCATAAGTCTGCACCTCGTTGGCAATGCATTGGTCAAGCGTCAGACTGGGATCGCACTGAAACTCAAAGGGCAGCCCGCTGTCATATTGGATTCCGCCTGCGATCCAGAGCCGCGGCGCAAGCTGATAGCGAAGACGTCCTCGAAGCGTGTTCCGTTGGTCCTGAGAGTCGGGGAAGTGGCCTGTGGTTGGGATGACGGCATCGGCGCCGAGGAACAGGCCGCCGGTAACCGGATTGAAGGCATTCCCAACCTCGTAGGAATAACTCAGGAAACCGGAAAAGCGTTTCCATTCAGACAGCTCGAGCTTCACCTCCGCGCCGTAAATGACGGCCTTGCGGAACGCGATGGGAAAGCTGATGGTGGTGTTGTTGATCTGATCGTCGTCGGCGTAGTTGTTTACAGACCGGCGGAAGTAGTTGGTGTCCAGCCGGATGCGGTTGAAGAAGACTTTGGTCACACCTCCTTCGTAGTAGTTGCCTTCCGAAGGCTGGACTGGAAGTTGCAGCGAGACAGGATCGAGACTTGTGGCTGCCGTCGAACTGGATAGCAGAAGGTTTTCGAACGAGGGCGTTTGAAACACGCGATCATAGGAAAAATGCACAATTACATTTGCGGGCGGAAAGTACCGCGATAGAGCAAGCCGAGGCTCTATGGCCTGGCGATTCAAAATGAGTTGATAGTGGTCCCAGCGAAGGCCGGCATTGATGGTCCAGTTCCCGAAATGGATCGAGTCCTGCACATAGGCGGCCTGCTCCAGATCTGGACGATGCGCCAGGAAGCGGAAGGCCAGAGGAGTGCCCGGGTCAAATTGAGCCGGGTCGGTGATGTCGTAGCTGAAGTTCTCGTGAAGAAACAGATTGTCCGATTCCACGCCCGCCTTAATCTCGTGCCGGCCGTGGCTGATGGTGACGCTGCCCTTGAAATAGCCTTCGCGGAAACGATTATGCTGCAAGATCTCGATGGGAGTGGAATTGGGGTTCGAGTAGAAATCGTTTGCGTTGTCGCGCACCATGCCGCGAAAGTCTGCCAGCACGTTCGATGAAACTATATGCTGGTAGGAGATAATCCCCATGGTCTCGAAATTGTCTGCCGTTTGGAGTTGGTCGGCAGTTTGCTGCACTTGTTCGTTGGGAAGCTGGTAGCGGGACAACTCGTAGCGGACGATCAGGCTCAGGCGGTCCCTAGGCGTCAGATCGCGGTGGTAATGAGCGGAGAAGTCTCCCAGGGTGCCTATATTTGTGTAGTTCTGCAGGACCACTGGATTCAGGTAGTGGTCCGTCATATCGCCGCTGGCGCTCGCCCCAAGGACGTTTTTGCCCCAAACGTATTGCCCTTCGGCAAAAGCTCCTGCGGAATCAAAGCTGCCTCCGGAAAGCACCACCTGGCCATGGAAGCCGGCCTGAGAATCTTCCAGCGTGCTGACCTCCACAACCCCTCCCATCTTGCGTCCATACTCCGCAGGAAATCCGGCCGTATAGATGCTTAGCGATTGCACGTCGTCGGCCTCAATTTCCGGGCCGAAGCTCGGCGAGCGGTTGTCGATGAGCGGGATTCCGTCCACCACGAACTGGGTTTGATATTCCGACCCTCGGGGATGCAGTACGGCGTTTCCTTCGTATAGCCATCCCGGCTGGGAATTCACCAAGTCTTGTATCGAGCGGCCCGGAATAGATCCGACTCGATCGTCGATGAAGCTGGAGCCGATCTGGCTGACCGAGCCCGCTTGATCAGGGTTGATAAGGGTATTGGCTGGAGTGACGCTGAGCGTCTGGTTGAGCGGGCCTAGTTTCAACTGTATCGTGCGTTCGGTCGGAATCGAGGAATGAATTTCGATCGATTCCGCTACGCCTGCAAACCCCGCTTGCCGAATTTGCAGCTCGTAAATGCCGTAAGGCAAACGCGCAGCTGTAAGTGCTCCCTGATCGTCGGTGCTCAGGGAGCGCGCGTACTGATTTGCCTGGCTGACGATCTGGACGGCGGTCTTGACCCCGGCACCGGACGGATCGATGACCTTCAGACGCAATTCGCCGGTATTGCTCTGGCAGAAGCAGGCCATGGCGCCGAAAAAGAGAGCGGTAGCAACCCTTTTGAACAAGAGATGACGCCTCGGCCAGGCTGGGAACGGGCTGGAAAGGCTGCAACTGAATCGCCAGAAAAAATAGCATCCCCTCTATTTGGATGCAATCCTTCCATCCGTTCTGTTGCGCCGTTTCGCGGGAGCGGGCGCATGTGCGGGCGCGCGTTTTCCGGTAAGATGAGAAGATTCGGTCGAGGGGCGTAGCTCAGTGGTAGAGCAGCGGCCTTTTAAGCCGTTGGTCGTGGGTTCGATCCCCACCGCCCCTACCAATACCCTCTTTACGAATAATCGTTTGCAGATACTTGAAGGGTCATTGGTGAGCCATCAACGCTAGGCTACCTGCGCGGGCAGCACCAAACGAACAACTTTGCAGTTCGCTTCGCGCCGTGCAGTTGGAACAGCCTGCGTGTAGATCTTCATAGTCGTCCGAATATCCGCATGTGGGACTCTCCACTTGTCTGACGATAGTCAGATAATATAGAATCTGTTGTCTGACTACAGTCAGAAAATGGAGAAATATGCGGGTGCCGAAGAAGCGCAACGACAGTCGCGGATTGCCTTCCGGGAATCTCCGGCTATGGTTCTGAAATGGACGCGGAAGCCGTACTGCAGGTCAGGAGTTTTAATCGAACGGTCGCCGAACGAATCGGTGCGGTGAACGACCGTTTTCTTCATCAGCCCCGGCCAATGAACGAATCGAGATTGATTTGGGAGATTGGTCTCGAAGGTGAAGAACTGCGAACGCTCCGCATGCGTCTGGGCCTTGATTCCGGCTATCTTACGCGCGTGATGCGTTCTTTGGCGAAGCAGGGGCTCGTGAGGGTGCGCACGGCCAGGCAGGACGGTCGAGTGCGGTCTGCGCACCTCACCAAGAGTGGGTTACGTGTGAGGGCTGAGCTGGATAGACGTTCCGACGAACTTGCGCTTCACATTCTCGATGTCCTCACGGGGAAACAGCGCGAGCAGCTCACCTCAGCGATGGGACAAGTTGAGCGTCTGCTTGAGGCCTCTATGGTTCACCTTGCCATCGAAGACCCCACCAGTACCGACGCCATTTGGTGTTTCGAACAGTACTTTGCCGAACTGAACTCTCGGTTCGAAGGCGGTTTCGACCCTACTCGAAGCATATCCGCAGAGACACAGGAACTCGTGCCGCCTCGCGGGGCCTTGGTGATTGCACGTTTGCGTGGCCAACCAGTGGGCTGCGGAGCGGTCAAATTCACGAAGAAACGCGTTGCCGAACTCAAACGGATGTGGATCTGCCCGGCGCTCCGGGGGCTCGGAGTAGGCCGGCGAGTCATGAATGAACTAGAGCGGCTGGCCTCTGAAGCCAACGTTCATCTCGTTCGTCTGGAAACAAACCGAACGTTGAAAGAGGCAATCAGGCTCTACAGAGGCGCGGGATACGTTGAGGTCGAGGCTTTTAACGCCGAGCCATATGCTCATCATTGGTTCGAAAAGCGATTGGCGCGCGCCTCGCGGTTTCCAAAAAAAGAACTGACGAGATTGGTGATCCAAAGTCGCAAGTAGTTGGACTCAGTCACATCGCGGGGATGAGAGTCCGCTGGAAGGAATTCTGATGGACACATTGCTTCAGGACGTTCGCTATGCTTTGCGCATGCTGGTCAAGAAGCCCACATTCACGATCGTGGCTGTCCTGACGCTGGCTCTGGGCGTCGGAGCCAACACCGCGATCTTCAGCATCGTAAACGCCGTTTTGCTCCGCTCTCTTCCGTTCCCCGACCCCGACCGTCTTGTTAGGATCTCCTTTAACAACCCAGGGGTAGGATTGCGGGGCGTTCGGTTTTCCGTACCGGAATTCGACGATCTGAGAACGCAGGCGGATGTGTTCGAAGATGTGAGTGTCATCGTTTTGGGCCCAACAAACTTGACCGGTGCCAAACAGCCCGAACATTTGGAAATGATGGAGGTTTCTCCCAACTACTTTTCCATGCTCGGCGCCACTCCCGAACTAGGACGCTTGTTTGGCCACCAGGACTTCGCGCTAGGTTTCGCGCCCGTGGTCGTGATCAGCGATGCTTTGTGGCGCCGATCTTATGAGGCTGATCCTGGCGTCCTCGGCCGGAGCCTCCGCCTCGATAACGATCTATATACGATTGTCGGTGTACTCTCTCCCGCATTTCGCCACCCCGGACCGACCATTCCAGCCGTAGAGTTGTGGATTACCTGCGGATTCAGTGGCGATCCGTTCCCAGCGCCGGCGCGTGGCCTGCGCATACTGCCAGGGGCAATCGGTCGTCTCAAGCCGGGCCTCACCCTAGCGCAAGCTCAGGCGCGGCTTGATGCCCTGACTGCTAATTTGCGTCGCGAATTTGCGAATGATTACCCTCCGCAAGCCAAATGGACGATTGAGATTGTGCCGTTGCAGCAATCGTTGGTGGGTAAGGTTCGACCGATGCTGGTCGTGTTGCTGGCTGCCGTAATCTTAATCGTTTTCGTCGTGTCGCTAAACATTGGCAGCCTGCTTCTGGCGCGCGCCTCTGGACGACAGCAAGAAATGGCAGTGCGCGCGGCCATGGGAGCGAGCGGGGGCAGAATGATTCGGCAGATGCTCACCGAATCGCTGTTGCTGGCTTTCCTCGGGGGAATCGCGGGGCTCACGACGGCGGCGATTACGTTGAAAGCCGTCTTGCGATTTGTGCCTGCGAATCTTCCGCGGCTGGGTGAAGTAAACATTGATTGGCGGGTGCTGGGATTTGCGTTACTGATTTCGGTCGCGACCGGGCTACTGTTTGGACTGGCTCCCGCGATTCATTCCTCGAAGGCGGGACTTGCGAGCACGATGCGCGAGGGCTCGCGCGGCTCGGGTTACAGTGCGAAGGCCGGGCGCATGCGCGACGCACTGATCGTGTCCCAGCTGGCTTTTGCGGTGGTGCTGATGGTCGGCGCGGGGCTCCTATTGAAAACGCTGCGCGATTTGTTGCGGCAGAATCCGGGCTTCAATCCCTCGCAAGTGGTGACGGCGAATATCTACCTGCCGGTGCCGAACAATCCTCAGCTCGATCCCTATCTCACGTTCGCGCAGCAGATTCCGTTTAATCGCGAACTGTTGCGGCGCGCGACCGCGGTTCCCGGCGTGGAGTTGGCCGCGATTACGTCCAATTTGCCGGCCGCCGACACAATTAACAGCGATTCGGCGGCCTACGGCGCCACGAATCGCAATTCGCTGGCCATCGAAGACCGGCCCACGGAATCCTCGGGAGATTTGAGCGCCGAAATTATCCGCATCAGCCCGGATTATTTTCGCGTCATACAAACACCGCTTGTGAAAGGGCGCTTTTTCACCGAAGCCGACGAGGACGGCAAACTGCCCGTGGCAATCATCGATGAGGCGACGGCAAGGCGCTACTGGCCGGATCATGATCCGGTGGGGCGGCGGTTGCGCATCGTCGGGAGATTTGCGCGCCGAGATTATTGGCCGTGGAGCACCGTGGTGGGCGTAGTGAAAAATATCAAGCACGACGGGCTCGATGTGGATGGCGTGCCGCACGTCTATGTTCCGCTGAATCAATTTCTCGGGCGGACGTTGAGCTTGGCGCTGCGAACTTCCTTGCCGGCGAGCACGCTGGAGGCGCAAATTCGCGGCGCGATTCAAAGCGTGGATCCGGAGCTGCCGGTGTTCAACGTCACCTCGATGGATGAGGTACTGGATGCGTCGCTGGCATCGCGCAGATTTTCGGCGAATTTGGTGGCCGGATTTGCGGGGCTGGCGCTTTTGCTGGCCTCGATCGGGATTTACGGCTTGCTGGCCTATATGGTTGGCCAAAGGTCACGCGAGATAGGTCTCCGGTTGGCCTTGGGTGCCCAGCGAGCGGATGTCTTGAGACTTGTCCTGGGAAAAGGTGTAGTCCTGGCTGGCCTCGGAATTGTGGCCGGCGTGATAGTTTCGGCTTCTACCGCCTCCGTGATGACGAGTTTGCTCTACGGCGTTCGCCCGCATGATCCGGCCGTATTTCTGATGGCCCCTTTACTCTTGCTCATAGTCGCTCTACTGGCTAGCTATATTCCCGCGTGGCGTGCGGCCAAGATAAGCCCCATTGTGGCTCTGCGTGAGGGTTGATCCGCTCATGAGATAGAAAGGTTGATACTGTTGATAGTGCTTTTCATCGGCTGGAGCTGGTCGGTGGCAGTGATCCCAAAACAGTTCGTCGCCCTGCTATCACCGTATCCCGCGTCAGAAGAGACTCAAGCAGTTCCATCAGGGCCGTTACGACGCATGGCATCAGCCCAGTGCCGATTCGGCCTCGGCGATGGTCGGATAGGTCTCAAACAGCGGTTCCACACCGGTGAGCCGCAGCACATTCTTTACGTGGTGACTCAGTCCAACGAGCGCGAGCTTCCTGCCGGATTTGTTGCAGGAGACAAAGACCCGCACGAGCGCGCCGATGGCCATCGAATCGATGGAAGGCACTTCGCTGAGATCAATGATCAGACGCGGAGCGGTAGCGGCGCGCACGGCATCATCAAAAGCCGGCGACGTGGCATTCGTTATGGCGCCGCGTACGCTCACGATGTGCACAGTTTGCTTGGAGCCGGCGCGACCGGTGACGTGGAAAGGTTCGCCCGTCATGGGGCCTCATCTTAGCCCGATGCAGCGCTGAAAGTGAACGGCTAATCGCGACTGACTTGACCGTGCCGGGAGGATTCCTCAGCCCTTGCCCCAGAGGCGGAGCCCGCCTTTGATGGCCAGTGAATTGTCGCCCAGGCGGCACTTGGGCGGAAGCTTCTTCAACTTCTTTGCGTTTCCCCCGCCCAGTACAATGTGGTCGGCTTCGAGCGCCCAGGTGAAATACCTCACAATGCGGTCCACCTGCTTGCGCCATTTCTTTTTGCCGTATTTCTCCAGGCCGCGCAGGCCCGCGTAGTCTTCGAAAGTTTTGCCGTGACGGTAGGGAAGATGGGCAAGCTCGAGCGGTTCGAGCACGCCATCCACGACCATTGCGGAGCCGAGGCCTGTACCCAAGCCGAGGAAAAGCATGCGGCCGCCCTCGTAGCTGCCCAGCGCCTGCATGGCTGCATCGTTGATCAGCTTTACAGGCTTTCCGAAGGCCTTATGGAAATCGAATCCCACCCAGCCGGGGCCGAGGTTGCGGGGATCGTGCGCGGGCCGGCCGTGTGCCACCATGCCGGGATAGCCGATGGAAACGGCGTCGTAATTCCAGCCCTTTACGGCCTTCTTTACTTCGCCGACCATACGGCCGGGCGTCAGTTTAGGCCCGGAAGGAATTTTGACCGCTTCCGTCCTTCCCGTTCCCGCGACCTTCACATTCGTTCCACCGATGTCGAGCACCATGACGTTCTTCGGTGTGCGCCCTGCCTTGTGTCGTTTCATGGTAGTTGCTCTCCGCGTGGGATTTGGGACGGCGGCGCAGTTTCATGTCTCCCGGGCTTAACGAAAAACGGGGATAGGCCGAATGCCGCGATCGCCGGTTTCAGACTCGTGTCGCTCCGAAAGAGGATAACAAGAACCGGGCCCCGAACACAGGGGAGCGTGGGTGCGGGTGCTCGGGCACGCACGCGAAGCTTTGCGGACATGCGGCAAAAACCGCAAGCTTCTGTTCCGCTGGTGCGGAAGATCCGCACCCTTCTCCACAAAGTCGGATGAAGGTGCTTCGCGTCGGCTCGGCTTTCAGTTAGAGCGATGGCGAGGCCGCGCGGCCGCGATAGGCGGAGTAATCAGGCACCTGCCGCCGGTACGTCTTCTCCATGACCGGAGAGAAAATCATACAGTCTGCCGTGGCGCGATTGCACGCCACGGGGACGTTCCAGACCACGGCAATGCGCAGGAGGGCTTTAACGTCCGGGTCGTGGGAATGGGGCTCGAGCGCATCCCGGAAGAAAATGACGAACCTCCTTCAGGCGTTCCTTCCAGTTAAAGTGAAACGAGCCGAGCTATGCTGAAGGCTTGAGAATACCGCGTCCGCGAGAACCGGGGAATTCTCCGCTTTTCCGGAAGCGTCCGCAGGGATAGAATCGCCGACGGTCGTTCGGATACTTGCGGCGGTTGGAAACGATGCTTCGCTTTTTTGCGAACCGGCACACTGACGGCACAGTCATTTTGGGGAAAGCCGTGTCCCTGGGGCGGCTCGAGTCGGCGGTGATGGAAATTCTGTGGGCCGATGGTGAGGGCCGGGTCCAGGACGTGCTGAGCGCGCTGGATCGCGGGCTGGCCTATACGACCGTTATGACTACGTTGGACCGGCTCTTCAAGAAAGGCTTGCTCGATCGTGCAAAGCAGGACCGCGCATTTGTGTATCGAGCGAGATTGACGCGCGCGGAATGGGAGCGCCACCGCGCGAGCGGACTGGTGGCGGAATTTCTGAGCGGGCCGGGACCGTCGCGAGAACTCCTGCTTTCCTGTTTTCTCGATGCGGTGGGCACCCACGACGCACCCCTGCTGGATGAGCTGGAAAAGGAATTCCGCAAACGGCGTCGAGAACTTCTCAAGCGGGGCGCGCCATGATTACCGATTACTTCAGCCGGCTGGTGTGCCTTTGCTTTGCGTCCTTTTTTCTAGTTCATGCGGGGGCGGGCGTCGCCATCGCGCTTCTGATTCCGGCAGCGCTTCGCCGTGCGGAGAAGATGCCTGCCAGATCAGCCGCTGCGTTTCTCTTCTCTCTTAGGCTCCTGCCGTTTGTGATGGCCTCCTGCGTAATCGCGGCGTTGTGCGTGCCCAGTTACCTATTGCTGGAGCCTCGGAGCGGGACGGAGCCGCTGGGCGGGCTTTGCGCCACGGCGGCAGTACTCGGACTGTTGTCGTGGTTGATTGCGGCGGCGCGTGCCGTTGTGGCACTCGGGCGCACGCTGGCATTTGAGCGCAGTTGCCGCCGGTCCGGAAGCGAAACTCGATTGGCGGGGCGGACTGTTCCAGCCTTGGTTGTGGAGTCGAGACTGCCGCTACTTGCCCTTTCTGGACTGATCCGCGCGAGACTTTTGTTGTCGCGGCAGGTGCTCGAAGCCCTCCAGCCGGAAGAGTTGGACGCCGCATTGCGCCACGAGGAGGCGCACCAGAGTTCGCGGGACAACCTGAAGCGGCTCGTCTGCCTGCTGATTCCCGAGGTTCTGCCTCTTGGACGCTGCTTGGCGCCGTTGGAGCGAAGCTGGGCAAAGTATTCCGAATGGGCTGCCGATGACCAGGCTTCGCGGGGGGATTCGCACCGCGCTCTGTGGCTGGCGTCGGCGTTGCTCCGAGTGGCGCGGATGGGTTCGGCTTTCGAGTCGGAACTTTGTGCAACGTTTACGGCCTGCGGGTGGGGACTGGAAGCGCGTGTGGAAAGGCTGCTGCGAACGGAGACCGCTCGTGAAGGGATGCGCGAACCAGGCCGATTCGCGCAGCATAGGGAATTGCTGCTGATTGGGGCCTTCACCGCAACGATAGTCCTGCTGCCCGGGGCCATGGCGTGCGTCCACAGGCTGCTGGAGAGGTTGATTCAGTAAGCGCCGGGCTTCCGGGTGACGCGTATCTCCTGCCACAATTCCAACCGAACGGCTGGCTCACGGGCTCTTCCGGCTTTCAGGATGCGTTTATGCAACGGCTGCTGAAGATTGCCGGGAAGTGGCTGCTTCTGTTGATCGGCGCGGTTGCGGTGGTGTACGTGTGCGAGGACCTGCTTCTGCGATACCGGCAGAATCATGGCGGACGAAATCGCGTCTTCGACAACGTGACGATGTATCCGGCAGCCGCGGTAAAGGGAGGCAAGGAGGAATTCTATTTTGACCAGCCACAAGTCGTGGAGTGCGTGCGCGCGCTTTTTCCGCACTTCGGCGACGCGCCTTGCTGGTATGCCCGGCGGCATACGATTGAGTTGCTGTCACTCATCCCGGAAGCATGGCCGCGAACGGATACGCATCGAGTTCAGGACGCGCGCAGCTCGAAGGTGGACGTGATTTGGATTTGGGGATGGAGCGAGCGGTACACGGGGCATTTGGGAGCAAAGATGCCGTGGACGCGAGCGATCGTTTCGCGTTTATCTTCGGGAGCGGCGATCACAAACGCAACGTGAATGCGCTTGATAATCAGCACACCCTCTTCCGTTTCAACTTCTCCAGTTACCGTGCAGGAGGCCCTGCCTTCGTCCGGCGAGATTCCGCGCGCTGCCAGCGCGCCGGCAAAGGTGCCGAGCATTCAACCGCCGGCCGCTGCAACCACGTAATCGAGAGTGGCGGCGTGAGACTCAGGGAGTTGGTCGGCGGGGACGCCATAATGCTTGGCGATGGCCCCGTGAACGCTGAAGAAAACGGGCTGCGGCTCACCGGGGAGATTGGCCACGCGCAACGTGCCCTTCTTGCGCTGGATGTGAACCGACGAACGATAAACGACGGGGTCGTCAGACATTGGCTTCTCCTCGAGGCCGCGGGCCAAAGCAGTTTTCTGCGCGCGATGGCCTCCGGCGGGATTCTTGCTGGTTTTGAACGCTTGCGGAGCCTTGCTGGAGATTCCACCGCTCAAGTCCGCCAAGAAGCCTGCCGATAAATAGAAGCAAGCGGCCGTTGGCCGAGAGCGGCATAGCTGTCCTAAAACGCACCGAGGATTCCGGTTTCGCTGCAATCATTTCCCAGGTGCGAAGCAAGGGGCTTGAGTCTCGCAAGCCCAATTCGAAGCCAAGGCCGCGGCGGACACGAGCAGGAATCGGACGGGAACTTGGGGCAAGGCCATGACTCACAAAAACCTGGTGGGGGCGACGATTCTGATTGCCGACGACGAAGAGGCGAACCGCGAAATCCTCTCCGAATTGCTGCAATACGAAGGCTACCGCACGATTGAGGCGGCGGACGGTTTGGAGGCGCTGCAGTTGCTGCAATCGCAGCACGTGGACTTGGCACTGCTGGACGTGATGATGCCGGGCTGCACCGGGTTCTCGGTGTGCCGGCAGGCGAAAGCGGACCCGGCGACGCGCCTGATTCCCGTGGTCTTGGTGACCGGGCTCAACAAGAGCGAGGACCGGATCAAAGGGATCGACGGCGGCGCGGACGATTTCTTGAGCAAGCCCGTGGACCGCGCGGAGCTGATGGCGCGGGTGCGCTCGTTGCTGCGGCTGAAGCAATTCACCGACGAATTGGAGAGCGCGGAAACCGTGCTGTTCAGCCTGGCGATCAGCATCGAGGCGAAAGACCCATATACGGTGGGCCATTGCGACCGGCTCTCGGTGTATGCGGAGGCGATGGGAAAGCATGTGGGGCTGACGCAGGAGTTCCAGATCGCGCTGCGGCGCGGCGGAATCGTGCACGACCTGGGCAAAGTCGCGATTCCGGAACACATCCTGAGGAAGCCGGGGAAACTTACGCCGGAAGAGCGGAAATTGATGGAGGAGCATCCCGTGATCGGCGAGAGGATTTGCGCGCCACTCAAATCGTTCCGAAATGTGCTGCCAATTATCCGGCATCACCACGAAAAGCTGGACGGCAGCGGGTATCCGGACGGGCTGAAGGGGAATGCGATTCCGCTGACTGCGCGCATCCTCAGCACCGTGGACATTTATGACGCGCTGACGACTGACCGGCCCTACCGAAAGGCGTTTACGCGGGAGCAGGCACTGGTGGCGATGTATGAAGAAGTCCAGCGTGGATGGTGGGACCCTGACTTGATTCGTGAACTGGAAGTGGTGCTCGATGGGGTCGAAGCAGACCTGATGCGTCCTGACGCGGGACATGGCACTCTTCTTACCGGCAAGCCTTCCTAAGACAATCCAACCGGAGCACGTGACGACACTCGCGAGCCGAGGCGTGTGGCGCAGAGCGAAGGCGCGTTCGCGTGCAGGCTGGAGGAAAGCGAAAGCTTGCGAATCTTGGGAGCCAAATACCAAATGAGTGCGCCGACGAGCGCGGCAAGCACCAGAAGCACGGCGATAACGCGTCCCCAGTGCCGTCTGTGCGTGGGTTGCTTGGCGGCACGAGCCTTGGGCATTGTGCCGGTGTAGTGGCTCGAGATCTGCGCCGGTTGCTGGGCGGGCGGAGGTTCCGGAAGCCGCGACCTTTCGATTTGCGCCGTGGATTCCGGATCGCTGGCTGGGCGCACCGCGGGTGGGGGCGGCGGCGGTGGGGGTTGAGGAGGCGCTGCCGCGGCCGGACGGGCAGGAGGGGGCGGCGGAGAAGCAGCAGCGGGAGCAACGGGCCGTCCCGCGGGGGCGGGAGCTGCAGCCGCTGCGGCGGCGGGAGCAGCCGAGAGCTGCTCTTTGAGACCAGCCTCGAGCGCCTGGTGCATCTCGTTGGCATCGGCGAAGCGTTTGGTCGGGTCCTTTTCGAGGGCGCGCAGGATGGCGGCGGCGAGCGCGGCAGAAAGTTCTTTGCGAAACTGGCGCGGGTCGGGAGGCGGAGTGGCCGCGTGGGCCATGAGCATCATCACCGGCTTCTTCTCCACGAAGGGAGGACGGCCGCAGAGCAACTCGAAAAGGATGACGGCGGAGGCGTAGAGGTCCACGCGGCCGTCGAGCTGGTCGCTGGGGATGCCTTTGACCTGTTCGGGCGACATATAGGCAGGCGTGCCAATCATCACTCCCGCGGCAGTCTTGGCGGAGGCGTACAGTTCGCCCTGTTCTTTCACTTTGGCAACGCCGAAGTCGAGGAGCTTGGCGATTTCTTTGCCCTCGGAAGATTTGGCCACCATGATGTTGTCGGGCTTGACGTCGCGGTGAATGATGGTGAGCTTGTGGGCCGCGCCGAGACCGTCCACGAGCTGAATCACCAGGTTCACGGCGCGCGCGATGTCCATTTTCGTGCCTGCGGGGACCAGTTCGTCCAGGTGGGGCCCGTCCACGAATTCCATCACGATGAAGGGTTGGCCTTCCTCAGTCTCGGCGTAGTCGACCACTTGGACGTCGTTGGCGTGGTTAAGGGCCTTCATGATAAGGGCTTCGGACTTGAACCGCTGGCGGAAGCCGGGCTCCTGAACGAGGCGCTGGGCAACGACTTTGATGGCCCAAATGTGGCCGTCGGCAACGCTCTTGGCCTTGAAGACGGCGCCCATGCCACCCTCGCCGACCTTGGAGATGATTTCGTACTTCCCGCCGAGGAGGGTGCCGGCCGCGATGTCGGTGGCGCTGTGGAGGTCAGTCCCGTCCTTGGCACAGGTGGTTTGTTCGTCGGGGTACTGGGACTGACAAACGCGGCAGATTTTCATTTTAGCGGAACCAATATACGCAAATTGGGACGAATGGGACAGGAGAAAGTGTCGATATCCAAGTAACAGAAATCTTAGCCG
>JASHSV010000272.1 GCA_030038535.1 Candidatus Acidiferrales bacterium
TGCTCGACCGCCAGCGCAGGGAAGAGGAGGGAGCGCCCATTCCGGAGTTTCATTTGAAAGGTGAGGTGCGGCCTATCCTCATCGTGCCGGAGACGAAGCCGGCCGGAGAATTGTTGAGCGAACTTCGCTCCAAGCATACGGGCATCGGGATGGTGGTGGATGAGTTCGGCACCATTCTGGGGCTGGTGACGCTTGAAGACTTGCTCGAGCAAATCGTCGGAGAGATATACGACGAGTTCGATGTGGTGGAGCGTCCGCTGCGGCTGGCGGATGGCGCCATGATGGTGGACGGTGCCTTGAAGATCAGGGACATGGAAACCCAGTTCTCCATCGAATTGCCGGAGGACCCTGCCTACGAAACCCTCGGCGGTTTCGTGATGGCGAGGCTGGGGTTTATTCCGAAAGGAGGGGAATCGTTCGAAGAGGCCGGGATTCGATTCACGGTGATGGAAGTGGAGAAGCGGCGCGTGTCGAGGGTCAAGATTCAGCGGCTGAGGACGGCGGCGGGCACTGCCGAGCCGAAATGAGCGCATGACCCCAGGTGGCGGCGCGGAACTAGAGGAGTTCGACCAGAACTTCTACGCCGCGTTGCGCGCCCAGGATGCGGGCGGCGCTGCCGCGATTCACACTGATCTCGAGCAGGCCGGCAGAGCCGAGGATGCCGAAAGGCTCATTGGGGCCGCCGTCGCCATAATTGTGCAAAACCTTGGGAATTTCTTTCCCGCCTACCGTGAGACGGTACTTCCCGTCGGGAATAAACACCTGAGGGATCATCTCCGGCGAGATATTGCTGATCAGATTTCCGAAGTTGTCGACTTTCAAAACCACACCCTTCACTTTGCCGTCGCCGCTGCGAGGCTTGGGCAGCGTGAAGCGCACCGGATCGCTCACTTCCTCGCCGAAGCTCATCGGCTGCTGATTCTTGGCCAGCCACGCGGCTACTGGAGCAAATAAATCGCGGCCATGGAAGGTGTTGCTCATGGGACGGAGAAAATAATGGTCGGAGGTGATGTGGCGCACGGTGAAGCTTTCTTGCGTGTCGTAAACCATGGAGAGAACGCCATTGTCGGGAGCGACAAAGAAGTGCTGGTCACCGGTGACCAGAATGGGGCGGCGCCCGGTGCCCACGCCGGGGTCCACCACCACAACGTGGATCGTCTTGGGCGGGAAATACTTGTAGGACATGCCGATGGTGAGCGCGCCATCCAGAATGTCGCAGGCAATCACGTGGTGGCAGATGTCGATAATCTGGATTTCGGGGAGAATTTTCAGCATCACCCCTTTCATCGCGCCAACCAGATGGTCATTGGTACCGTAGTCTGTGGTGAGTGTGATGATGGGTGGTAGCAAAGATCACTCGTCCCCGCGGAGAGGAGCCCGCGCGCGTATTCGGCACGCTAGCCAACCATGCGCGCTTTGTCAAGATATGGGACGGGACTTGCTGCGGGCCATGTACGTGAGCGGCAACGAGCCGTTCAGCCGGGGAGGTCGGCGGGTTGTTGCTGGGTGAGGCAGTGGAGCGTGCCGAGGCCGAGCACCAGGTCCACGGCGTGGATCCCGGCAACGGTCCGGTCGGGGAACAGCTCTGCGAGAACGCCTAGCGCCAGACGGTCTTTGGGATCGTTGAAGGTGGGGACCAGAACGGCCGCATTGCCAATATAGAAATTGGCGTAACTGGCGGGTAACCGGAGGCCCTCGAAGTGAAGGGGCGCGGGCATTGGAAGGCGGACGACTTCAAGCCGGCCACCATCCTCGAGTCGCATACCTTCCAGGCGTTCGCGGTTTTCTTCCAGCACGCTGTGATTGGGATCGCGGGGATCCGTCTCACGTGCGAGCACCACTGTGCGGGGATTCACGAAGCGGCAGAAGTCGTCCACGTGGCCATGGGTATCGTCACCGCTAATTCCGCGGCCCAGCCACAGAATGTTGCTCACGCCGAGAAATCGGCGCAGCGCGGATTCGATTTCCACGCGGGAAAGGCCGGGATTTCGGACCTGCAGTTTGGGATCGAGAAGACACTCCTCGGTGGTAAGCAGCGTGCCGCGGCCGTTTACGTCGATGCTGCCGCCCTCTAGAACGAATCCGCGGCCTGCCACCGTGCCGGGAAGAATGGGCAGGCGCAGTGCGCGCGCGGCGCGCACGGTTATTTTCGCGTCGCGCCTCCAATCAGGATATTTGGCCCAACCGTTGAATCGGACGCCGAGAATGGCGAGGCGGCCATGGGCCTCACCAGCGGATGCTGCGCGGCGCACGAAGATCGGGCCGGTATCGCGCGTCCAGCCTCTGTTGCTCGGGAACTGGAGATAGCGGGCGCGGTCTGTGGGAACACCCACAGCGGCCAGCACGCGCCGCGCCGCGGCCTTGTGGCGGGCAGAATTCACCAGGATATGCAGCGTTTCGCCGGGCGCGAGCTTGCGGCAGATTTCACCATAGACCCACTGGATGACAGGAAGTTTGCCCGGCCAGTCGGTGGGATTGTGCGGCCAGCCGAGCCAGGTGGCGGAGTGAGGTTCCCACTCGGCGGGCATGCGAACGGCTGGAGCGCTATGGGGGAGCTTGTGGTCCGGCATGTGAGGAAGGCGAGCGGGACTCACGATCGTGGCGGCCACGGGGCGCGATCCAGGTAGCGGTGGGTGATTCCTGCATAGGCGTCCACGCGCCGATCGCGCAGGAAGGGCCAATTCCGGCGCACGTCTTCGAGGCGGGCGAGGTCAACGCGAGCGACAAGAATTTCTTCCTTGTCGCTGGAGCCAGTGGCCAATTCAACGCCGAGCGGGTCGGCAATGAACGACGAACCCCAAAACTCGATACCGGCGCCGCCTGCGGGTGCTTCTTGGCCTACGCGGTTCACAGCCCCGACGTAAATGCCGTTGGCGATGGCGTGGGAACGCTGGATGGTGCGCCAGGCGTCGCGCTGCTCAGCGCCGGAAGCGTCTTTTTCGTGAGGATGCCAGCCGATGGCGGTGGGATAAAAGACGACCACCGCGCCCGAGAGGGCCGCGAGGCGGGCGCCTTCCGGATACCACTGGTCCCAGCAGATCAGCACGGCAATGCGGCCGAAGAGCGTGTCGAATGAGCGAAAGCCGAGGTCGCCGGGCGTAAAGTAGAATTTCTCGTAATAGAGCGGATCGTCGGGAATATGCATTTTCCGGTACAGACCGGCGAGCTGCCCGTCGGCGTCGATCACCACGGCGCTATTGTGGTAAATCCCCGGAGCCCGGCGCTCGAACACGGGCGCGATGACCACCACATGACGGCGGCGTGCGACCGAAGTGAGTGCTTCGGTGCTGGGGCCGGGAATGGACTCGGCGAGGTTAAAAAGTTCGGGGTCCTCTTTCTGGCAAAAATACTGCGACCGGAACAGTTCCGGCAGGCAGATGACCTGCGCCCCTCGGCTGGCAGCTTCTTCGACGCGGGCGGCGGCCGCAGCCAGGTTCCGTTCGGGCTCCGGAGCGCAGGCCATCTGGACCAGGCCGATGGAAAAAGCCATCTGCGAATCCATGAGCGCCACTCTACAGGAGACGGAAGCGTGCCGCCAGTCTCGTTTCCGGAGAGCAGGCCTTTTCGGGGTGGCGCACGGGGCGGAAGAAGGCGAGAATTCCTCGAGCAAGTGGAGAGACTCAGCCGAATGATCGGCAACGCGGCGCCGCGGAAGGCGTGAGTACGGGCGAGGGGCGGAAGGTCAGAGCAACAGAAGGAACGCGGCAGAAGAAAGAGGGAATCGAAGCGGTCTTGGGGCCTTGGAGGAGGAATCGTGAGGACAGCGCGAGGGCTGGTGATTGTGGGATGCGTACTCTCGTTCGGCACGGCGATCCTGCACGGGACGGGTTATCGCGCAGTGACCTCGGAGATCGCAGCGACAAATGCGCGGCCTGTGATCGTGGCTGCTTTTCGAGTCTTGTGGTTGGCGTTTTCCGTTGAGTTTATTGTCTTGAGCGCGATCGTGGCGGCGGCTCTCGGCTCCACGCGCGGGAAGCAGTTGGTTCTGCTCTGCTCGTTGATTCCGATCTTCAATGCCGGGCTGATGTGGTATTTCCTCGGCCCGTTCCTGGGCGTTTATTGCGCTGGCGCTACCGCGATGTTTCTGCTCGCGGGCGGTCTCTTGCTTCCGGAGGAGCCGAAGCCCTGAAGCCGGCCCGCAGCAGTTGGCGAGCCGCCGCAGATCGAGGATTGTCCGGGACAGCGCGCTGCGGTATCGTTCTCTCCGGTTCCAGCGCCCCGGTTCTGGGTGGAGAACCGCCATGATCGTTACGACGCAATACATGGACGTGCCGAACGCGGGCGGAGTGATGCGGGTTTTCTGCGCGGCGCCCTCGGAGAAGCGGCAGTATCCGGGCATCTTGTGTTTCTCGGATATTTTTCAGCTCACGCCGCCGATGGTGCGCATGTGCGTGCGGCTGGCAGGTTACGGTTTTGTGGCGGGCGCGCCTGAGATTTATTGCCGGATCGAACCGCCGGGCGCGGTGATTCCGTTTGACGATGCGGGTCGGACGCGCGGGCTGGACGACGCGGCGAAGACGAGCGTGCTGCAATTCGATGCCAATTGCCGAACCGGGCTCGACTGGCTGGAGAAACATCCGAGGGTGGCGCAAGGAAAGATTGGAGCCATGGGATTCTGTATCGGCGGACATCTGGCGTTCCGCGCGGCATTCCAGCCGGAGGTCCGCGCGACGGTGTGTTTCTACGGAACGGGCATCCACGACGGAAAGCTGGGAAAAGAGGCGGACGCCGAATCGCTGGCGCAGGCGGGAGCGATACGTGGTGAACTGTTGATGGTGTTCGGGACAGAAGACCCGCACGTGCCCGAGGAGGGACGCAAGACAATCCATGAGGGATTGCTTCGCGCAAAGGTAAAACACCGCACCATGCTCTACAAGGCGCAGCACGCGTTCATGAGGGATGAAGGCCCGCGATTCGATGCCGAGGCCACCGATCACGCGTTCGGAGAGATGATCGCGTTTTTCCGCAAGGCGTTCCGCTGACTCGTCTAAGGAATTCCATTGAGACCACCGCTTCGCGTGATGCTGCTTTCCGCGTGGCGGTGCCGCTGTCCGCGCTGCCACGCAGGGGCGCTATTCGGCGGCTGGCCGAACAGGGTGCTGCCGCGATGCCCGGAGTGCGGCCTCAAGTATTTTCGAGAGGAAGGCTATTTCGTGGGCGGAATGGTTGTGACGTACATCCTGGCCATGGCCGTGATTGCGGTGGTCTCGCTGCTTGTGTTCTTTGTGCTGCCGGATACCGGAGTATTGTCGGAGAACGGGAAAATGGCAGTATGGTTTGCGAGCGCGATTCTGCTGACGCTGGCTTTCTTGCGACCGTCCTACAGCCTTTGGATATCGCTCGATTATTGGATTGAGCCCTGGGAACCGGGAGAAGGCCGGTAGGCTCGGGAGGTATCTCTTGCGGCGCGGCCGGTTGCCGCTGTGAGGCGAGCGCGATAAGCTGAAGCGCAGTGCCAAAGAAGACCAAGCATAAACTCGCGGCTTCGCGCGAGAAGGCTTCGCAGGGAACACGGAGTGGCCGGCCGAAGCGCGGTGGTGTCGGCGCAAAATCCGGCGTCACGGGAACGCTTTCCATTTGCCTGCTTTCACCCCATCCCTTCGTGCTGGAAAACCTTCGCAGAATGCTGGAGCGGCCGAAATTCAGCGTGCACTCGGAACGGGTCGAATATCTTCCGGGTCAGGGAGGGGGTCTGCCGGCGCTTCCTGGGGCTGACGTATTCGTGCTCGACGCCAACGGGCCGCTTCGCGCCGTGGTGGCACTGATTTCTCGCGTGAAAGGCGAGCAGCCCAAGTCCCGCGTAGTGGTGGTGAGCGACGAACTGACCGAGGAAGCTGCATTTCCCCTGATACGCCTGGGCATTCGCGGCCTGCTGCGCTACTCGGACGCGCCGACCCAACTGGCCGCGGCTGTGATGTCCGTAAACGGCGGAGGGTACTGGGTTCCGCGGCTGTTACTTTCCAGATTCGTGTTCGGTATTCTGGATCAGTCCCGGCTTCCCGTGCCCGGGGAGACACGAAAACTGAGCCCGAGGGAACAGCAAGTGCACGAGGCGCTGCTCGAAAATCTGTCGAACAAAGAGATTGCCGCGCGGCTGAACCTTTCCGAGCGCACGGTGAAATTCCACGTGTCCAACGTGCTGGCCAAACATAGGCTGCGGCGGCGGGCCGATCTGATTCTGCAGAACTATCACGCGAGGCCGTTCGATGCCGGGGGCGGAAAGCCCACGGGGGGATGACCTGATCTAACGGCCAGTTACGGGTTCAGGCACAAGCGCTGTCCTACGACTCGACTCCTCACCAGTAGTTTTTCGATATGGCAACAATGTACGGTCAACTCTTGGCACGGGTTCGCCCGCAGCGCCCGCGCCCAGAGGGTTGCAATGGGACGACTAAGTCTGGCTTACAACTTCAGCGAAGGAGAACAGTCTGAGGCGATCCAGGTCTTTCGCTCCGGGCTGGCGCACCTGAGGGACGGTCAAAGCTTTGAAGCGCTGGCGGCATTCCGCCAGGCTGCCTCAATGGAGCCGCAAAACCCGTACTTTCTTTCGTATTACGGTCTGGCGCTGGGACAGGCGTCGCGAAACTGGGACGAAGCAGAGGCACTGTGCCTGGCGGCGCTTCGCAAACGTCGGCAAATCCCGCAGCTTTACTTGAACCTCGCCGAACTTTACCGCTGCCGGGGCCGCGTGGCGGATGCGGTCGAAACGCTCAATGACGGCCTGCGCTATACGGCAAGCGACTCCCGTCTGCTCGATGCCCTGACGATTTTCGGGCGCCGCCGGCCACCAGTGCTTTCTTTCCTGGGCCGCAGCCATCCTTTGAATCGCTACCTGGGAAAAGTACGCCATCGGGCCTCGGGACTGTTTCACCGCAGGGCGAAATCTATCTGAACGGTTTCCGAGTAAAACCTTCGGACCTGGCCTGGCTGCTGGCCTGCATAGGGGAGATAGAGACTCCCTGTCCATTCTGGCAGAGCGTACATACAGAATCCTTGTAGATCCGCATCAGAAGCCACAGCGCTGTTCTTTTCTTACCGTAAACCCCCGTTGAAAACGAGCAACCGAGGCGTCCCTCCCTTCACTCTTACGGGAGCGGTAGCAAGGCGCCCGTTTTAGATCGCCGCAAAGTATGGATCCCAAAATCCAGGCTCCTTGTTTTTCCCGTCGCACCCACGGATCAGGGGTGCCACTCTCTGGATAGAACCGGCTATTCGAACTACAATTCACTACAAATTTCGTTGGAGGATTGTTTTTCGCATAGCTTGCAGCCTGAGGCGGCGTACACGTACCGCGAAACGATCGACGATGTTGATGGTAATTTCTTGAGCTTTGGGGACATGTCTGGATACGCACTGTAGCTGCGCGATCCGCGGCCGGTGCCATTCGTGCTAGAGCTGCGGCGCAATTTCCAGGCGTAGGGGGGCAACTGTGAAGCGCTATCTGATGTACATCAATGGCCAATTCGTACCGGCGCGAGGCGCAAAGTGGTTTCCCGTTTATGATCCGTCGACCGAAGAAATCCTGGCGGAAGTGCCGGATGCAGGGCCGGAGGACGTGGACGCCGCCGTCGCCGCAGCCCGTGACGCGTTTGAGAAGGGCGCCTGGTCGAAAATGACGGCGCAGGACCGGGGACGCATCCTATTCCGGATGGCAGAAAAGCTGCGCTCTCAGGCGGCCGCACTTGCAAAACTCGAAACCCGCAATTGTGGGAAGCCCATCGCCGAATCCGAATACGACATCGCAGACGCTGCCACCTGCTTTGAGTACTACGGGGGCCTGGCTACGAAAGTGATGGGGCAAGTGAACCCGGTGCCCGCCAACGCGCTGTGCCTTTCGATGCGTGAGCCGGTGGGAGTCGCCGGCCAGATCATTCCCTGGAACTATCCGCTTCTGATGGCGGCGTGGAAACTCGCGCCGGCGCTGGCGGCGGGATGTTGTTGCGTCTTGAAGCCGGCTGAGCAGACTCCATTGACGGCGCTCGAGTTCGCACGCTGGTTTGAAGAAGTGGGCCTGCCTCCCGGCACGGTCAATCTTGTCACCGGGTTTGGCGAGACCGCCGGTGCGCCCCTGGCGGTTCACCCTCAGGTGAACAAGGTCGCGTTCACCGGCAGCGTCGAGGTGGGCAGGAAGATCGCGCGTGCGGCCGCGGATTCGCTGAAGCGCGTGACGCTGGAACTCGGCGGAAAATCGCCGAATATATTCTTTGCCGACGCTGATTTTGAAACAGCCATCGACGGGGCGCTGTTCGGCGTGTTTATCAACCAGGGCGAGGTGTGCTCGGCGGGAAGCCGGATACTTGTGGAACGCAAGATTTACACGAAATTCACAGAGGCCATGTCGGCCAAAGCGAAAACTATCCGGTTGGGATCGCCGCTGGAACGCGAGACGAAAATGGGTCCCTTGGTGAGCAAAGAACAATACGAGCGGGTGACTTCCTATCTGGAGATCGGCAAGCGCGAGGCGAAGCTGTGCGCCGGAGGGGGGCGGCCCTCCGGGTTTGGGAAGGGGTTTTACGTAGAACCGACGGTGTTCTGCGACGTGGACAACCGCGCGCGGGTCGCGCGCGAGGAAATCTTCGGGCCGGTTGCAGCCGTCATACCGTTTGAGAACGAGTCGGAGGCGATCCGCATCGCCAACGACACGCATTACGGGCTGGCCGCCGCGGTGTGGTCGCGCGACATCTTCAAGGCGTTTCGCGTGGTCAAGGCCATGCGCGCCGGAATCGTCTGGGTGAACACGATGCAACCTACCTATGTGGAGGCTCCCTGGGGCGGCTACAAACAGTCGGGCTACGGGCGCGAGCTCGGGCCCTGGGGAATTGAAGAATACCTCGAAACCAAGCAGGTCTTCGTCAATCTCGACGAAGCCCCAATCGGGTGGTACTGATGGGCGCCATTCAACTTCGCACTTCGATCCCCGGCCCAGCCTCGAAAGAGCTATGGCGTCGGCGACGCCAAGCGGTTCCCGCCGGAGTTTATAGCGCCGCGCCCGTTTTTATCGCGCGCTCGGAAGGCGCGCTTCTGGAGGATGTAGACGGCAACCGCATGATCGATTTTGCCGGCGGAATCGGGTGTCTGAATGTGGGGCATCGCGCGCCCCGGGTGCTCGCTGCGCTTCGCGCGCAGTTGGACCGCTATCTGCACGCCTGTTTCAGCGTTACTCCCTACGAACCCTACATTTCGCTGGCCGAGAAAATGAATGCCGCGGCCCCCGGCGCCTTTCCAAAGAAAACATTTTTCGTGAACAGCGGAGCCGAGGCGGTCGAGAATGCGGTGAAAATCGCGCGCTGCTATACGGGAAGAGCCGCCATCGTGTGTTTCGAGGACGCGTTCCACGGTCGGACCCTGCTCACCATGTCCTTGACCAGCAAGACGCATCCGTACAAGGCGGGGTTCGGGCCATTCGCGGGAGAGATTTACCGTTTGCCCTACGCGTATTGTTATCGCTGCGCCTATTCGAAAATATTTCCGGAATGCCGGGTGCACTGCGCGCAGGAACTCAGAACCATGTTCCAGCGCGGAGTGGCCGCAGAGTCTGTTGCCGCCGTGATCGCGGAGCCGGTGCTTGGCGAGGGCGGCTTTGTGCCGGGACCGAAAGAATTCTTCGAAACGCTGCAGCAGATCTGCCGCGAGCACGGAATCCTGTTCATTGCCGACGAGGTGCAGACCGGAATCGGCCGCACCGGCGCGCTATTTGCCTGCGAGCGGTTGGGTATCGAGCCCGACATCCTGGTGACCGCGAAATCGCTCGGCGGGGGCCTGCCGTTGGCCGCGGTCACCGGCCGCGCGGAAGTGATGGACGCGCCCGGATT
>JASHSV010000273.1 GCA_030038535.1 Candidatus Acidiferrales bacterium
ACTTTAATCCTAACACGTTTACCAGCCCACCCGACGCGCCGACGACCGGGGTCGCCCCCTATGGGTTGCCTAGGAACTTCTTCTACGGGCCGCACCAGACGAATCTCGACATGGCGTTGGCCAAGACGACGGCGATCACCGAGAGCGTGAAGCTGGAATTCCGTGCGCAGGCGTTCAACCTGCTCAATCACCCGCAGTTCGCCAGTCCGGATACGGATCTGCTCAGCTCCACGTTCGGTCAAATTACGGACACATTGCTCAGCGCTCCCAGTACTTCCTCAGGGTTTTTGACGGGTGCCCGCTCGGAGCGGATCCTTCAGCTTGCGCTGCGGCTTACGTTCTGAGGAAGCGGCGAATCTTTCGCAGCACGCGGCGATACATGGCGGGATTCACACGGCCAGTCTGCGTATTCTGCTGGCTGGGATGATACGCGGCAAAAAGGCGAGACGTCTTCTGCCCGTCTGGCGCGGTCAACGGATAGCTCGCCCCGTGGCGGAAGACGTAGCGTGTTCCGCCGGATAGCTCGCCCCGGCTTCGCAGCAATTTCAAACAGCCATCAAACGCTATCTTTCCCAGCGCCAGCACTGCTCGCGGCCGGAAGTGTTCCAGTTCTGCTTCCAAATAGGGCCGGCAATTCGCGATCTCCCCGGGCAGCGGCTTATTGTCCGGCGGGGCGCACCGGACAGTCGCTGTGATGTAAGCGCCCTTAAGCTGGATCCCGTCACCGCGGCGGCGCGAAATGCCTTGATTTGCGAATCCCGCTTCATGGAGCCGCGCGTAGAGAAAGTCGCCCGAGCGATCGCCCGTGAACATCCGTCCCGTGCGATTGGCGCCGTGAGCCGCGGGCGCCAGGCCGATGATCAGGAGTTGTGCGCGAGAATCTCCGAAGCCTGGAACTGCCCGGCCCCAGTACTCTTGGTCGCGAAATGCCCGGCGCTTCACCCGAGCGACGCTCTCGCGGTGAGCCACAAGGCGCGGGCACTTGCGGCACGCCACAATGCTCTCGTTCAGGACGCGAAGTGATTCATGCCCCACGTGGAAGAGCCCTCGCGCCCGATGCGCTTCTCCTCCGCTCCGCGACCGCCCACTGCCGCTTCAACGGCCGGCCAGCCTGATCTCCGGCACATCGCCCCGGACGATCAATCGCGCGTCGGTTTGCTGCTGCACCTGCTGCGGCGTCCAGCCCGGGGCCACCTCGCGCAGGACAAAGCCCTCAGGAGTCACGTCCACCACCGCGAGATCCGTCACCACGCGATGGACGCACGCCAGCGCGGTAAGCGGATAGGTACAGCGGCGGACGAGCTTGGGCGCGCCCTCCTTGGTGACGTGTTCCATGCACACGATCAGCCGCCGTGCACCGGTGGCTATGTCCATGGCGCCCCCGATCCCTCCCGAGCCTTTCGCGCCCGGGATTTTCCAATTGGCAAAGTCGCCGTTCTCCGCCACCTGCAGTCCGCCCAGCATGCTGACGTCGAGATGGCCCCCGCGGCTCATCAAATGCGCGGTGCCCTGATCGAAGAACGACGCGCCGGGGATGACGGTGACGGGGACCTTCATGGCGTCCACCACGTCGTAGTCCTCTTCTCCCGCTCGAGCGCGCGGTCCCATGCCCAGAATCCCGTTCTCGCTGTGGAAATAGACCGTGATTCCCGTTGGAACGTAATCGGAGACGAGATTGGGGATGCCCCAGCCGAGGTTGACACAATCGCCGTTGTGCAGTTCGAGCGCCGCACGCGCGGCTACCTGCTCGCGCGTGAGCTTAGGATTTGACGACATTATGGATGCCTTTTGCCCGCACGATGCGGTGGATGAAAACGAAGGGAGTCACGATGGCCTCGGGATCCAGCGACCCCACGGGGACCACTTCTTCGACCTCTACGATCGTTGTCTTTGCCGCGACGGCCATCAGCGGGTTGAAATTCCGAGCGGTCTTCCGGTAGATGAGGTTGCCCAGCTCGTCGGCCTTCCAGGCCTTGATAAAAGCGAATTCCGCGGCGAGCGGCTCGTAGAAGACGGTGCGGCGTCCGCCAACGACCCGCTCCTCGCGTCCGTCCGCCACCGGAGTGCCCGCGCCGACCGCGGCATAAAAGCCATAGATCCCCGCCCCTGCGGCGCGGATGCGTTCGCACAGGATCCCTTGCGGCACCAGTTCGAGCGAGATTTTTCCCGCCGCATAGAGCTCCTGAAAATGGCGCGCGTGCGGGCCCGGAAACGAAGCGATCACGCTGCGGATTCGGCCGTGTTTGAACAGGATGCCCAGCTCCCCGTCGCCCGATCCGCAGTTGTTGGTGATTGCCGTCAGCTCGCTTGCGCCCTGACGGTCAAGCGCTTGAATCAAATTGTTCGGAAAACCCGCGCCTCCGAATCCGCCGAAGAATATGCGCGCGCCGGAAGGCACGTCGCCCACAGCGGCGTCCACTGTGTCGTAGAGCTTCTGCTTCATACTGAGATTCTACCGGGGTCTCGCGCGCGCCGGAAGGGCGCGCCGGCAATCGGCTAGGATTGGGCAGCGTCCGGGAAGGACATCTCACGGAGGGCCGCCGCAGTATGTTCGCCCAAGTCTGGGCGGGAGGCCAGGGCGCGAAGGTCGCGCTCGTCGTCCACGTCCAGCTCGATTCGCGAGTTGCGAAGCAGCCTCGCGTAGGCGCGCAGGCGACCGGCTTCTTCCAGGTGTTTATGCAGGCTTCCCGGCCCGAAATGAGAGGGAAACAAATCAGGAGGGGTTCGCAGCAAGGCGTTGGTGCCACTGGCGCTCCGCGATGGTACGAGCACGGCCGATGGTGCGGCCGGACAGGCTGCGAGCACAGCCTCTATGTCGGCGGCGCGGATCAGCGGAACATCGATCGGCAGCCGCAGTAAAGCCGTGACGCCGCGAGAAGAGCAAACGCGCGATGCGGCGTCCACAGAGTGGCTCTCGGAATGCTGCAAGGACTCGGGCAGGCACTCCCAACCGCGAGCGCGGGCTGCGGCCAGCGCGACGCCATCGGAAGATACAACAAACACCGGAAGGCGCACGCGGATTCGCGCCACTGCCGAGAAAACGTCCTCGAGCATCGCCCGCGCCAATCTGGTCCGAGCCTCCTGAGGCAGAATGCCGGCCAGCCGCTGCTTCGCCCGGGAGAGGTCCTTTACAGGAATCAAGATGGCTTGCACGCGTAACCTCTAAGCGCGTGCTGCGTTCAGTTCGTCGAAGAGGGAAAGCACGCCGCGGGCCAGCCGCTCTTTATCCGCGTCGGTGTGCATGATGGAGGGAAGCAGCACGGGACGCATCCCCCGCTCGATAATGTCGGGGCACAGGGGAGAATCCGAAGGGTCGATCACCAGAACCGAGGCAACGTCCTCATAGAGAAGCGCGACACCGCAAGAAGTCGGCTCGATCAAGCATTCGGCGAGCATTTTGTCCGAGGGACCCTTCAGAGATTTACCGCCGACGAGCGGGCTGACGGCCACGCACCGGTCCCGGCGCTCCCAAATGGCTTCTCGCACGCCAGGCACCGCGAGGATGGGGCCAATGCTGATGAGCGGGTTGCTCGGGCAGATAAGGATTCCGTCCGCCTCGCGCAGCGCTTCCAGCACGCCGGGCGCGGGCCGCGCGGATTCGACCCCTTCAAAGCGAATGTCCAGGATCGAGGGTTCAGCGCGATGCTGCACCAGATACTCCTGAAAATGCAGCTCGCCCAGATTCGTCAGCAGCGTGGTCGGAACCGGGTGCTCGCACATAGGCAGGATCCGCGAGGCCACGCCCCACTCGCGCCGGATTCCATCGGTCACCTGCGCGAGCGGTTGTCCACGCCATAGCAGATCGGTGCGGTGGATGTGCGTGGCCAAGTCCCGGTCGCCCAGATGGAACCACTGTTCGCCCGCGTAGCGCGCCAGCGCCTTCAAGGTGTGGAACGTATCCCCGGCGAGTCCCCAGCCCGTCTGGGGATTCACGCTGCCGGCGAGCGTGTACGTCACGATGTCCAGATCGGGGCAGATATAGAGGCCATGGAGAACGATATCGTCTCCCGTGTTGACGATCACGGTCAGGTCGCGAGGGTCCATCGCGCGCGTCAGCCCCAGCAACAGCTTGGAAGCCCCCACGCCGCCAGCGAGTGCGGTGATCTTCATTGTCTCCATCGTCCTGCGAATCAGTAGCCGGTTGCTGGCGGATGCGGTGCGCGCGCTCCCGCAACGCGAAGGCGAGCCGGAACACGATCCGCCGAGTCAGTCGCCGCAAAAATCTGCCGGATGCCATACGTCGTGGTTCGCTCGGCCGGGATGCGGCCGATGCCCCGGATGCGCGCGCGAAATTCCTCAGGCGCCACGTACTCGCCGAAGGCCGCGCCCGCGGATTTCGAGATGCTCTCCTCCATCAATGTCCCGCTGAAGTCGTTGGCGCCAGCCTCCAGACATGCTTGCGAGAGATCGAGCCCCATTTTCACCCAGGAGACCTGGAGATTGCGGATCGCCGGCCCGAGAACCAGCCGCGCAAGGGCGTGGACCACGAGGTGCTCCCGGCGGCTGGCCCCGGCCTGCGTTTCTCCGTCGCGATACAGCCGCGTGTTCGGATGCACGAACCCCAGTGGCACAAATTCCGTGAATCCCCCCGTTTCGCGCTGAATTTCGCGCAGCAGCAGCATGTGCCGGACGCGGTGCTCCGCAGTCTCCACGTGGCCATACATCATCGTGCAGGTCGTGGGGATTCCCAGTTCGTGGGCGGCGCGGATGATTTCCACCCAGCGAGAGACCGGAAGTTTGTTGGGGCTGAGCCGCGCACGCACCTCATCGTCCAGAATCTCGGCGGCCGTGCCTGGAATGCTGCCCAAGCCCTCCGATTGGAGCAGCGCGAGATATTCGCGCAGCGGCAGGCCCGTGCGATCCATGCCGTTCGCGATTTCCATGGGAGAAAAGGCGTGGATATGCATCCCGGGGACGGCGCGTTTGATGGCGCGCAGAATGTCGCGGTAAAACCACGGATCCAGATCGCGCGGCAGGCCGCCCTGGATGCACACTTCGGTGGCCCCTCGATCCCAGGCATCAGAAGCCTTCGCGGCAATTTCCTCGAGTGACAGAAAGTAGGCGTCCGCGGCCCGCGGGCCCCGGCTGAAGCCGCAGAACGAGCAACCCACCGTGCAAACATTCGTGAAATTGATGTTGCGGTTGACGACGTAGGTCACCACGTCGCCTGTTTCGCGGCGACGCAGCTCGTCGGCCGTTGAAAAAAGCGCGTCCAGATCCGCGCCCTGTACCTCGCACAAGGCCATCGCATCGCTGAATTGCAATTCGCGTCCTTCGAGCGCTCCGGTGAGCATGCGCGCGACCTCGGGCGTCGCGGCACGCACGGCGCTCTCAGGAACAATGGACGCGGCTGGCGTTGTGTGTGTTTCCAGCATCCCGATGGCCCTCGAATCTCGCATAACCCTGCCCATCCCGCAAACAGTCAATTCGGACTGTCATCCGGGGATGAATGAATCCTGGCTTCTCGATGAATTCCGGATAAATGGCAAGCCGCTCCCGAAGCTCGAGGCCCGCACCCCTCGTTGCCGATTCGAGCGCCGCGATTTGGGGCCAGGCTGCTTCTGGATTGATGAAGTCGAGCGTGACCGGCGAGATTCCACCCCAGTCATTGATGCCCGCTTCCAGCAGGCGCGGGAAGTCTGCGTAGCTGAGATTCGGCGGTGCCTGGAGGTTCATGTCCTCCGGCAGCATCAGGCGCGCCAGGGCGAGTGTGCGAAGCATGTCCTCAAGTTCCGCATCGGGATGGATGGCCATCCGCGTATCCGCTTTGGCCCGGAAATTCTGCACGATTACCTCCTGAATGTGGCCGTAGCGCAGGTGCAGCGTGCGGATAGCTGCGAGCGACTCCACTCGCTCCGCCACTGTCTCTCCGATGCCGATGAGGATCCCCGTAGTGAATGGAATCTGCTGCCGGCCCGCTTCCTCGATCGTGCCCAGGCGAAGCGCCGGCACTTTGTCCGGCGCGCGCCAGTGCGCCCCGCCGTTGCGAAGCAGCCGCGGCGAGACAGTTTCCAGCATGATTCCCACGCTCGCATTCGAAGCTTTGAGCCGCGCTAAGTCCTGCGCGGGCATCAGGCCGGGATTCGCGTGAGGGAGCAAGCCGGTGCGCTCGGACACCAGTTCGCACATAGCGGCCAGGTAATCGAGCGTGCGCGAGAATCCCTGCCGGCCCAGAAACTCGCGCGCTTCGGCGAACACTGCTTCCGGCTGATCCCCCAGGCTGAACAGCGCCTCCTTGCAATCCGCGTTCCGGCCGGCTTCCGCGAGTGCCACCACTTCATCGGGCGACATAAAATGCGCGCCCGGCTCGCCCGGGTCTTTGCGGAAGGTGCAGTAGCCGCAATAATCGCGGCAGAGCGTGGTGAGCGGAATGAATACCTTTCGCGAAAAACTGACGATCCGGCCCTTTGCGCGCGCGCGGACGGCTCGTGCGGCGGAGAGGAGCGCTGGCGTCGCGGCGTTTTCGGCCAGCCGAAGCGCTTCGCTAGTATCGAGCGAGTGGCCTGCCTCGGCCTGCGCCAGCAGCGTCTCGATTTCCCCGGGTTTGACGGCTCTGTCCATCGCGCGTGCGTCCCTATTATCTGCGGGCCGTCGCCAGCCGGCAAATCACCGAAAGAGGTCTTCCGCCGCAGGGCGCAGCAGACGTTGTGCGCTCTCGCGCCCGGGGCTATGCCGGAACCCCCGAACGATCACCACGGGCACAGCTTCGTTCTTCCTCATCAGCAGGCCGGCCGCGGCGGCCAGCTCATCAGCCACCGCAAGAACAGTGGCGCGCAGCGAGTGGCCATGGGCGTCGCGCGTGCCTCGCAAATCTTCCAGCACGTTCAGTCCTGATGCGCCTATGGCAACGTTGATTAGTCCCAGCCGCCACGGCCGGCCAAACGTATCACTCACAATCACTGGCATCGCGATGCCCCCGCGCCGGCGCAGCCCGGCGGCAATCCGGCGCGCGGACGCGTCCGGCTCCTCGGGCAGGCAGGTAACCCTCTCTCCGGGAACATTCGAGCGGTCCACTCCCGCATTCGCGCATACAAAGCCGTGCCGGGTTTCGACGATTAAAGCGCGCTCCGTCATCCGGATCACCCGGCGCGACTCGCGCAGCACCACCTCTGTGACCCGTGGATCCTGGCCCATTCGCGGCGCCCACTCCAAGGCCAGCCGCGAGGGTTTCACGGAAGCGAGCCCGACCATTCGCCCTTCCGCCTTCGAGACGATCTTTTGCGCCACCACCAGCACGTCGCCGCGCTCGAACTCAATACCTTCCCGCGCCGCGGCTCCCACGATTAGCCCGGCCAAGTCCGCACCGCGCGCCACCTCCGGTAGCGTCCGTAACGGAATCAGTCGGATTCCACCTGGCCCCCGCCCGGGCGGGCCGGATGGCCGCGATCGGCTCCGGTTCATTGTTTGGCCCGGTTGCTGCCCGCGTCTTCCCGCGATCCGGCCGGCAGGCCCGTAAACCGGATCCCGGCTGCGTGCACTTTGTGGCGCACGTTCAAGCCGACGAGCAGCGCGGTAAGCGCCTCCACGGTGCGCGCATTCTCCAGCCTGCCGCCATCCACGTACCGGCAATCGCGGATGGCCTCTACCCACGGCCGTAGCGCTGCCCTCGTTTCCGCCCGGTCGGCGCATACCAGCACATCACAATCGACGGCATGCTCCAGATGGCGCAACGTGTAGGCCGAGACGTTATGAAACGCCGCCGCGACCTCCACTCCTGCGGGGACATGCGCCGCGGCCTGCTCCGCTGCGGAGCCCGCCCACACGCCCAGCATGCGCGTGGCTGCCCCTCCGACCGCCGCTTCCAGCGGCACGGTGACGTCCACCAGAATCTGCCCGGGACGAAGCGCCGCGGCAAGCGAGTGCAGTGTGCTGATCTGCGCCGCAAACGGCACCGTGAGCACCACAATCGGCGCGGCGGCTGCAGCCTCCGCGTTTCCGCATCCTGAAACTGCCGCGGAGGCGCCCGTGCGCGCGCAAATTTCCTGCGCCGCCTTCGCGGCCCGTGCGGCATCGCGCGACCCGATCACCACGCCCCGTCCTGCCGCCGCCCAGCGCAATGCCAGGCCCAATCCCTGGTCGCCCGTCCCTCCAATCACCGCTATCCTGTTTGCGTCCATGCTCGCGTGAGTATCCTACGGGCCCGCAGGGGTCGCAAGGCCGACCCGGCAGCCCGGCGAGCCGTCGCCCATGTTGACTGTGGCCTCCTACTCTTTCATGCTCTGTGGCGGAGGTTCGATGTTCGATCTGACACCACAAGATGACTTCGTCCACACCACAGGCAGCGAAGACTCGTGGCGCGAATCCTATTCCTTCGACTTTCTGGACGCCTCGGCGCGCCTCTCTGGATTCGGCCTGCTCGGTGTGAATCCAAATCAGCAGGTCGGCGATTGCGTCTTCGCCCTGTGGCGCGACGATATTCTCATCGCCAAGTCGGCGAAATGGGATTATCACCTTCCCCGCGAGATTGGCGAGGAGCGGCAGCAATTCGGGCCTCTCGCCTTCCGTCCCGTGGCTCCCTTCAAAACCTGGGAAATTTCCTACGACGACGGATATTGCCGGTTGGAGCTGGCGTTCGACTCCATTCACGCCCCCCATTGCTGGGCTTTCCCGAGCGGCAAAGATGCGCGCGCCGCCAGCCGTCATTACCACCAACAGGGCCGTTACCGCGGCGTGGTGCGCGTCGGAAAAGATTCGATTCCCGTCCAGGGCCTCGGCGCGCGTAGCCACTCCTGGGGACCGGACCCGCGCCCGCGAGTGCGCCGCTGGGTTTCCGCCTCCGCACAGTTCTCCGAGAAGCTGGCCTTCCAGGTTGTACAGTTGACGCTGGCAGACGGCCGGGACCAACTTGCCGGCTATCTCTTCCGCGGATCGCACAACGACGCCATACACCGCACGCGGCTTTCCGCTTCCTATGGCATGAGGCACTCCGCGCCCTCCGGCTGCACCCTGGAGCTCGGTACCGCGGGCGGCGATCAACTGACGGCGGTCGTGCGCGCTCTCAACGCCTTCAACACTTCGTTTCAGGAACGCAGCCTGCCCGGATTCCGGTTTTCGTGTGCCGCGGAATTCCAGGTGGATAACCAGACGGGCTACGGCAGGCTGAACGCTTACTGGAGCGGCATCAAAGAGCGGCCGGAAGAGTGGGTCGTCGAACCCAAGGATGTCGCTCGCGCTAAGATCGAGAAACTACGCGGAGATTTCGACGAGACTGTGTTCTGACTATTTGCGCGCGGGCTCTTCCACCCGGAATACCTGGCAGGAATTCTGCAGGATGGGAAGCAGTCGCTGCCGGTTCTCTTCCTCGCTCAGCCGCGCGTCTTCGGTGAGTCCCGAGCGCAGGGCGATTAGAATCGTCGCGGTAAACCCCACCGCCGCCTGGTAAATCTCCGCCAGGTGCACGCATCCCTGGCTCTTTCCTATCAAATCGGTGATGCGGCGGTAGATGCCGCGTCCGATGACTTCTCCCTCCAATCGCGGAATGTTGTCCAGCGCCCGCAGGCACAGGTTCTGGAACGGCCGTTTGGCCATGTGCGCCTTGGCGTGTTCGATGCGCCCGGTCGAGACCTCCACAATCATCTCCGCCTCGAAACTGTGATCGAGATCGAGGAACGAAGCGAACACCTGCACCCGTTCCCTTCCGCGGCGAATCACTTTTACGTTGATGTTCCGTTCGAAGACTTCCGGCGTTTCCCCGCGCTCCGCATCCGTGCCCGCGCCGCCCAGCATCAGGGGGATTTGCTGCGAATCCGCTGCCATCTCCACGCTCCTCCCAGCCATCAGCTTACACGCTGCGGCGGAATCCTGCGAGGCGGCTGCGCTCGACGCTCAGTCCCAGGTATCTTCGAGCGAGCGACGCTCGGGCGCGGCAATGGCCTCCTCCACCAGGGCTGCAATCATCAGCCACGTCCCCAGCAGGATCGCGTACATCAGCAGCAGCGTAGCGACACCCGCACCTGTGAGCCTCGCCGTGCCTTCAAGCCAATGGATCAATCCGCTTCCGTCCAGCAGGGCGAAAAACGAGAACCAACACACTGCCGCGCTGGCCAGCGTTCCCGCCCAGTAGCCCGGCCTGCTCCAGGCGCGCACCGCAGGCCTCCACAGGCTGCCGTCACCGAGCAGTGCCGCTGCAGCCAGCGGGAGCCATAGAATGACAAACAATAACCAGGCGAGAATGGCTTCAATCCATTCCAAATTGCCCGGCAGTGCATCCGGCAGCCATTGGAGCATTACAGCGTTCCATCCCACCAGCGCGAGGAACAGCAAGAGAACAATCGCGGCGTCCGGGACCCACTCCTTCGGCTCCCGGTGCCGGACTTTGTAAGCCCGTCTCCCCACCCTCGCCTTAGCCAGGCGGTCGCGCCGGAATACGCGGAGCTCCGTGCGCAGGAGAAATGCGGCAAGATAGACCAGGAATATCGAGAGAATCCCCAAGGCAGAAAGCCTCAACGAGCTCACTCTTCCAATCTTCAAACACGCATACGCCAGCCCCATCCACATCAGTATTCCCATGCCTTCAATGATCCACACCCGGCCGCTGCGCAACGCCCGGCTCACGACGGGTGGAATGCCGCCTCGGGAGGAATTGGGAGCAGTGCTCAAGGGACGGCCACCCCTGGCGTCCTTTCGAGTCCGCGCGCTGGTCGCGCGATCAGTCCGACGGCGGAGCGCCCTTGCCGGCAATGAAGCGGTCGAACAGAGCCACGTCTTCGGCGCTCCCGATGGCCAGCGGGCAGCGGTGATGCACGGCTTTGGGCGCCAGATCCATCACCCGCTCCCCGTTGCTCGTGGCCGATCCGCCCGCCTGTTCCGCCACGAAGCCCAGCGGCGCGCATTCATACACCAGCCGCAGCTTTCCGTCCTTGTGTCCGGAATCCTGCGGATAAAAATAAATCCCGCCTTCGAGCAATATGCGGTGCACGTCGCCCACCAGCGCTCCCGAGTAGCGGTGCGAATAAGGTCGTCCCGATGCCTTGTCGATTTGCGTCACATAGCCCACATAGTCCTGAATTCCCTGCGGCCAGTCGCGTACGTGCCCGACGTTCGCGCTGAAGCTTTTCCCGCGCTTCGGGCAGCGCATGTCGCGATGCGAAAGCAGGAACTCGCCGATGTCCGCGTCCAGCGTAAAGCCGTGCACTCCGTGCCCCGCCGTGTACACCAGCATCGTGCTCGTGCTGTAGAGCACATACCCCGCCAGCACCAATTCCGACCCCGGCCGCAACACCTCGTCCGGCGTGGCGTCGCAGTCGCGTTTCTTGCGGCGGTAGAAACCGAAGATCGTTCCCAGCGCGCCGTTGATGTCCGTGTTCGAAGAGCCATCCAGCGGATCCGTGCACAGAACGTAGCGGCCCTCGCCCTTGCATTTGATGTGCTGGATCTCCTCCAACTCCTCCGAGGCGATCGCCGCCACCAGGCCGGTTGCGCTGAACGCGTCCACCACCGTTTCATTCGAGTAAACGTCCAGCTTTTTCTGCGCGTCCCCGGTGGCGTTTTTTTCGCCCACCAATCCCAGCTCGCCGATCAAGGCGGCGCGCCGCATTTCTCGCGCCAGCGTCTTGGCCGTAAAGCCGAGCTGCGCGATGAGCGTGGAAAGTTCTCCGGCGATGTCCGCGCGCCGCTGTCCTTCCTCGAGAATGTGCCGGCTCAGCGTGACTGGAAACGGGCTCATCGTCTCACTCCCCCCGGCGCCGCCGCTCCCGCGGCCGCGCCCGGACTAGATTCCAAGCATCGCGCACCGCGCTGCGCCCAAAAGCGCCGTGCGGTCGTTCAATATCACGCGCACCGGCACCATTTCCAGCACCGGCCTCATCCGCCCCTTCGCAGAAAAAGCTTCCAAAAATTCGCGGCTGCGCAGCTTCGCTAAGATCTTTGGCGCGATCCCGCCGCCGATGAACAGGCCACCCGAGGCCATCAGCCGCAGCGTCAGATTTCCCGCCTCCGACCCGTACAACGAGACGAAGACGTTTAGCGCCGCCACGCAAATGCGGCTCGTTCCCTCGAGTCCCGCCCGCGAGATCACCGCAGACGGATCCTCTTTTTTCATTTCCTCTTCGAGCCACCCTTCCGCTTCGCCCCGGCCCGTCTCGCGCAGAAAATCGAACACGTTCCGAAGCCCGGGGCCCGAAAGCGCCCGCTCCCAGCTCACGTGCCCGCCGAAACGCTTTCGCAGGTATACCACGAGCGCATCTTCCAACTCGTTGCCCGGCGCAAGATCCGCGTGCCCTGCTTCCGTCGAAAACGGCCGGTGCATCTTCCCATCCCAGAACAGCCCGGCCTCGCCCAGGCCGGTTCCGGCGGCGATCACCGCCTGCATTCCCCGTGCGTCCCGCGTCCCCGCATTCAGCACCTCGAAATCCGCCGGGCCGAGCGCGGCGATGCCGTATGCGTTGGCTTCGACGTCATTAACCAGCGCAACCCGCGCCAAGCCGAGCACCGCCGCCAGGCTGCGCGAATCGACCACCCACGGCAGATTCGTGGCGATGCACACGCCATCCACCGCCGGCCCTGCCACTCCAAAGCCCGCGGACGTGATCTTGGCGCCCGCCAGCCCGGCCACCGTGCGTACAAACTCGGCGACCACGTCTTCAAATCGCGCGTAATTCCCGCTCGGATAACGTCGGCTCGTGCCTTCCACCGGCGCGCCCGACCCCGCCTCAAAGAGCGCAAGATTACACTTCGTGCCGCCGACGTCGCCGCCCAATATCACGGTCGCGGGCTAACCTTGGAATCGAGCGCCCCCGCGGATGCGCGATCCACCAGGAATACACGCTCACCCGCGGTCGGCCGCACGTTTTGCGAGGGATACGGCGGCGTGTGCGAACCCTCCAGCACTTCCCGCAAACGCTGCGCCTTGTCCGCACCGGTCACCAGAAAAATCACCGTGCGGGCGGCATTCAAAAGGGGGAAGGTGAACGTCATGCGCCGCGCCTTCGAGCCGTCTGCGATTACTACCGGCTGGAAAATCACTCCGCGCTTCTTTTCGTCCAGTCCCTGGCACCCGGGAAAGAGCGATGCCGTGTGACCATCCGGTCCCATGCCCAGATAAATGAGATCGAAGCAGGGGAACCCGCCGGGACCCGGCGGCAGCATCTGGCGCAGCAGAGCCTCGTACTCCTGCGCCGCGCGGTCCGCGTCAGCCCGCTCCGCTTCCATCCGGTGCACGTTTGCCGCCGGGATGCCGATCTTGGTGATCAGCTCGCGATTGGCCATCCCGTAATTGCTGTCGGCGTGCTCGGGGGGCACGGAGCGTTCGTCGGACCAGTAGAGCTGGACGCGATTCCAATCCACCTGAGGACGCACATCGTCCGCGGCCAGAATGCGGAAAAGAGCCGCAGGAGTTTTGCCGCCGGAGAGTGCCACGTGAAAGATCCGTCGCGCGCCGATGGCCTCGCGGGCCTGAGCTACGAACCGCGCTGCGCCCTCGCGCGCAACCGCCGCCGCATCCTCGAGCACGACTACGCCGGAGATAGACGCAGCCATGGCGGCTTTACTCGTTGGTCCAATGCCGCTCGTCGCGCGCCAGCAGGTCGTCAGCCTCGCGGGGTCCCCAGCTCCCCGCCGCGTAATTCGGGAAATTCCGCGGCGGAAGCGCCTGCCATACGTCCAGTACCGGCTGCACCACGCCCCAGGCCGCTTCCACCATGTCCGCGCGCTGGAACAGCGTGGCATCTCCCGCCATGCAGTCGTAAATCAGCCGCTCGTATCCGGTCGAATGCGTGCTGCCAAATCGCGTCGCGTAGGAGAAATCCATGTCCACCGTGCCCAGTTTCATCGTCGGCCCGGGCACCTTCGCGCCAAAACGTAGCGAGATCCCCTCGTCTGGCTGGATGTGCAGGATCAGCCGGTTCTGCATCAATTGCTCGATCGCCGTGTGCCGGAACAGCACAAACGGCGCGCGCCGGAAGTGAATCACGATCTCGGTCTCCCGCTTCGGCATCGCCTTTCCCGTCCTCAGATAAATCGGCACATCCGCCCAGCGCCAGTTGTCGATGCTCAGCTTCATGGCCACGAACGTCTGCTGGTTGGAGGTCGGCGAGACTTTGGCCTCGCTCCGGTATGCCGGAAGGTGCTTCCCCGCCACGACTCCCTCGCCGTACTGTCCCCGGGCCGTGCGGCTCAGCACTTCCTCCGGCGGGATCGGCGCGATGGCTCGGAGAATTTTCGTTTGCTCGTCTCGTACTGCGTCCGCGTCGAAGCTGATGGGCGGCTCCATCGAGATCAGCGTGACGAGCTGAAAGATGTGGTTCGGCACCATGTCGCGCAGCGCGCCCGAGGTTTCGTAATATCCGCCCCGCGACTCCACTCCCACCGTCTCCGCCACCGTGATTTCCACGTGCTTGATGTATCGCCGGTTCCAGATGGGCTCGAAGATGCCGTTCGAGAAGCGGAACACCAGGATGTTCTGTACCGTCTCTTTGCCCAGGTAATGGTCGATCCGGTAGATCTGCTTTTCTTCCATCTCCTGACGCAGTTCCCGGTTCAGCGCCTTCGCCGTTTCCAGATCCGTTCCGAACGGTTTCTCCACGATCACCCGGCGGAATGATCCGTTGTCCTCAGCCAGAAGGCCCGCGCCCTTCAGGTTTCTCGCCACCACTCCGAAGAATTCCGGCGCGGTCGCCAGATAGAAGAAGACGTTTCCCCCCGTCTTGCAGTCTCTCTCGAGCTGGGCGAGCAGTGCAGCCAGGCCCTTGTAGGCCTCGCGGTCGTCGAAGTTTACGCACGCGTAGTACAGCCGGTCCACCAGCCATTTTCCGAGCGCCGGATCGAACTTGTCGGTGGCGAACTGGTCCATTACCGCCCGCTGCTTCTCGCGAAACTCCTCGTGGCTCATCTGCGCCCGCGACACACCCACCACGGCGAAGTTGTCCGACATCAGGTTGTGCTTCGCCAGGTTATACAGCGAGGGCAGCAGCTTCCGTTTCGTCAGGTCGCCCATGGCTCCGAAGATCACCATGATGCACGGTGTCTTTTTCTGCCCGGGCGCCCCGGCCTGGCTCTCCGCCGCGGTCCTGTTCAGTGCCTCGTGAGTTTGGCTCGCCACCGCTTGCCCTCCTCTGCGCCGCCCGTCTCCCGCGGGTCATCCGCCCGTCGGCCGTTCCACGTGCCCGCCGAACTTGTGCCGCATCGCCGAGAGCACTTTCTCCGCAAACGTGTGCTCTTGCCGCGAACGGAACCGCGTGAAGAGCGACGAGGCCAGCACCTCCACAGGCACTGCCGCTTCAATTGCCGCTTCGATCGTCCAGCGGCCTTCGCCCGAATCCTGCACGAATCCCGAAAAACTCGAAAGCGTCGGATTCTCGATGAACGCCTGCGCCGTCAGGTCCAGCAGCCACGAGCCCACCACGCTCCCGCGCCTCCACACTTCCGAAATTTCCGCCAGGTCGAAGTTGTAGCGCCGGTCCGCCGGGATCTGCTCGTTGTTGAAGCTGCGGAACAGGTCGAAACCCTCCGCATAGGCCTGCATGATCCCGTACTCGATGCCATTGTGGACCATTTTTACAAAGTGCCCGGCGCCCACAGGCCCGCAGTGCAGATACCCATCCTCCGCCGTCCCCTTGTTCGCCGGCCGCCCGGGCGTCCGTCCTACATCTCCCTTCCCCGGCGCCAGCGCCTTGAAGATGGGGTCGAGGTGCTTCACCGTGTCCGTCGGCCCGCCGATCATCAGGCAGTAGCCCCGCTCCAGCCCCCAGACGCCGCCGCTCGTCCCCACGTCCACGTACTTCAGCCCCTTCGGCTCGATCATCTTCGAGCGGCGAATGTCGTCCTTGTAATAGGAGTTTCCGCCGTCGATGATGATGTCGCCCGGCTCCATCACCTTGGCGAGCGCGACCACGCTCTGCTCGGTCGGATCCCCCGCAGGCACCATCAGCCACACCACACGCGGCTTGCTGAGTTGTTTCGCCACCGATTCGAGCGAATCGGCCGCAGCGCCTCCGTCCTTCTTCAGGCTGTCCACCGCGGCTTTGTCTTGCGCAAAGCCCACCACGTGATGGCCGGCCCGCATCAAGCGGCGTGCCATGTTGCCGCCCATGCGGCCAAGACCGACGATTCCGATTTGCATCGTTTCCACTCCCCTCGTTGGAGTTTTGTTCTTGCGCCGATCCCTTACTTCTCTAAAGCCTCGCTCACCGCTCTGCGCAGGCATCGCAGGCAGGCGGCCACGCCGCTGCCCAAATGCACGCGCAGCGCGCGCCGGCCCCGCTCCGCCAGCACTTCAAAGTCGCCGCGGGCCTGCGCCGCCTTCACCACCCCAAACGTGTACTTCTGCCCGGGCACCGCCAGGTCGTTCTCGTCGTCGCAGGTCAATTGCAGGAACACACCCGAGTTCGGACCACCCTTATACGCCTGACCTGTGGAATGTAGAAAGCGCGGACCGAATCCCAGGCAGGTCGCCACCTTCTTCTTCGTCATCACTTCTTTTCGCAGGCCGGTCAGATCGCGTTCATGCACCTCGTTCATCTCCACATAGCCGAGCAGCGCGAAGTAGTCGCCCGGCTTGATGCGGTTGAAATGCGCCCGCAAGTACGCAGTCAGCGATTTCTGCCCTCCCGCGGCCTTGGCCAGTTCCGCTGCATTTCTCGGGTCCGTGAACAGCTTCACACCCGCTTCTTCCAGGATCGGCTCTTCCGGCGGCAGCTTTCCGGTCTCCTCATACTCCCCGGTCAGCTTGCGTGTTTCGATCTTGCTCGCCTCCACGTCCGGCTGATTGAACGCGTTAATCCCAATCACGGCGCCCGCCGTGGCTATGGCGATTTCCCAGCGGAAGAATTCCTGGCCGACGTCGTAAATGTCCTTCACCGCAATGCGCACCACGGGCTGCCCGGCCTTTTCGAGCGCTTCGACGGCGGCATCCTGTGCCGCGTCTGCGCCGGTCTCCAGCCGCAGGTAGGCGAACAGCCGGTCGTTTCCGTAATTGTCGGGCGAAAGCAGCGGCTCGCGGTCCACCGGAATCAAGCCTTTGCCTTCTTTTCCGCTCGATTCGGCCAGCAATTGCTCGAGCCACGCCCCCAGGTCGTGGATGCCGGGCGAGGCGATGATGGTCACTTTGTCCCGTCCGTGCCTGGCGCAAACCCCCATCACGACTCCAAGTCCCACCCCCGGATTGTCCTCGGTCTTCACGCATGCGGCGCAGGCGTGCACCATCTCCTCCGCGCGGTCCAGGAATTTCGGCACATCCAGTCCCATGGCCGCCGCCGGCACCATGCCGAAATTCGAAAGTGCCGAAAATCGCCCGCCGATGCTCGGCAGGCCGTAAAAGATGTAACGGAACTTGTCGTTTTCAGCCACACGCTGCATCTGCGAGCCCGGGTCCGTGATGGCCACAAAATGCTTCGGCGCCCGCTCTGGCCCCAGAACTTGCCGCGCGCGCTCGAAAAAGTACGCCTTGAAAATATTGGGCTCGAGCGTGGAACCCGATTTGCTCGAGACGATGAAGAGGCAGTGCGGGAAATCGATCTTCGCTTCCAGCGTCCGGATCTGCTCCGGGTCCGTCGAATCCAGCACGAACAGCTCCGGCGCCCCCGGAATTGTTCCAAACGTCATCTTCAGCACTTCGGGACAGAGGCTCGATCCTCCCATGCCGAGCAACAGGGCCTGCGTAAAGCCCTCTTTCTTCACCGTCTCGGCGAAACTGGTGAGTTTCTCGAGGTGCGCGAGCTGGTCATCACAGATTCCCAGCCAGCCCAGCCACTTTGCTTCGTCGCTTCCCGTCCACAGCGTGGCGTCGCGTCCCCACAGCCGGCGGACTTTCCCCGTCAGCCGCCAATCCTCCAGCGTCTTAGTCACGTCCTTGCTGATCGCGTCCGGCAGCGAGTACGTCTGCCGGTTCAGCTTTTCTTTGGAAAAGAATTTGCACGTCTTGTCCACGCTTCCCAGCAGCTTGTCGAACGCTTCGGCGAACAATTTGACGCCGTCATCCAGCAGCTTCGCCGTCACTTGTTCCATGTTGATGCCCAGCCGCGCGATCGCGTCCATCGTCGCCCTGGCTCCCGGCACATCGCTCTCCAGCGAGGCCTTCGGCACGCCGTGCGCGCGGAACGCGTCGTACGTCGCCGGCGGCATCGTGTTCACCGTGTCCGGCCCGATCAATTCCTCCACGTAGAGCACGTCGCTGTACGCAGGGTTCTTCGTTCCCGTGCTGGCCCACAGCAGCCTCTGCGTCTGCGCTCCCTTCGCCGCCAGCGCGCCCCATCGAGGACCGGAAAACACCTGCTTGTATTTCGCGTACGTCAGCTTCGCGTTGGCGATGGCCGTCTTGCCGAGCAAGTCCTCCACGTTGTATCGCTCCGCGCCCACCGCGGTCTTCATCTTCGCCTCGATCTGCGAATCCACCAGCGAATCAATCCGGCTGATGAAGAAGCTGGCCACGCTCGCCAGCCGGCCTGCATCGCCTCCCGAAGCCGCCCACTTCTCCAGCCCGGCGATGTACGCGTTCGCCACGCTCTCCCACGCCGACCGCGCGAACAACAGCGTCACGTTGATGTTGATTCCCTCGCTCAGCAGTTGCTCGATCGCGGGCACTCCCTCCGGTGTGGCCGGCACCTTAATCATCACGTTGGGCCGGTTCACTGCCTTCCATAGCCGCCGCGCCTCGCTCATCGTCGCCTTGGTGTCGCGTGCCAGATAGGGCGAAACCTCCAGGCTCACGTACCCGTCGCGCCGCTTCGTCGCGTCATACACGCGCTTCAGTCGGTCCGCCGCGCCCTGAATGTCCTGGATCGCAAGCTGCTCGTAGAGCGACATGGGATCCACATCCTGCTTCTCGAGCGCGGCCACCTGGTCCGCATAATCCTTGCTCCCGGTAATTGCCTTCTCGAAAATGGCCGGATTCGAGGTGACTCCCCGCAGCCCGTCCTCATCGATCAGCCGGTCCAGCTCGCCGGAAGTGAGCATGCTTCGCCGGATATAGTCGAACCACACGGATTGGCCGAACTCGTTCAGCCCCTTCAGCGGATTGGCAACCGCCGCCTGGCTTCCACTCTCACGATTCCCGTCGCTCATGCTTGCCTCCTCCGCCCGTCGCCCCGCGCATTCGAGCGGCTCTCGATTCCGGCCCAATTATCGCAGCTTGCGGCGAACCGCGCTGCTCCGCTTTCATCCCGTCTTCTTGGCGTGACGTTGCAACTGTTCCCGCGCCGCCGCGATCACGTTTTCCACCGTAAATCCAAACTTCTTTTGCAATTCCTTCAGCGGCGCGGAGGCGCCGAACGTCCGCATTCCGATGCTGTGGCCGTTCATCCCCACGTACCGCGACCATCCGAACGTCGAGGCCTGTTCCACCGACACGCGCGCGCGCACGTCCGGCGGCAGCACCGAATTGCGGTAACTCTCCGGCTGGTGCTCGAACAGCTCCCAGCACGGCATGCTCACCACCCGCGCTCGGATTCCTTCGCTCTTCAGATGCTCGTTTGCGTCAATGCAGAGCTGCACTTCGGTTCCCGTGCCGATCAGGATCACGTCCGGCTTCCCGCCAGGAGCGTCCGCCAGCACGTACCCGCCCTTGGCGAGCCCGGAGGCAGCCGCGTACTTGGTGCGGTCAACCGTCGGCGCGTTCTGTCGCGAAAGGATCAGCGCCACCGGCTCGTGGCGCAGTTGGAGGATCAGCCGCCAGGCCTCCGTCACTTCGTTGGCGTCACCGGGACGGATCGTCAGCAGGCCCGGAATGGCCCGCAGCGACGCGAGTTGCTCGATCGGCTGGTGCGTCGGCCCGTCCTCGCCCACGCCGATGGAGTCGTGCGTGAAGATGTAAATCACCGGGATTTCCATGATGGCCGCCAGGCGAATGGCCGCCCGCGAGAAGTCGCTGAAAATCAGGAAGCCCGACCCGAACGGCCGCACCTTCGAAAGCGACAGCCCGTTCAGAATCGCTCCCATTTCGTGCTCGCGAATCCCGAAGTGCAGGTTGCGTCCCCGGCTCTCCGGCAGAAAGTCGCCTGCTCCCTCAATCGTCAGCCGCGTCTTGGTCGAAGGCGACAGGTCCGCGGCCCCGCCGATCAGCCACGGAATGTTTTTCGCCGCCGCGTTCAGCGCCTTCCCCGACGAGTCGCGTCCCGCCATGCCTTTGGGATCGGCCGCGAACGCCGGCAGGTCCTTGTCCCAGCCCGCCGGGAGTTGCCGGTGCTGCATTTTAAAAAGGTGATCGGCCAGGTCCGGATACTTCTTCTTGTATTCCTCGAACTTGGCCATCCATTCCTCGCGTAGTTTGTGTCCGCGCGCGCCCATGCCGTTCTGGAAATGTTCGCGCACTCCGTCGGGCACAAGAAACTTCGCGTCTTCCGGCCAGCCGTAATTTTTCTTTGTGAGCCGGATCTCCTCTTCTCCCAGCGGCTCCCCGTGCGCCCCGCTGGTGTCCTGCTTGTGCGGTGCGCCGTAAGCGATGTGGCTGTCCACGATGATGAACGTAGGCCGGTCGGGCGTGTTCTGCGCCGTCTGATACGCGCGTTCGAGCATCGCCAGATCGTTTGCGTCGCCCACGCGCTGCACGTTCCATCCGTAGGCCAAGAACCGCGTCGCGATGTCTTCGCTGAACGCCAGCGCCGTGTTTCCCTCAATCGTGATGTGGTTGTTGTCGTAGATCCAGCAAAGGTTTCCCAGCCTCAGGTGCCCGGCAAGCGACGCCGCCTCCGACGAAATACCTTCCATCATGCAGCCGTCGCCGCCGATGGCGTACACGCGGTACCCGATCATGTCGAAGCCGGGTCGGTTGAAGTAACCGGCCATCCACTGTCCTGCGATCGCCATTCCCACCGACGTCGCCACGCCGTGGCCCAGCGGCCCCGTGGTTGTCTCGATTCCCGACGTCCAGCGATACTCCGGGTGGCCCGGACACTTGCTGTCGAGCTGCCGGAAATTGATGATGTCCTCCAGCTTCACGCTTAGTTCGCCCAACTGCTCGTACGTCGGGTTCACCGCGCGCACGCCGGCCAGATGCAGCAGCGAGTAAAGCAGCATCGAGGCGTGTCCCGCTGAGAGAACAAACCGGTCGCGGTTCGGCCAGATCGGATCCGTCGGATCAAACCTCAAAAATCGTTGCCACAAACAGTAGGCCACCGGCGCCAGCGCCATGGGTGTGCCCGGATGACCCGAATTGGCTTTCTGGACCGCGTCCATCGAGAGCGTGCGGATTGTGTTGATCGCAAGCTGATCGAGTTTACCGTCGTCCAAAGGTTTGCCCTCCTCCAGCGTCGCCTCCCAAGCTCGGCCCGGCGGTGCTATAGAGTACTCCCAAACCGCCCGCCGCGAATCAATAATGATGCAGTCTCGCCGGGCACAGGAACCGCCGCCGCTGTTGAAAATCGGAGAGACGCTCTCATGGCCTCGGACCGCGCTGCCCCACCCGTTTCGCGGACTCTTCCGCCCTCCCAAGCCCGCGTCGCGCTCACCCCAGCAGGATTGGCAG
>JASHSV010000274.1 GCA_030038535.1 Candidatus Acidiferrales bacterium
CCGACGTTCGCGCCTTCGTCAAGGAAGACGCGCCCGTCATCGCCCTCACCCACATTCGCGTCATCGACGGTACAGGCGCGCCCGCCCGCGACGGCCAGACTCTCATCATCGCCAACGGCAAAATCGCCGCGATCGGCGATGGAGCGAGCATCGCCATTCCCCCGGGCGCCAAATCGCTCGATCTCACCGGCCACACCGTCATCCCGGGCCTCGTCGGCATGCACGACCACATGTACTACATCGCTCCCGGCAGCCCGCCTGCGCTCTACCCCGAGCATGCGCACAGCTTCCCACGGCTCTATCTCGCAGGCGGCGTTACCACGATCCGCACCACCGGCAGCGTCGAGCCCTACACCGATCTCGAACTCAAGCGCTCGATCGACGAAGGCAAAATGGTCGGCCCAAAAATTCACGTCACCGGTCCCTATCTCGAAGGCGCCGGCGCCTACACGCCTCAAATGCACCAGCTCAAAGACGCCGACGATGCCCGCCGTACCGTCGAATATTGGATCTCCGAGGGCGTCACAAATTTCAAGGCTTATATGCACATCACGCCCGAGGAATTAAAGGCCGCCGCCGACACGGCGCACGCCCACGGCCTCAAAATCACCGGCCACCTCTGCTCCATCGGCTTCCGCGAAGCCGCCGCACTTGGCATCGACGATCTCGAGCACGGCCTTGTCGTGGACACGGAATTCCTCCCCGACAAAAAACCCGGCGAATGTCCCAGCACCGCGGCCGCCAACAAAGCCATTCTTCCGCTCGAAGTCTCGAGTGGCCCGATCTTCGACACCATCCGCGACCTTGTCGCCCATCACGTCGCCGTCACCTCCACTCTTCCTGTCTTTGAGATCTCCGTTCCCGGCCGCGCACCGCTCGACCAGCGCATCCTCGACGCTATGATCCCCGACGCGCGCATTGCCTATCTCAGAAGGCGAGCTGCGGTCTCCGACAACGCGGCCAAATCCGACTGGCCCGTGCTCTTCAAGAAGGAACTGGAATTCGAGCACGAATTTGTAAAGCAGGGCGGCCTGCTCCTCGCCGGCCTCGACCCCACCGGCTACGGCGGCGTGATTGCCGGGTTCGGCGACCAGCGCGAGGTGGAATTGCTCGTAGAGGCCGGCTTCTCGCCTATCGAAGGGATTCACATCGCCACGTCGAACGGTGCGCAGTACCTCGGCGAGCTCGATACCATCGGCACGCTTCAGACTGGCAAAGCCGCTGACCTCGTCGTTATCAACGGCGATCCCTCCGCCAACATCAAGGACATCGAAAAAGTGGAGTTGGTCTTCAAAGACGGCGTCGGCTACGACTCCGCAAAGCTCATTGAGTCGGTCCGCGGATGGGTAGGCCTGCGCTGAGCCAGGGTCGATCCAGCCTTCCTTTGCGTTCCTACCGTAAAACCCGTAGGCAATCCCCGGAATTCAATCCGCCGTTCCGAATCGGCACACTAATGAACCAGCGGCCCGTGAATGCCGCCGCGCCCGTGAGCCAGGATCGAGAAGAGAAAATGTCCGCTCTAGACGTCGTGATTCCTCACGCCACGTACCCAGCACCACTTCTCGCACTTGAGCGCGTCGTAGCCATCGGCGCCTCCGCCGGAGGCACCGAAGTCCTGCACCACGTCTTCCAACGCATGCCCGCCCGCTGCCCTGGAATCGTGGCCGCAATGCACATGCCCGGACAATTCACCGCCGCCCTCGCCAGGCGGCTCGATGGAATTTGTGCGATTGAAGTGCGGGAGGCCGCCGACGGCGATCGGATCATCCCTGGCCGCGCCTACATCGCGCCCGGAAACTATCACACCCTCGTCCGGCGCCTCGGCTTCGAATATTTCCTCGAGGTTTGCGACGGGCCGCTAGTTTCCCATCACCGGCCCAGCATCAACGTCTTGTTCCGCTCCGTTGCCCAGTCTGCCGGCTCGAGCGCTCTCGGCATTCTCATGACCGGTATGGGCGACGATGGCGCCGACGGATTGCTGGAAATGAAGCATGCGCACGCCCGCACCATCGCCCAGGACGAATCCTCCAGCATGATTTTCGGCATGCCCCACGAAGCTATTCTGCGGGGCGCCGCCGACGAAGTCCTCTCGCTCTCCCAGATTCCCGCTGCCATCCTCACAAAGTAGTGCGCTTGCGCACACACCTCCGTGGATCCGGATTTCGGGATGCACATCAAGTGGAGATCAATCGGGTGATGTTTATGGTTCGTAGATCTGCTGTGGGGTGCGTTCAGGGGCCGAAGGGGAGATCGAGCTAAGAGATACAAAGGACGGCTGGAGCCTTTGCGGCGCCAGCCGTCCTCAGCGGTTATACTTTCCCGAAGTGTCGAAGAGTCTTCGTTCCGGACAATTTCTTGGCCTTTTTCAAGCTCTTCTTGCTCGCCATCGATGTCCTCCTGGGGTACGATCCCCGCTCTGCTCCATCGTCTAACTACTATGCATCCCGGGTGCCATCTCTATAGCGGCTCGCTGTCCTGTGCTATCTGCCCTGTTTTCCGCCTGATCCGCTCGGAGGGTCTCCCCTGCGCCAGGCGCGAGCAGATTAGATCGGCTCCGGATCGCTCGATTTTTTCCCCCTTAGGGGGAGTTTTTTCCCCCGCGCAGGCACGGAAGTCGCCGGGGATTCGAAGCTGCGCTTCATCTGATCTCCGGAAAATCCTCTTCCCAGAATTCCGCCGGCTGCCGCCCCTCCCTCTTCCGCGCCTCCTGCTCCAATCCACGCAGCTCCACTCGCCGAATCTTTCCTGAAATCGTTTTCGGTAACTCCGCGAATTCAATCCGCCGGATTCGCTTGTACGGCCCCAGCCGCCCGCGAATAAACCTGAAAATCTCCCGCGCCGTCTGCGCAGTCGGCGCAATCCCCGGCTTCAGCGCGATAAACGCCTTCGGCACGCTCCAGCGCAGGGCGTCCGGGCTAGGCACCACCGCCGCCTCCGCCACCGACGCGTGCTCGATCAGCGCACTTTCCAGTTCAAACGGGCTGATACGGTAATCCGAACTCTTGAACACGTCGTCCGCCCGCCCCACATAGGTGAAATAGCCGTCCGCGTCCCGGTGCGCCACGTCTCCTGTCCGGTAATATCCACCTGCCATCGCCGCCGCCGTCTTCCTTTCGTCATCCAGATATCCCACCATCAGGCTTGGCGGCCGCGGCGCGAGGCGAACCGAAATCTCCCCGTCGTCCGCTTCCCTTTCCTCCGGATCGAGCAGCACGACCTCATGCCCCGGTGAGGGCTTTCCCACCGCACCTGGCTTCACTGGCTGGCCGGGGAAATTCCCTAGCAGGCACACGTTCTCCGTTTGCCCGTAGCCGTCGCGGATCGTCAGGTTCCAAGCGCGCTTCACCTTCTCAATCACTTCCGGATTCAGCGGCTCGCCCGCGCTTGCCAATTCGCGCAAGCGCACCGGAAACGCAGCCAAATCCTCCAGAACCAGCATCCGCCACACCGTCGGCGGCGCGCACAGCGTCGTCACTCCGCACCGCGCGATGGCACTGAGCGTCGCTTTCGCGTCGAACCGCGTGTACGAATGAATGAAAATCGTCGCGCCCGCGTTCCACGGCGCGAAAAAGCAGCTCCACGCATGCTTCGCCCATCCCGGCGAGCTGATATTCAGGTGCACATCCCCCGTCCGGATTCCAATCCAGTACATCGTCGCCAGATGTCCCACCGGATAGCTCTGGTGTGTGTGCAGCACCAGCTTCGGCAGCGCCGTCGTGCCCGATGTGAAATAGAGCAGCAGCGGATCCGTCGCCCGCGTCTCTCCGTCAGCCGCAAACTCCGCCGCCTCGTCATATGCCTCCCGATATGGCGTCCAACCTGCGGCCTCTCCATCCACAACAATGCGCGTGTATTCGCCCGGCAGTTTCGCGAACCGTTCCGTGGCCGCCGCCATCGCCACCACATGCCGCGCCTTCCCGCGTTCCAGCCGGTCGCGCAAATCCTCCGTGGTCAATAACGTCGCCGCGGGAATCACCACCGCACCGAGTTTCATCGCCGCCAGGATCGTTTCCCACGTTGCCGCCACGTTCGGCAGCATCAGGATGATGCGGTCGCCGCGCCGTACGCCCTGCCGGCGCAGGAAGTTCGCCACCTGGTTCGACCGCCGCGAGATGTCCTCGAAGCTGAGTTTCACCTCCGCCCCCGCCTCCTCCACAATCCGCAGCGCCGTCTGGCGATTCCCGCGCGCATAGTCGTCAAAATAATCGAGCGCCCAATTGAATGCCGTCAGTTCCGGCCAGCGGAACTCGCGCCGCGCGCGTGCGTAGTCCTCCCGGCACGCAAACAGAAAATCGCGCCCCGCCAGAAACGCCTTCAGCCCTTCGCTGTTTCTTGTGCCCATCCCCCTCACCCGCTCTGCGAATCGCCATCCGAGGCGCTCGTTGCCCGCGCATTGTACACCGCTCCTTGAATTAGACCGCCCGCCCTGGCCCAACCGCCCGCTGATTTACTCTTTTGGCCTGTGGAGTTACGATGCCGCCACTCAGCTCCTGCCAGCAAAGAGGAGGCGCCGATGTACGCGCGCGTTTGGCGAGTCCGTATGCTGTCCGGGAAGACCGACGAGTTCAAAGCCGCCCTGCAAGGCCTCACCGAGCAGGCGAAGAGACAGCCCGGCTACCGCGGCTTTCTTCTGCTCGGCCCCGCCGGCGAGGATGCGCCCGATACGACCATCATCTCCCTCTGGGATTCGTTTGAGTCCATGCGCGAGAGCGAGCGCAATCTCTTAGTCACGCAGGCACTCGCGCATCTCTATAGATTCAGCGACGGCATGCCCCATATCCTCGAGCGGCCTGTGCTCGCAGCCTTCTTCCGGATCGAATAAGCCCGGCTCCTTTGCGCCCGCTCGGGCCACGGAGCCATTGGGCCAAAGGGCTTGGGCATGTTCCGCGGGCGCGCCCGCCTCGACCGCCGATTTGCTTCCTCGGGCAGGGAACATTACAGGGGCGGATTGCGTCATTCTGTTCAGTGGGATTTGCAGCAGTCCTTTTGGAAGGGGGAAACTCTCCCATGGCAAACGAAGTGCAAAGAGGTCGCGGCCCCCTCACCGGCGCTTTCCTGCTCATCGCCGTCGGCGCAATCTTCATGTACGCGAATCTTCGTCCGGACTGGAATCCCTGGCCCGTGATTTCGCGATACTGGCCTGTGCTCCTGATTGTGCTCGGGCTCGGAAAATTGTTTGACGCGCTGCAATCCCCGAGCGCTGCCGGAACCCCAACCACGCCCGGCTCGGCCTCTCGCCCGGCGCCCGCGCGGCGCCGCGGCGGCGAGACTGTAGCCATTGTCCTCGTCGTTCTTCTTCTCCTGTTCGCAGCCGCCGGCAGCCGCCATTTCTCCCGGATGTCCCACCACGAGGAATCGGTCGACGCGCAAGGCGCTGAATCCGTGCGCACAAGCATCGAAATGGCCGCCGGCCATTTGACCGTCTCCGGTGGCGCTACAAAGCTTGTCGAGGGGGAATTCGACTTTCGCGAGTCGGACGGCCAGCCTAGCATTTCCTACAGCCATTCAGGGAAGGAAGGAAATCTAAGTATCACGCAGCCCGAGAGCCATCACTTCGGCCTCGTCGGAGGCAGAGGCGACACTTGGATTCTTCGCCTCAACAACGAGGAGGCCCGCGAGCTCCGCGTCGAAATGGGTGCCGGCCAGGGCGATCTCGATTTGAAGGGCGTTCGTCTCACCAAGCTCACCGTGGACATCGGCGCCGGTGAAATCAACACCAATCTCACCGGGGACTGGAAGGAAAACGTGGACGTGCGCATCGAGGGCGGCGTCGGCAGCGCCACCGTTCGTCTGCCGCGTAATGTCGGAGTTCGCGTCCGCGCCGAAGGCGGCATCGGTTCGATCGACGTCCGCGGCCTGCGCAAACACGACGGTTATTACGTAAACGACGCCTACGGCGCCTCTCCCGTCACTATGAACATTAGCGTCGAAGGAGGTGTCGGCGAAATCCGCCTCATCTCAGAATGAACCCCGTAGGACCGGCATTCCTGCTTGTCGCCACCTGCGCTACAATAGAATCGAATCTGGACACCATCCCTGGCCGCCCAGATCGCTGAACGGAGGCTTCTCCTTCAAGACAGAACATTCTCACCATTCCGCTGATTCCCCGCGCGCAACTCCACTTTCCTTTGGTCCGATTACCGAACGCCCGCGTGCTAGCATCAAAGATTCCCCCATGAACTCTGCATCCGACCGCCGCGCCGCGCTCCTCGACGCCCTCGAGTCCCGCATCCTCATCCTCGACGGCGCCATGGGCACCATGATCCAGCAGCAGCACCT
>JASHSV010000275.1 GCA_030038535.1 Candidatus Acidiferrales bacterium
GCCTTGCATCGAAAGCAGGAAAATCTGCGCTGGATCTTTTTCGCCCGCGCGCAAAAAGGCCATTGTTTGCCCGTCCGGCGACCATCGTGGCGCGGAATCTCGCGGCCCAGCCGTGAGCTGCCGAGGCTCTCCGCTCCCGCTCGAGTCCACAATCCACAGACTTGTGTCGTACCGGTCTTCCTTTTCGTTCACGGACACCAGAACGTAGACCACTTGCCGGCCATCCGGCGATATCTCCGGATCCGCCACCCAATGGAATTTGAGCAAATCTTTTGCCGTGATTGGCCTCTTATCAGTTCCGGCGGCCCGCATGGCGGCGGTTGCCGCAAGCAGCAAAAGGATCACTCCACCGAGCATAGCCGTAAGCCCCGCTCTGACTCTTGCATGCATGAGCTGTCCCCTCCCGGCAAACTTGCGCCGCGGAGTCTATCCCGGCCCTCGAAATCCGTCCACCGTGGAGCGGGAACGACCGCTCCGTGCCGCTGCTGTCCCGCGAATTGACTCCCCTTCGAGCGGTCGTTAGAGTGGAAGCTTCCTGTTGCGGCGTTGTTGAGGTCGAGGGGTGTCGCCCTGAAGACGGAAGCTCACAGCGGAACAGTTCTGGATCGAATCCTGGAAGCGCGGCGCGCCTCCATGGATAAGCGCCGGCGCCTCCACCCTCTGCCCGTGCTGCGCATGGCTGTCAAACAGGCCAGCCCTGCGCGCGATATGGAAGCCGCTTTGCGTCGCCCCGGCCTCCATATCATTGCCGAGCTGAAAAAAGCCTCGCCCTCCCGCGGCGTCCTGCGCTCCGACTTCGACGCCAAATCGCTCGGTATCTCGCTCGCCGGTGCGGGCGCGGCAGCCCTCTCCGTGCTCACGGAAGAAGAATTCTTCCAGGGCTCGCTCGCAAACCTTCGTGCCGCGCGCGCCGCCGTCGAAATTCCGGTGCTGCGCAAGGATTTTCTGTTCGACCCCTGGCAAATCTGGGAAGCGCGCTCGGTCGATGCGGATTCCTACCTGCTTATCGCGGCTATACTCTCGGACGTGCAGCTCTCCGAGCTCCTCGCCGCTGGCCGCGAGCTGGGCATGGAGCCGCTCGTGGAGGTGCACACGCGCGAAGAGCTGCAGCGCGTCCTTCGTGCCGGCGCCCGCCTCATCGGCGTGAATAACCGCGACCTGCGGACCTTCGACGTTCGCCTCGAAACCTCGTTCGAGTTGATTCGCGAAATCCCGCGTGACTGCGTAGCAGTCAGCGAATCCGGACTGCGCTCCGCTTCGGACATGGCTCGCCTGCGCGATGCCGGTTTTAACGCGTTTCTCATTGGCGAAAGCCTCATGCAGGCGCCCGATCCTGCGGCTGCGCTCCGCGCGCTGCTCAGTGCGCCCGCGGCGGCGGTGTAATCCCATGTTTCGTGTCAAGATCTGTGGCATCACCAACTGGCCCGACGCGCAGCGCGCCATCGAGGCTGGCTGCGATGCCATCGGCTTCAACTTCTGTTTGCGCAGCCCGCGCTATATCGCCCCGCAAGCTGCCTCGGCCATCCGCCGCCGGCTGCCGAGGGAAATCGCCGCAATCGGCGTCTTCGTCAACGAAGCTCCGGCCTCAGTCGCCGAACTCGCCGGAGCGATCCGCCTCGATTACGCTCAGCTCCACGGTGAAGAAACCCCTGCTGCGGCGCGGGCCGTAGGCCGCTCCACTCCGGTCATAAAGGCGTTTCGTGTCGGCCCTCGGTTCGAAGCCGCGCGCATCGCCCGCTACCCTGCGGCGGCATTTCTGCTGGATGGCGCGCCCCCCAATGGCCGGCTTCGCGGAGGCACCGGCCACAGTTTCGACTGGGCCCTCGCTCGCCCCGCCGCTCAATACGGTCCGATTGTGCTGGCAGGCGGCCTCACCGCCGAAAATGTCGCACAAGCCATCCGCACCGCGCACCCTTCCGCCGTGGACGTTGCCAGCGGCGTCGAAAGCGCTCCCGGCCACAAGGATCCACGCAAGCTCCGCGCCTTTCTCGATGCTGTGGACTCCGCACGCGAGGCTTTTGCATGACCGCCGCCGTGCATCCGCAACCCGCATCGGAATGGCCCGACGTCCACGGACGCTTCGGCCCCTACGGCGGGCGTTACGTCCCGGAAACGCTGGTCGAGCCGATCGAGGAACTCGAGCGCGCCTACAGCGCCGCCCAGGCGGACGATACGTTTCTCTCCGCCTTCGCTCATTTGCTCAAAACCTTTGCTGGCCGCCCTACTCCACTCGATTTTGCCGCGCGCCTCACCGAGCATCTCGGCGGTCCGCGCATTTACCTGAAGCGTGAAGACCTCCTGCATACAGGCGCGCACAAAATCAACAATTGCATCGGCCAGGGCCTGCTCGCCCTGCGCATGAAGAAGCCGCGCGTGATTGCCGAAACCGGCGCGGGCCAGCACGGCGTCGCCACTGCGGCCGTGTGCGCGCGCCTCGGTCTGGAATGCTGCGTCTATATGGGCACGGAAGACATGGAACGCCAGGGGCTCAACGTCGGCCGCATGAAGATGCTCGGCGCCGCAGTAACGCCCGTGGATTCCGGCAGCCGCACCCTCAAAGACGCCATCAACGAGGCCATGCGCGACTGGGTGACCAACGTTCGCACCACACACTATCTGCTCGGCTCCGTTCTCGGCGCGCATCCTTATCCTCGTATGGTCCGCGATTTTCAATCCATCATCGGCTGCGAAGCCCGCGAGCAGATTCTCGAAGCCGAAGGCCGCCTGCCCGGCACGCTGTTCGCCTGTGTGGGCGGCGGCTCGAACTCGATCGGGCTCTTCCACGCGTTTCTCAGCGATTCCGGCGTCCGAATGGTCGGCGTCGAAGCCGGTGGCAGGGGCACGCATCTGGGTGAACACGCCGCGCGCCTCGCCGCCGCTGCAGGCTACACAGGCGCGCGGCCCGGCGTTTTGCAAGGCACTTACACTTGGGTTCTTCAAACGGACGCCGGCCAGATTGCCACCACACATTCCGTCTCCGCCGGCCTCGACTATCCGGCCGTCGGCCCCGAGCATGCCTGGCTCGCGGACCGCGGCCGCGCCGAGTACACCGCGGTGAGCGACGAGGCGGCCGTTGATGCCGCGCGCACGCTCTCGCGCACCGAAGGGATTCTCTGCGCCCTCGAGACCGCCCACGCCGTCGCCGAGTTGATCCGCCGCGCGCCCACCCTCTCGCGCGACTCGGCCGTTATCCTCAACGTTTCCGGCCGTGGCGATAAAGACATGGCAACCCTGGCCCGGCACCTCTGAAGATTCGGTGTGCGCAATGGATAGCCGACCCTTGTTCTTTGGGCGATTGTCGCGAATCCTGCTCGGAGTGGGCCTCTGCGTCTGGCTGTATGTTCACCCTCCGCACGGCCTTGTGCTGCAAGGGATTCTGCTGTTTTTCGGAATCTCGCTCGTACTCGGAGGTGTTATGGGATATGCCGGCTGTGAGGTGCTTGCCATCCCGAATCTGCTTACCGGCAAGCGTATGCAGTGTTATTGACCGCTTTTCTCCCCCCTGGACCGGGTGGAACGTACGCTCTTGAGGAGGCCAAAATAAGTTGGGTGGGCTTGAAAGAAATGCGAGGACGCGCATCGGCCGGCGGTTCGACGAACTCCGCCACGCCGGAGACCTCGGCCTTGTGGCCTACATCACTGCCGGCGATCCCTCGCTCGATGCCACAAGCCGAATCGTTCTTGCCGCCGCGGAAGCGGGCGCGGATGTAGTCGAGCTCGGAGTGCCTTTCAGCGATCCCCTGGCCGACGGCCCGGTGATCCAGCGCGCCAGCGAGCGCGCCCTGAAGAGCGGCGCCACGCTGAGCGGTGTTCTCGACCTCGTCCGCACCATCCGTCAGCAGAGCCAGGTGCCGCTGGTCCTGTTCACCTACTTCAATCCGGTTATCCAACTCGGCCTGGACACATTCGCCACACGCGCGCAATCCGCCGGCGCCGACGGCGCCCTCGTCACCGATCTCCCTCCCGAGGATTCCGCCGACTATCGCGCCGCCCTCCGCTCCCGCGGCCTCGATACGATTTTTCTCGCCGCTCCCACTACCGGTGACGAGCGCATGCGCCTGATTGCTTCCGTTTCGAGCGGCTTTCTCTATGTCATCTCCCGCACCGGGGTCACCGGCGAGCGTGATGCGCTCGCGGAGGAATTGCCCGCTCTCCTCCGCCGCGCGCGCGCCGCAACCGCGCTCCCGCTCGCAGTGGGATTCGGTATTTCAATGCCCGGCCATGTTTCCGTTTTGGGCGGCCTTGCAGACGCGGCGGTTGTCGGCTCGGCCCTTGTGGCAGAAGTCGAGCGCGCCTGCTCGGCCGACGAGGCCGCCTCCAACGTTGCCGCTCGCATCCGCGTGCTCAAGCAGGCTGGTCTGCGTGGGATGAGCCGCCGCGAAGCCGCGGCTGCCGAGCGAGGCAGCGAGACATGAGCGATGCGCCGTTCACGAATGTTGCTGTTCTCGGCACCGGACTCATCGGCGGGTCATTCGCCCTGGCTGTTCGGGGCGCATTTCCGCAGATAACTGTGGTCGGTTGGGACCGTCATCAGATTCTCCAGCGGGCCCGCGAGCGCGAAGCGATCACGCATTCGGCAGCGAGCCTTCTCGACGCCATCCATGCTGCCGATCTCGTTTACGTCGCCATGCCCATCGGCGCCACGCTCGACCTGCTGCCGGAGCTGGCGCGTCATGCCCCGTCGACTGCGCTGGTCACCGACGCATCCGGCACCAAGTCCGCGGTTTGTCGCGCCGCCGCAAGGCATTTCCATCACGGCGCTTCCTTCCTCGGCGGCCATCCGCTTGCCGGCAGGGAACAGAGCGGCATCGACCACGCCGATGCCGCGCTCTTTCGCGGCGCAAAGTATGCTCTTGTCGGCGACTCGCAATCTCCCGCGGCTGCCCGCTTCGAGACCCTGCTCCACGCAATTGGCGCCGAGCCTGTATGGATTGACGCCGAAACCCACGACTGGGCCGTGGGCATCGTTTCCCATCTGCCGCAGCTTGCCGCTGTTGCTCTCGCCAATGTCGTGCACGACGAAACCGACGAGACCGGCCTGCCGCTTTCGCTCGCGGGCACGGGGCTCCGCGACGTCCTTCGGCTGGCCGGCAGTCCCTACGAAGTCTGGCGCGACGTTTGCCTCACCAATCGCGATAATCTCGTGCGCTCGCTCGACCGTCTGGTCCAGGCACTCGAACATCTGCGCGGTACGCTCACGAGCCGCGACCTCGAGCCTCAATTCGGCGCGGCGAACCAGGTGTACAAATCTTTGCGCGAAGTGGATTAAACTCGCTTCTGATCTTCAGGGAGTCTTTTCATGTCGGGCGACCCCGCAGTGTTGTGGAAGCCGTCTCCGGAACGCATCGCCGCCGCCAACCTTACCCGTTTCCTGAAATCTGCCGAGGCCGTTTCCGGCGCGCGCTTCGCCGGTTACGAAGAGCTTTGGAACTGGTCCGTCGATTATCCGGCTGAGTTTTGGCGGATGGTCTGGTCGTTTTGCGGCGTCATCGGGGACGGACCGGGCGAGGTTGTGCTCGAGCGCCCCGGCCAGATGCCCGGCGCGCGATTTTTCCCGCACGCGCGGCTCAATTTTGCCGAAAATCTCCTGCGCCGTTCGGGCCCTTCCGATGCGCTTGTCTTTTGGGGCGAGCAGAAAATTCGCCGGCGCATGAGCTGGGCGGCGCTCCACGCTGCCGTATCCCAACTCCAGCAGGCGCTCCAATCCGAGGGAGTGAAGCCCGGCGACCGGGTAGCCGCCATCCTGCCCAATATGCCCGAAGCCGTCATCGCCATGCTCGCGGCTGCGAGCCTTGGAGCCATTTGGTCCTCCTGCTCGCCGGATTTTGGCGTTCCGGGCGTGCTCGACCGCTTCGGCCAGATTCAGCCCAAAGTTCTGTTTGCCGTTGACGGCTGCTTCTACAACGGGAAGACTCCGGATGCCCTCGGCAAACTGCCGGAAATTGCCTCCCGGCTTCCTTCGCTCTCCCGCGTGGTTGTCGTTCCCTACGTTTCAGAAATGCCGGCGCTCGCGGGCATTCCCAATGGAGTCCTTCTTCCCGACTATCTCGCCGGCCACACCCCCAAGGCGGTTGAGTACAGTCGCCTGCCTTTCAATCATCCGCTCTACATCCTCTTCTCTTCCGGCACCACGGGTGCGCCCAAATGCATCGTTCACGGCGCCGGAGGCACTCTGCTGCAGCACCTCAAGGAGCATCAGCTTCACTGCGACATCAAGCCGGGCGAGCGCGTGTTCTATTTCACCACCTGTTCCTGGATGATGTGGAACTGGCTGGTTTCCGCTCTCGCCTCGGAGGCCACGCTGCTGCTCTACGATGGCTCGCCGATGCACCCCTCCGGCAACGTGCTGTTCGATTTGGCGGACGCGGAGCGAATCACGCTTTTCGGAACGTCGGCAAAGTTCATCGACGCCTGCTCGAAGGCCGGGCTCGAGCCTGCCAAAACGCACAGTCTCGCCTCCGTGCAAACCATCACTTCGACGGGTTCACCGCTTGTGCCGGAGAGTTTCGACTACGTTTATCGTTCCATGAAACACGACGTGCACCTGGCCTCCATCTCGGGCGGCACCGACATCGTCTCCTGTTTCGTGCTCGGAAATCCCACCGCTCCCGTCTATCGGGGAGAGATTCAGGCGCGCGGTCTGGGCATCGCCGTTGACGTGTTCGACGACCAGGGCAGGCCGTTGCGCGGTGCCAAGGGTGAACTGGTCTGCCTCAAGCCGTTCCCTTCCATGCCCCTGGAGTTCTGGAATGATCCGGACGGAAAGAAGTACCGCGCTGCCTATTTCGAGCGATTTCCCGGCGTCTGGTGCCATGGCGATTGGACCGAATTGACTCCGCGGGGCGGGGTGATCATATTCGGCCGCTCCGACGCCGTCCTCAATCCCGGCGGCGTCCGCATCGGCACTGCGGAAATTTATCGGCAGGTCGAGCAGGTCCCGGAAGTGCTGGAAAGCATCGTCATCGCTCAGAATTGGGAGAACGATGTGCGGGTAATCCTTTTCGTCCGCCTGCGCGACTCTTTGACCCTGACGCCGGAACTCGAGCGCAAGATCATCGAGCAAATCCGGAACAATGCCACCCCCCGCCATGTTCCCGCCAAAATTCTCCAGGTCTCCGATATTCCGCGAACCAAGAGCGGCAAGATCGTGGAAATCGCCGTTCGCGATGTGGTGCATGGCCGCCCCGTCAAACAGCGCGAAGCTCTCGCCAATCCGGAATCGCTCGACCTTTACAAAAATCGCTCGGAACTCACGAAATGAACCTCGCGGCGTGACCCTCCGTCCCGTTCGCGTTACACTTTCGCTGGCGCCGCAGGGGCCCGCTTGGAACTTCATTCCATTGTCGTCGTGAGTCTTCACTCGCCGAAGGAAAAGGTGTGGGGCGAGCTTGTCGGTATCTCGTCTGCCGGCGTCACCATGCGCGGCGTCAGCCTGGAATCCTTCGACGAGTTTGTCCGTCAGGCGCGCGATCCCGACGGCGAATCCATCGGCCTTCCCACTATCTTCTTTCCCATGCTTCGCATCGAGCGCATCGCGCTCGACGAACGTCAGGGCTCCGTCTGGTCCATGGCCGACCTGTTCGAGCAGAAAGTGGGCTGCTCGCTTCCCGCCTATCTCGCCAAATTCGGCTAAGGCTGCTGGACCAGCATGCGCCCGCCCTTTTGGACCGTCCCGAATCAGATCACCTTCCTGCGTTTCGTGTTGCTGCCACTATTCTTGATTTGCCTCTTCTATCAGAAGCACGGCTGGGCCCTCCTGCTGCTGATCACCGCGGCGCTCACCGACGCCCTGGATGGCTGGCTGGCGCGCCGCCTGAATCAGAAGAGCGAGCTGGGCACGTTTCTCGATCCTCTGGCCGACAAATTCCTACTCTCGGGCGCCTTCGTCGTGCTGGCCTTTAAGGGGGTGCTCGGTTGGTGGCTCACCATCCTGGTTCTCGCGCGCGACGTGATTATCCTGGCTACTGGCGCAGTCATCGTGCTCGTTGTGGGGCCCCGGTCCTTCCCCCCCTCCATCTTTGGCAAGCTCACCACCGGCTTGCAGATTCTGCTTGTCTTGGAGGTGGTCGCCGCCGCCGCTTTCCCCGCTTCTCCCCTCCATCAGTTCCATCGGGGGCTTGTATACGCCGTCGCCGCTGCCACTCTGGTTTCCGGGGTGCACTACAGCGTCACCATCGCCCGGCGCTTGCATTCCTCCTGACTGCGGGCAAGTGCACGCTTCCCCCGATCTCCGCCGCCAGTTGACTGTGGAGCAGCCCGCGGTTGGCACCTCCTGCGCGCTTGTGCCATACTCCCCGCGATGGTAAACATCTCGCGCATCTTGTGTCCGATAGACTTTTCTGCCACGTCCCGCCGGGCGCTCCAATACGCGGTCACTGTGTCGCAGAAATTCGGGGCGGAACTGACTGTGCTTCACGTGCTGGAGCAGGTTCCCCTGGCAACTGCTTATGCCGGCCGTCCTGAGGTAAACGAACTCGCTCGCGCCGAAGAAACCGTTCGTAGCCAGCTCGCCGTTTGGATGGCTGCCGAGCAGGACACCCAGTTCAAACTCGAACTCGGCCGCGGGCCTACTGAGGAAACCATACTCAAAGCCTGCGAGCAGGGCCGCTACGATCTGCTCGTGATGGGCACCCACGGCCGCCGCCTGCTCGACCGCGCGCTTTTCGGCTCGGTCACCCATCGCGTGATCCGCAAGGCGCCGTGTCCGGTCCTGCTCGTCCGCCTGCTGGGCCCTACGATCTATTAATCTTCGTTTTTCACGCTAGGAGAGATTCGCCGCATAGTGACGGATCATCTCGGCAAAGCTGCTGATGACGGCGAGCAACGCGGCCAGCGCCAGCAGGATCGCTCGTCGCCGCTCCTTCGCATCCGCGGGTTCCCGGTCGGCGAATGTCCGGCCGAACAAGTAGCCCGAGGCCAGGCCTCCCAGGTGCGCAGCGTTGTCGATCCCGCCCATCAGGAATCCGAAGGCGAAGATGATCACCACCCATTGCAAAAGCTGCCGGCGAATCGACTGAAAATAGGCACCGCCCCGCCGTCCGCTTACCGCCAAATACAGCCCCAGCAGTCCCATGATCGCGCCCGAGGCGCCCACGCTTGCCCCCGGCCGGCGGAGCGCGATGTCCACCGCCGTGCTGAACACATACCCGATGATTCCGGTCGCCACATACAGGAACAGGTAGCGAGCTGACCCATACAGCTCTTCGAGTGGCGGGCCCAGGTCCAGAAACGCCCACGTGTTCATGACAATGTGGAGCAGGTTGGCGTGCAGAAAAATGGCCGTCACCATCCGCCACCACTCCTGATGGAATAGCAGGCTAATCGTCTCGCGCGCCCCCAGGCGCGAGAGCACTTGGCCGTTCACGCTGGCCATCATCGAAAGGTGGTTCGTAGCCGCGTATGTGGCCACCACGCTTACGAGAAACATGCAGAAATTCAGCCCCAGGATGATTTTCGTTGCCGGGTTCGGTTGAGGCATCAGCCCGGCTATTCCCCGGCTCGCCGCAGCCAGCGAAAACGTCATGCTCGTTCCGCATGCCCCGCAACGGTTCTGCTCCGCTCCTACCAGTTGCCCGCACGCGGGGCACAGCCGCGGACGCTTTTGCCGCTGCTCGCCTCGCAGCAGCCCGCTCAGCCCGGACTGCCAGCGTTCCAGTTTCCATCGCCATTGTGGCGGAAGAGGCATTCGGAATCCTTGCGGGCGCACTCCCGCGTCCCTATAATAGCGGAAAATTTTGTATCGCCGGGGCAGGAGCTGATGGAGAATCTGGAAAGCGTCGTTCGGGCACTCGAAGAAGAAGCTCGCCGCGTCCGGGACCTCTTCGAATCCGAGGTGTTGCCCCAATCCCGCCGCGCCGCTGCGGATCTGCTCCGCGGCGCCTCAAAACGCCTTGCCGAGCTGGCCGCTGAACTCGAAGATCTTGCCGCCCGCGATCGCCGCCCCGCGCCCTGACCTCGCGTGAGCCTGCCTGGCCGAGACATCGCAACCGGCATTCATCCAGCCGCCTGGGTCACCCGCCTCCCGCTTCGCCGCGGGACTGCCTGCGCCGCGGAAGTTGCGCTTTGCGCTGCTTTGGTGGCAGCATCCGCGTGCGCGCCGCATCCCGTGCCCGCTCGGGCTCCGGTTCCAGCGAGTGGTCCGCCTCCGTCGGCCGCTCCGCCCGGCGGGACTACCCGCAACCCTGCTCCCAGTACTCTTCCCACGCCGCTTCCTGCCGACTATTCGGAGGAGGGCATCGCTTCCTGGTATGGCGTCCCTTATCACGGGCGCCGCGCGGCCAACGGCGAGATCTACGACATGTATAAGCTTACTGCCGCGCATCGCACGCTGCCGTTCGACACCGTCGTGCGCGTGACCAACAAGAAGAACGGCAAGCGGGTTGACGTGCGCATCACCGACCGCGGCCCCTTCGTCGAGGGTCGCATCATCGATCTCTCGCTCGGCGCGGCGCGCGAGTTGGACATGGTGGGCATGGGCATCGCCCCCGTGCGGTTGACGCTCGTATCGAGCACCGGCAATCCCCTCGCCGGATTCTTTACCGTTCAGGTTGGGGCATTCCTCTCCAGGGACAACGCCGAACGCCTCCGCCGGCAGATGGAGGAGCGCTATTCCTTCGCTGTCATTCAGGAGTACGATGCGCCCCAGGGAGTTTTCTATCGCGTGCGCGTGGGGAAGCTCGCTTCGGAGGACTTGGCGAAAACCTTCGGCGACGAACTGCGCGAAAAGGAACACGTCCAGCCCTTTGTGGTGCGGCTGGATTCGGTGCCCCAGCAATAATTGGCGTCAGAAGTTCGGTTCAAATTGCGGAGGTCGGCTATGAATGATTGCCTGTTTTGCAAAATCGGCGCGAAGAAGATCCCCGGTAAAATTGTTTATGAGGACGACCGCGTCTTCGCGTTCGAGGACATCAACCCGCAGGCTCCCACGCACATTCTAATCTCGCCCTGGAAACATTTTTCGTCCCTTACCGACGCGGCTCAGGAGGATGCCGCGCTGCTCGGACACATTTTATTGGTAGCCGCGAGTCTCGCCCGCGAGCGGAATTTGCTGGAGGGATATCGCACTGTCTTCAACAACGGGGCCGGCGCCGGCCAATCGGTCTTTCACCTCCATCTCCACCTGCTCGGCGGCCGCACGTTCCGCTGGCCCCCTGGATAGCCGGGACTACTGCGTTGTCGCCAGCAGCGTCAGGCCGGGATCAATCACGATGCGGTCGGGCTTTACCGCCGAGTGGAAGCGAAACGCCGTTTCCATCCCTGAGGTGACCACCCAGCCGAGCAGCTCCGGCTTTGCCGCGCCATTGGCCGCGTACAACGGCACTCGGGCCAAAAACGTGTCGGGCACTCCCTCCTGGGTCAGCGTCCCCTGGATCTGGTATCCCTTCCGCTCCGCCAGCACTTTGTATTCCGCCGAGTATCGTGGAATCCCCGTCGCGTGCACCCATTCGTCGAGGAACCAATCCATCGAGTGCAGCGATTCCAGGTCCATTTGCGGGGTCATCACCCGCGTCAGTTCCTCCCGCAAATCGGCCTCGGAAACCGAAGAGAAGCGGTGCTTTTCGAGCAGGGCGTGCAGCACTCCGCGGAAACGCGCATCGGGATCCTTCGCCCCCGGCTCCTGCAGCATCATGCGGATCATATGCAGGACCCAGGTTCCCTTCGCATACACCACGCGGCTGAAGCCGTTGGGCGTCAGCGACGAATCCAGCCGCAATCCGAGCGCCAGCGGGCCGATCTGGTCGGCCGTGTGCAGCTCGTCCGGTAGCCGCGCCAGCAAGTCGCCCCGATACCCCTCCAAAGCGCGCGAGAGCACGTGCTCGCTTGGCCGTCGCGAGTCCAGATACACCAGAGCGCAGTAATTCGCCAGCCCTTCCATGATCCATTCTTCGCGATACGACGCGGGAACTACAAGATTCCCCCACCACTGGTGCGCCAGCTCATGGAAAGGCATCAGGTCGGAGAATGAAAAGCTGGCGCGCTCCCCGACCCCGGCTCGCTGCTGCGATTCCTTGGGAACAAAGGTGAGCGTTGACAGATAGAGCAGCCCCGGCCAGCTCTGCCCCAAAGCCAGCGGCAACGGCGATACTTCCAGACGCGTAAACGGAAACGTGCCGTTCCACTGCTCCATAATGCGCAGTGCGTCGCCGATGTCGGCGGCCAGTTGTCCGATCACGGGGGTCGGCACCGGCGCCGCTGGCAGTTGGCCATCGGCCTGTTTCGATAGCTGCCAGGCCTCAGAGGCTCGCCGCCAGCCGATGGGTTCCCCCGACAGGGACCCCATCCCGGGACGCGATCGGAACAATTTTGCCAGGGCCTGCTCCAGTTCCAGGTTCGCGTTCACCGTGATATGCACCGGCCCCGCATCCGCGCTGGCCCGCCGGTAGCTCCCCAAATTGAACCCGGCGATGTTCATCGGCGTGTCCGAAATCCAGTGTCCTGACCGCCCGTCCTCCCCCTCCTCTTCCGCGACCTTTCTGCCGCTCGCCACCAGGTTCAGCCTGCGCGGCCAACGGAACGTGAGATCAAACGAGCAAAAATGAGTCATGTCCACTGGGTGCGGATACCAGGCCCCTCGCGCTCCCACATAAAACACGCCGTTGCCCGCTTCCGTGACCACGTTCCCGCTGTATTTCACCTCCCAACGGAGCTCCTGGCCGGCGTGCGTGGCGACAGGCACAGCCACAAAAAACAGGTCGTCGCCGCTTCGCAGGACTTCCTTTTCGCTGAGATCTTCGTTTTGGAAGAATTCGAGGGCTTGGCCGGTCTCATTGGTTACGCTCTGCACGTGCAGCCCGCGCGAGAGCACCAAGGGAAACAGCCGCTCGCCTTCGCGTACTGCGCGCAACACCATCTGCGTCCGCCCGCGCAGCACCAGATCCTCCTGCACTGTCGTCTCGATCGTGTAGCTCACCGGAATGATCGTGTCCGCCTGCCCGGGGCCCTCCGCACGTGGGAACATGGCCCAGAGGTTGTAATAGCGCCCGCCTTCGCGGTACCTCACTTGGCCCAGCAGCACCTCTTCGGACCGCCGGTCGTCCACGGAAACCTCAAAAGTTCCCTGTTGCCCGCCCGCAAGCGCCGCCTGGAAAAACGTAAGCGGGGAAGGCGAGTCCAGGTCGCGCAGCGTTCTCAACGAGCTGGTCGGATTCAGGCTCCCAAGCACGGAATTCCAGTCCGACAGAAACGAGGGATCGTCGAGTGGCTTTGCCCCCGAGGCCTTCAGAAAAGCTTCGATCTCCGTCGCGGTGTCGTCCGTGAACCGCATATAGGCTTTCGAGACGGGCTCATCGAGCAGCGGCCTTCCCACAAACCGCGCGAGCGACCGTTTTTCCGCCGGATCGCGGGGCGTCGCCAGCACCCGGGCGGTCCCGGAGAAGACCGCGCCGAGCACCCGCCCATGGAAGGGTTCGAGCAAGCCGATCGTGCCGTCCTCGAACACCAGCCGCACGGTGTCCCGCCACAGCGCAAACTGCCGGATGTGATAGACGCGCGTCCGGTCCGTGCGCAGGGCGTTCAGCTCGTCATACAGTTTTCGTTCCGGCGAGGTCGCCGGGCGCGATGCCTGCGCCGCAGCAACCGCCAGGCACACGGCGATGCCGGAGAGCATCATTCCGCGCATGTGCCTCACTGTAACAACTCGAACATGGCCGAACAAGCTTAGCCGCGCCCCCCCGGGCAGCATTTGCTAGAGTTTTAGTATGCGTTTTGGGCTCTCGAGAGTTGCCCTGTCAATCGCCATGCTTGCGGCGGCTGCGCTCTCCGCTGCCGCCGACACGATTGTCCTCAAGAATGGCCGGCGCATTCACGCCACCAATGTGGTCGAGGAAGGCAGTCGGGTCAGTTTCGAGACCTCCGCAGGCAAGCTCAGCCTTCCGCTCTCCAGCGTGGACCATATCGAACGCGGTGGTTCCACGGACATGGCCGCGCCCGGCGCCCAGGCTTCTTCCGCCGACACCAGCGTCATCGCCTCTTCGGCTCCTCCTCCTCCGCTTACCTCCGCTGATGCCGACTCGATTGCCAAATCTGTGCTGGTCGAAGGCCAGATCGACCACAATTACATCGACCAGCTCGAAGCTCAGGCGGACAGGGGCGGCCCGCACGAGGCCGAGCGCGTGGCCATCGCGCACCACATCGCGGCTCAGTTCGAGCTCGCCCACGGCGACATCAAATCGGCCACCGCCCATTACCGCCGCGCGTTGATTTACTCGCCCGAGAATTTGGGATTGCTGCTGAATCTCTCCTATCTGCTGCTCCGTCAGAGCGCCTACGGTGAGGCCCTGGAAACGCTGGAACACGCGCGCCGCCTGGATCCGGAATCGGCCGATGTGGCGAAATTCATGGGCTGGGCCTATGCCGGCCAGAACAAGCTCGATCTGGCTGTTGCTGAATGGCAAAAATCGCTGGCTCTTCGCCCCGATCCCGAGGTCGAGCGCGCGCTGGCCAAGGCACAGCGCGACCAGCAGGAGGAAGCCGGCTATCGCGAAGGCACATCCGATCATTTCCAGCTGCGCTATAGCGGCGCCGCCGCCCCGCCTTCGCTCGTGCGCGACATCCTGAAAACTCTCGAAGCCGATTTTTCGGCCATCGAGTTCGTGCTCAGCTACACCCCGCCCGAGTCGATCGGCGTCGTGCTCTACACAGACCAGGCGTTCACCGACATCACCCGTGCCCCGTCATGGGTCGGCGCCCTCAACGATGGCCGCATCCGCATTCCCGTCCAGGGCCTCAAGCAAATGAACCCCGAACTCAGCCGCACCCTCAAGCATGAATTGACCCACAGCTTCATCACCCAAAAGACGGGCGGCCGCTGTCCTACCTGGTTGCAGGAAGGGGTCGCGCAGTGGATGGAGGGGGCCACCGCGACGGATTCCGCGTCTGCCTTTGTGAGTGCCTTCGACCGCACCCACCAGACTTTCTCTTTGGGCGCTCTGGAAGGACCCTGGATTAATCTGCCCGGCTCCGATGCGCGCTTGGCCTACGCCTGGTCTCTTGCGGTCGTCGAATTCATCGTGAAGCAGGGAGGGCCGGAAGATATCACCCGCATCCTCGACCAGATCGCTCAAGGTAACGATGCACAGACCGCTTCGAAAAATTTGCTGCACATGGATTATCCCGAACTCGAAGAAGAAACCGTTCGCTACCTTCGCGAGACTTACACCCACTGATTCCCTCGGCTGGCGCAGGGGCCCGAGCCGCCCCTCGCCTTCGCCGCGTCGGGAGCAAGCGGGTCGCGTTCCCCTTGCTCCGAGCCCCGCCATTTTGCATCGCTTCCATTTTTGCCCGAGGAGCGAACGGATGTAACATCGCTGGCACTTCCTCGGCGCTTCTCGCGAGTCGGTGGATTCGCGAGGCGCGGTCCGAGAATTCGCCCAGGAGAAACCGCCTATGTCTGCGCCCAGTGAACCATCCCTTCCTTCTGCGAACGAGCAGCTCCGCCCCGACGAATTGGGGCATCCGCGGGGAACCCTCGCGATTGTGATCATTTTCGGCTTGGCTTTTGGAGTGGCATGGTTTGCCATGTACGTCCTCCAATTTCTCGGCCGCGGCGCGCCGCATTCCTAGCGGCCGGGAGGCATGCCGTGAATGTGGAACTCTATGAACGCGTCTGGATGTGGGCAGCCAGCCTGCTCATCGCCGCTTTCCTCGGCACTATCCTGGCTATGACTGCATTCCACGCCATAACCCCGCCCAGCCACTTTGAAACGGTGGATCCCTCGAACCTGGCAGCCAATCCGGAGTTCGGCAGTCCCGGAGTGCGGCCGGGGCCTGACGGCGGCGTCGTGGTCACCGTGGTTGCGGAAATGTTTGACTTCAGCCCCAATCCCATCGAGGTGCCTGCCGGACGGCCGGTGACCTTTCGCCTCACCAGCGCGGACGTAATCCACGGCTTTGAAGTCGTTGGAACGAATGCGAATGCCATGGCCATCCCCGGCTATGTGAGCCAATTCACTGTCACTTTCCCCAATTCCGGCGAATATCTCATCGCCTGTAACGAATATTGCGGGCTGTTGCACCACAACATGGTCGCCAAGCTGATTGTGAAAAAGGAGGCGAGATGAGCAGCCGGAATTCGCTCGCCGCAGCTCATCTCGGCGTCGGCATCGCCGCCTTCGGCCTGGCCTCCGCGATGGGTTTGATCCAGGCGCTCTCCCTCGCGGATATTCAATTCCCGCAACGGAGCGAATCCCTCTACTACATGTCGCTCACGGCGCACGGAGTCTTGATGGCGCTGGTTTTCACCACGTTCTTCATCATGGGATTCGGCTACGCGCTCGCTCAGGTCACGCTCGGCCGCGTTACGGGACGCCGTACCGCGTGGTTCGCATTCTGGCTCGGCCTCGTGGGGACTGCTTTGGCCGCGCAGACCATCCTTCGCGGGCAAAGCACCGTGCTCTACACCTTCTATCCGCCGCTGATGGCTCACCCGCTCTTTTATATCGGCGCCACTCTCCTGGTGGTCGCTTCCTGGATCTGGGGCGGAGTGATGATCGCGAGCTACCGTTCTTGGAGGCGCGAGAATCCAGCCGTGCCGGTCCCCCTGCCCATTCACGGGATGCTGGCAACCATCATCATCTGGTATCTGGCCACCACGGGACTGGCTGCGGAAGTTGTGGGTATGCTGATTCCTTGGTCGCTCAAGCTGGTGCCCACCGTCGATCCTCTCCTCGCGCGCACCTATTTCTGGTGGTTCGGCCATCCGCTGGTTTACTTCTGGCTGCTGCCCGCCTACGTGATCTGGTACACCCTGTTGCCGCGTGCTGCAGGAGGCAAGCTCTTCAGCGACCCTCTGGCGCGCATGGTCTTCATCCTGTTTGTACTGCTCTCCACTCCCGTCGGATTCCACCATCAGTTCGCCGACCCCGGCATCAGCGCCAGCTGGAAGCTGGCCCACACCGTCACCACCTACGCCATCCTTTATCCCAGCTTCGTGACCGCCTTTACGGTCATTGCCTCGCTGGAAGTGGCCGGTCGGCTGAAGGGCGCCAAGGGACTGTTCAATTGGATCGCGCGGCTTCCCTGGGGAGATCCTTTCTTCGCCGCATGTGCTCTGGCCATGCTGGCGTTCACCGTGGGCGGCTTTGGCGGTGCCATCAACGCGGCCTACGCCATGAACACCATGGTCCATAACACCGCCTGGATTCAGGGACATTTTCACGTGACCCTGGGAACTACGGTCACACTGACCTTTATGGGCGTGACCTACTGGCTGCTGCCGCGCGTGATGGGCCGGGAGTTGAAGTTTTCCGCTCTCGCGCGCTTGCAGCCGTACCTCTGGTTTCTCGGCGTGGCCATCTTCAGCGCCAGTTACCATATTGCGGGACTGCGCGGCTTGCCTCGGCGCGTTTACAGCGCTGCCCTTTCCGGCGAATATGGCGCCGAATGGCACGGACTAACGCGTGTGGCCGCCGTCGGCGCTGTTGTGATGTTTCTCAGCGCACTCTCCTTCTTGATTGTTGTTATCGCCACATGGCTTGCCGGACGCAGGACGGATACCGCTTCCTTTGAATTTGCGGTTCCGCTCCGCCCCGTAACCACTCTGGGGGTGTGGGACCGATTTGGAGTTTGGACCGTGGTCGCCGTTCTCCTGGTCGCCGCCGCTTATGCCTATCCGGTGCTGAACCTCATTTCGCACCCCCGCTTCGGCTCCAAGGGGTTTCAGCCTTTCTAGAGTCTCTCAGTTCCCGGGCGTCACGGAGAGTGGTTCCGAGAGATGGAACACGAGCTGCGTCTCGGCAGGCAGGTGCACATCTCTTTTTCCTGTGAAAAGTACTGCGACAGCCCCGGCTCCCAAGCCAACGGGCCCGCCGATCAGGGCGCCCTTGCCGCCCGCCGCGATCGCTCCGATCAGCATTCCGCCGCCGGCTCCGCCTCCCATCCAGCCTGCATTGTTCTTCTTTTGGCTGCCGCCCTCGGACGAATCTTCATGCGTTGCAATTTCGCGCCATTCGCCATCCACTTTGATTTTCGTTAATGATATTTCCAGCCGCCCGGGATGGCTGAAATGCCCGGAGGGGCGCGCAGCCGCGACACGGCCGCGGACCGGCGCGTTCTCCGGTATCACCACGCGGTTATCCACTACTACAGGGTCCGCTAGATGCGCTTCGAATACGTCTCCGGAATGATTCCGGTCGCTATCAAGAGTTTGGTCAAGTTGGACGCGAACCGGCATTCCCACCGGGATGAGGATCGGATTCACCGGCGGTGGTGCGGGCTGTGTTGCCGCTGCGTTGTTATCGATATTGCCGGAACCCCCCGTCGTCCCTTCTTGGATATTCGCGGCTTTGCTGCGCTCGTATCGGGCTGTCGCCAGGCCTGCTGCCAGCACTATAACCGCGGCGGCCGCACCGGCTGCCGGCAGCCATCCTTTTGGAATCAAGCTCATCAGGTCCCTCCTCCTCATCTCCACCGAGGGGCGTCGGACCTATTTCGGGCAATGGCGCAGCCAAAATCTTGTTCTGCAAGTCGTTGAAAACTCAGGCTGCGAGGATAGAGCTCTAAATTGCGCCGGGTAGTTTTTTCCAGTGACTCGACCTTTTTCCCGACCCTCGCAATCCCGCACTCGCCGGCTGAGTTAGAGCGTTGCAAGAAGTGCGGCCAGCAGCGCGGCGCGTTCCGCAAGCGAGCGAGTGAGGATATGCTCCCCCTGCATGTGCGCTCCCGCGCCCGCCGCGCCTAAACCGTCGAGCGTAGGCACGCCCAGCGCGGCCGTAAAATTTCCGTCCGAGCCCCCTCCCGTGGATGATTCCTCGAGGCGCAGGCCCATTTCGCGCCCGGCCGCCTGCGCCTGACGGAACAGCCCCGCCGCCCTGCCATGTTCCATCGGTGGCCGGTCGATGCCGCCGCTGACGCGAAGCTTTGCGCCGGGGAGGATCGGTCGAAGGCGGCGAAACCGCGCCTCCAAGTGTGAAATATCCGCGGCGCGACCGCAGCGAACGTCCACGCGTGCCCGCGCGTGTTCCGCAATCACGTTCGTGCGCGTTCCACCCTCGATTACGTCCGCGTTGGCGGTAGTTCCGCGCCGCGCATCCGCGAACCGCGCCACGCGCGCGATCTGCAGCGCCAGTTCGTGGATCGCATTAACTCCATCCTGCGGATTCACGCCCGCATGTGCCGCCCGGCCCCTTACTTCCAGCGTGAACTCTCCCGTTCCTTTGCGTGCTGTCTTCAATTTTCCTTCCGGTCCTGTGCCCGGCTCCAGCACCAGCGTCGCCGCGCTTCGGCGGGCTTCCCGCTCGATTACAGGCCGCGAGCTGCCGCTCCCTATCTCCTCATCCGGAGTCCACAGAAAAACCAGCCGTCGCCGCGGCGCCTCGCCCGCCGCGCGCAGGGCATCCACCGCCGCCAGCGCGATCACCAACCCCGCTTTCATATCCAGCACGCCCGGACCATACGCGCGTTTCCCGTCCGCGCGAAACGGCATCCGCGCCAGTGTTCCGCGCTCGTACACGGTGTCCGTATGTCCCAGCACCAGAATTTGTTTCCCGCTGTTTTTCCCGCCGGGCAGTTCGCAGCGCAGCACGTCTCCCCGGCCGGCTGTCTTCGCGGGCCTTATGCGGCTCACACGCGCGCCGCGTTTCTTCCATTCCCTAGCCAGCAAACTCACCACCCGGTTTACGCCTTCCGGGTCGTAGCTCGAGGATTCAATTCGCACCAGCCGCCCCAGCAGCCGCGGCATCACCCTCTCGCGGTTCCGGAGCCAGCTCAAAAGCTTTCGAGGATTTACCATAGCCGCGTATTATGCCAGCATCTTCGGGTTCCGGCCCGAGGCTCTCGCTCGCTTCCGGTAGCGTGAGACCGGTATGCAGCCTCTGCATCCAAAAGGATGCGCATTTGGCCGCAGGCGGTGGACGGAGCGTCCTGGCTTCGAGCTGAGGGATTTTCTAGCATCCAGGGAATTCTATGAAGACCGCAGTACGATTGCTGGTTCTCTTTCTGTCGGCCTTCGGGCTGATTTCCCTGGCCCATGCGCAGGGCGCCTACTCGCCCGCCACACCCCAAACCAGCCCGCCGGCTTTGGTCTCTTCTCCCCAGGTGTTCAACGGCAGCGTGCCCCTGGGGACGCCCACGGCTGAGCCCCTCGTACTTTCGCTCAGGGAAGCGATCGAGCGCGGCCTGAAACAAAATCTTGGTGCCGTGCTCTCCGAGTTCAGTATCCGCGGCGCACGCGGCGAAAAATGGCGCGAGCTCTCCTTCCTGCTTCCCAATGCCCAGTACTACCTTTCCGAGACCGCCTCGCAAATCGATGTCGCCACTCTGGGCTTTCGCACTTCGCTTTTTCCCAAAGTCATCGGCCCGTTCGGCTATGTCGATACGCGTGCGACGCTCACCCAGAGCTTTTTCGATTGGAGCCTCATCAATCGCGCGCGTTCCACGGGCGCCAGCCTGGAGGCCGCCAAGTTCAGCTATCAGGACGCGCGCGACATGGTGGTCCTCGTCGTCGGCAATGTCTATTTGCAGACCGTCGCGGGCGCCGCCCGTGTGGATACCGCAGTCGCCCAGCAGGCTACCGCACAGGCGCTCTACGATCTCGCCAGCGACCAGCTCAAGGCCGGCCTCGCCCCCGCCATTGATGTCCTCCGCGCCCAGGTCGAACTCGAGACGCGTCGCCAGCAGGTCATCGTTGCGCGCAACGACTATGAGAAGGAAAAACTTCAGCTCGGCCGCGTGATCGGTTTGCCTCCCGGTCAACAGGTCGCCCTCAGCGATAAGGCGCTCTACGAACCTATGGCGGCCTGGACACTCGACCAGGCCTTGGACCGCGCCTATGCCACTCGCCCCGACTACCTCAGCGCCCGCGCCTCTCTCCGCGCCGCGGAGCTGGCCCGCCGCGCCGCTGGTGCCGAATACCTGCCCACCATTGGATTCGCCGGCGATTACGGCGACGCGGGCATCACCCCCGGCCAGTCGCACGGAGTCTTTGACGCTAGCGTACGTCTCACCGTGCCCATATTTCAGGGCAACCGCGTCCATGGCGACGTCCTCGTCGCCCAGGCCGCCCTCGATCAGAGCCGCGCCCAGGTCGAAAATCTTCGCGGCCAGGTGGACTATGACGTTCGCGCCGCTTTTCTCGATCTCCAGGCCGCCAAGGAGCGCGTGGCCGTGGCCCGTACCAACGTCACCCTCGCCGACGAAACTCTCAAGCAATCCCAGGATCGCTTTCGCGCCGGCGTGACCAACAACGTCGAAGTCGTCCAGGCTCAAGACGCCGTCGCCAGCGCCGACGAGTCCCTCATCTCCAGCCTCTATGCCTATGACTTGGCCAAGATTTCTCTCGCCCGCGCCGTCGGCAACGCCGAGGTCGGCGTGGCAGAATATCTCAAGGGGAAGTGAGCGATGGGAGACGAGCGACACGACGATCCTGTGGCCGATGCGCCTCGCCACGATTCCGCCGAACTCTCCGGTGAAGCGCGCCCCGCTGCGCGCCGGCCCGCGGTCGCCTCTCCTCCGCGCCGCTCGCGCGCGCCCTGGCTCATTTTTGCCGTGATTGCCGTGCTTCTCGTGGGCGTCCTCACCGCCTGGCTCCATTTTCGGCACTACGAATCCACCGACGACGCCCAAATCGACGGGCACATCAATCCCATCAGCTCCCGCATCTCCGGCTACGTGATCAAAGTGAATGTGGACGACAACCAGTTCGTGCACGCCGGCGACGTTCTCGTGCAAATCGATCCCACGGACTACAAAGTGGCCGTCGTCAAGGCCGAGGCAGACCTCGCCGATGCCGTAGCGAACGCCCAGGGCCAGGCCATCAACGTCCCCGTGACCTCGATCAGTACTTCCAGCCAGATTCGTTCCGCCGAAGCCGACGTGCAAAGCTCACGCGCCGGTACTGCCGCCGCCGACAAGAACGTGGAGGTGATGCGCGCCGATCTCGCTCAGGCCGAAGCCAACGATGTCAAGTATCAGGACGACCTCGAGCGCTACCGCCAGCTCGTCGAGAAGCAGGAAGTCTCCCAGCAG
>JASHSV010000276.1 GCA_030038535.1 Candidatus Acidiferrales bacterium
CTTTTCAGGTCCTGCCCATGATCATTTTCATCGCCACGTTTTTCGCCATTCTGTATCACTACGGCGTGATGCAGGCCATCATCCGCCTGGCCGCGCGCGTGATGACTCGTCTGATGGGCGCCAGCGGCGCCGAGTCGCTCAACGTTGCCGCCAGCATCTTCATGGGACAGACGGAAGCTCCGCTCACCATCCGCCCCTTTCTTCCCACGCTCACACGCTCCGAACTGATGACCGTGATGACCAGCGGCATGGCCCACGTCTCAGGCGCCGTGATGGGCGCTTACATCCTGTTCGGCGCCGAGGCCCGGCATCTGCTGGCCGCGGTGATCATGACTGCGCCCGGAACACTCGTTCTCGCCAAAATCCTCAACCCGGAAACGGAGCAGCCCGTCACTGCCGGCCGCGTGCATCTCGAACGCTCGGAGGAAGAAAAGCACGAAAACCTGCTCGATGCCGTCTCGCGCGGCGCCACCGACGGCCTGCGCCTGGCGTTGAACGTCGGCGCGATGCTCATCGCTTTTCTGGCCCTCGTGGCTCTGATGAACGGCCTCTTCAGCGCCGCGCACTCCGGTCTCAGCCGCCTCGGCGTCGGCTGGTTTCCCTCCAGCGCGCAGGAATTGCTCGGCTGGCTCTTCGCCCCTGTGGCCTGGCTCATTGGCATCCCCTCCGGCGATTGCATCACCGTAGGAAATCTGCTCGGCACGCGAATGGTCCTGAATGAATTCGTCGCTTACAGCCAGCTCGGCGCGCTCAAGGCGCAGATGGACCCGCGCTCCTTCACCATCGCCACTTTCGCCCTGTGCGGTTTCGCCAATCTCAGCTCCATCGGCATTCAAATCGGCGGCATCAGCGCGCTCGCTCCCAACAAGCGGCACGAGCTGGCCCAGCTCGGCTTCCGCGCCATGCTCGCCGGGACCGCGGCCAACCTGCTTTCCGCTTCCATCGTGGGGATGCTCCTGTGAGTCCGCTGCGCAAATCACCCAGCCCGGCGGCGCGCGCAGCCGGCGGCCCGTTCGCGCGTGCCGAGCGCGCTGCCCAATTCGTGCTCGCTCGCACCCGCCTGCGTCCTCGCATCGGCGTTGTGCTCGGCTCCGGACTCGGTGCATTTGCGGAGGGCCTCGCCGGCGCTGCGCGCATCGATTACTCGCGAATCCCCGGCTTTCCTGTTTCCACCGTGGAGAGCCACGCGGGGCAAATGGTCCTCGGCACAACCGGCGGCGTTCCCGTCGCGGTGCTCTCCGGACGGCTTCACTTTTACGAAGGCTATTCCATGGAAGAAGTGACGTTTCCCGTTCGTGTTCTGGGACGGATGGGAATTCGCGCGCTCGTAATTACCAACGCCGCGGGCGGCATCTCGCCGGAGTATCGCCAGGGAGCGCTCGTCCTGATTCGCGACCACATAAATTTTCAGGGCACAAATCCTCTCATCGGTCGCAACGACGAGCGGTTCGGCCTGCGCTTTCCCGATATGACGCACGCCTATTCCGACCGGCTGCGCCTCATCGCGCGCGAAGAAGGCGCCCGGCACGGAATCTCGCTGGCCGAGGGCGTCTATGCTGCAGTCTCCGGCCCGAGCTTCGAGACGCCCTCAGAAATTCGCGCTCTCCGCACGCTCGGTGCCGATTTGGTGGGTATGTCCACCGTTCCGGAAGTGATTGTCGCGCGCCAGATGGGTATCGAGGTGCTCGGCATCTCCTGTGTCACCAATCTCGCCGCAGGCATCCTCGACCAGCCCATCACGCATGAAGAGGTCCTCGAAACGGGATGGCGCGTGCACACGCAGTTCACCGCGCTCCTTCGCGGCATCATGCCTCGAATCGCGGAGGTTTTGAAATGAAGCTGCGCTCCGTGTTCACTGTACTTTTCGCCCTGCCGTTCGCGTTGCTCCTGTCTGGCGCACCTCTCGCCGCTCAGGCTCCTGATTCCGGCTCCGCCCAGAATCCCGCCCCGCACCCGCCACCAGAGCGACCCAGGCTGCCGTCGCGTTCCGTGCCGTCTGCCGATCTGCTCATCACCGGCGGCACGGTAGTTACCATGGATGCGTCGCACCGCGTTCTGGACGACGGCGCCGTGGCCATACACGAAACTCAGATCGTCGCCGTCGGCCCGCGCGCCGACCTCGAAGCACGCTTCCCATCGGCGCGCCGCATGGACGCCCGCGGACGCATTGTCCTGCCGGGGTTCATCAATACGCATACGCACGCCGCCATGTCGCTGCTCCGCGGCTTGGCGAGCGATGTGACGCTCGAAGATTGGCTCACCAACCACATTTTCCCCGCCGAGAAACTCAACGTCACCGAAGATTTCTGCGTGTGGGGCACGCGGCTCGCCGCGCTCGAAATGATCGAGGGCGGCACCACCACCTTCGCCGATATGTACTACTTCGAAGATGCCGTGGCCCGGGAAACAAAAGCCGCCGGCCTTCGCGGCGTGCTCGGCGAATCCGTGATCGATTTTCCTGTGCCCGATAGCGCCGGCGTGGACCAGTCCCTCGCCCAGATCGAAAAATATCTGGAGCGCTGGAAAGGCGACCC
>JASHSV010000277.1 GCA_030038535.1 Candidatus Acidiferrales bacterium
TTCACGTCCACATCGGCGTACATGGCGCCTTCGGTTTCCAGGTCGCGCATGGCAGTGAATCCGTGAGAGAGAGCGATGTGGGCGTTGCGCGCGGCGAGGATGGCGCGGTAGGGGATGGACTGCTTGAGGAGTTGCTCGTCGTAGTCGGCCGCGGTGACGTCTCCCTGGAGCAGGATGTGCGTGTGCGTGTCGATGAAGCCGGGCAGGACGGTGGCATGGCTGAGGTCAATGAGTTCTACGCCTGTGGGGGGTGAGCCGCCGGGAGTGACGGAGACGATTTTGCTGCCTTCGATGAGGATGAGAGCGTTGGCGACGGGCTGGTCGCTCTTGCCGTCAATGAGATGGCCGGCGCGAATGGCGATGCGCTTGGGCGCCTGCGCGGAAACGGCTGCGCATGCCATAACCATCACGATCATCCAGGCGAACTTGCATTTCATAGCTAGTCCTCCGCAATGCCGCGCGCATTCTACTGCAACTGCGAGAGGCGGAGGGGATGGCGATGGTCACTTAGAAGTTTTGGACGCGGCCTGGATCCACAAACCAACTCCCATCATGGCGATAGCCAGGAGAACAACCAGGACGGCTATCGCTCGGTGAAGTCTCCGCTCATGCTCCGGTTCTTCGGGTTGCTGGGTCCAGAACAGGCCCGCCAGAGCATGCCGCTCGTGCCAGAGGATGGCGAGCATGGACACGAAGATGAACGCCGAAGTGACCAGCGCGCCCCAGGCGATGCTGAAGAACGCATTGATCAAGAGAATGTTGACCATGACGGGCAAGAGCACAGCCGCGCCGAGCAGCGCCGCCTTGCGGAAGAGGAGCATGGCAGCGCCCGCAAGCTGGGTGAGTCCGAGAATGACTGCGTAGGTGTGGGAGTAGCTGTAGTAGAACCAGGCGAGCTGATAGCCGGTGAGCGAGCCGACCGGCTTCGAGGCCACATCCGGTAGAAGGGAGAACTGCCTGCCGAGCAATTTGCTTGACCCATAGAGAAAGAGCAGCCAAGCGGAGAGAAAGCGCAGCCAATCGAGATGTTTCGGATAGGGTTCTGTGGATTCAGTCATCGAGGTGCCCCTCTTGCATGTTTCTACGCAACGCGGAGCAGATTTGATCCAGAGGGCATCCGCTTCGAGATGCCGCCGAACCGCCCGCCTTGTTTTGCGAGGCGGAGTGCGGGGAGTATACTGTCACCGCTTCATTGGCCTGTGCATCCATACTGAAGGGGGCGCACATGGACAGGCGATCCTTCCTGGTAACGACCGGCGTGGCCGCGATCGCGGCGCCGGATCTTTTTTCCGTGGAGGCAGAACCCGTGGCATACACACTTCCGCCGTTGCCGTACCCGTTCGACGCGCTCGAGCCGTACATCGACGCGAAAACAATGGAGATCCATCACGACAAGCATCACGGCGCTTACGTGACGAACCTGAACAAGGCGCTGGAAAGCGCGCCGGACCTGGCGTCGAAATCGCTGGAGGCGCTGATCGGCAATCTGGACGCGGTGCCGGAAGCGATTCGCGCTGCCGTGCGCAACAACGGCGGCGGTCACTGGAACCACTCCATGTTCTGGAAAATCATGAAGAAGGGCGGCGGGGGCGACCCGCGGGGCCCGGTGGCGGACGCGATCAAGGCGGCGTTCGGCGATTTTGCCAGCTTCAAAGCCAAGATCAACGATACGGGGATGAAGCGGTTCGGGTCGGGCTGGTCGTGGCTGTTTGTGAAGGACGGAAAGCTGGTGATTGATTCCACAGCGAACCAGGATTGTCCGATCATGACGGGCGGGAAACCGGTGATGGGCGTGGACGTGTGGGAGCACGCCTACTACCTGAAATATCAGAACAAGCGCGCGGATTACCTGGACGCGTGGTGGAACACGCTGGACTGGGACGCGATCAACGCGAATTACGCGGCAGCGAAATAGAAGCGATCAGGCCCAACTCGATTCCCGAACGGCCCGCGCGGCGGAAGCTGCGCGGGCCGTCGTGTTTGTAAAGGCAGACCGAAGGCCAATCAGTGCGGCAGGCGGCTTGTGGCCTGCCGCCTTGTTACGACGCCTACGACATTGGAAATCGCGCTGCGAGAAGGCGAGAGGGCCAGGCTACGGCCCTCTCGCACTCAAAGGGCTTCGCGCTGCGCGCATTCGGGGGCCGCGCTTGGTCGCGATACACTAGCCCGGCGATGAGGGATGGCGGACCGAGGGAGAACACATGATGCTGGCCACGCTCACTTCGATTGTCGCGATGATTACGGCGCAGATTTCGTTTCCGCAGGGCGGCTCGGTGATGGAAGAGATCGTGCTGCGCTGGCTGCACTTTGCTGCCGGTTTTGTGTGGCTGGGCTTCCTTTATTTTTTCAACATTGTGATGACGCCGGGAATGAAGGAGCTGGAGGCGCCGGTGCGGGCGCGCGCCTTCACGGCGCTCATGCCGCGGGCCATGGCGTGGTTCCGCTGGTCGGCGCTGGTAGCGTGGCTTGCGGGGTTCCGCTACTTCATGATCCTGGCGAAAGAGGATGCGGCGAACGCGGGCGATGCGGGGCTGATGTGGAAATGGCTGGGAATTTGGTTCGGCGTGTGGCTCGTGGCCTACGTGCTGCTACACGGATTCCTGATGATGAGCGAAGGGCCGATGAAAAACGGGTGGGTGCTCGCGGTGGCGTCAACGGTGGTAGTGGCTGGAGCGAGCTGGCTGGTGCTGGAATTGATTGCGGCCCCGGCGACGGGGAATCGCACGCTTTCGATTGCGATCGGCGGCGGACTGGGCACGATCATGCTGTTCCTGGTGTGGGGGATGGTGTGGCGATGCCAAAAGCGGCTGATTGCGTGGACCAGCGCCGCGGCGAAGGAAGGCGCGGCGATGCCGCCGGAAGCGGCGATGGTGGCGCGGCGGGCGTATCTGGCGTCGCGAGTGGGATTCTGGCTGTCGTTCCCGCTGCTGTTCTTTATGGGCGCTTCGGCCCATTTTCCGTTTCTATCGGGAAAGTAGGCAGGGCACCGCTAACCCGCAGAGCCGGGACGGAATGCAGCGCGCAGAATCTTACGCGTCTTGGCGTCGAGCTGCTCGTGGAAGCGGGCGGCGGCGCGGCGGGCGCGCTCGAGCATGGAAGGATCGAGCATGAAGGCGCAGCGGTCGGCAAACGGGCCGAGGTCGGACTTCTTGCGAGCGGGCGCGGCGCTGCGCGCGCGAAGGCACTGCATGTAAAGATCCAGGTCGTGCCAGAAGCGGTCGAGCTGTTCCTGCCGCCAGCCCAGCAATTCCGCGAGATGCTCGTAAAATTCGACGCGAAAGCGGCGCAGCAACGGGTCTTCGCCGGAAGCGAGGGCACGCGCGGGAGTTCCTCCGGCACGGAACACACGCGGAAGGTCCGATTCCACGCGCGCAACCACGGCGAGCAGACATTCGCGGTGAATCATGGAGACGAGTTCGGTGTAACGCGGAAGGTGCGCCGTGACGGCGGCGCGGCGGTTGCGTTCCGCGTAGTCGAGGATGAAGCGCGCGGCCAGGCCACCGCCGCCGAGCGCGGCGCAGAGGTGCAGCGCGACGGCGCGCGCGGCGTCTTTGAGTTGTTCGTATCCGCTGGAACCGGACATGCGAGTCTTGGCGCGGCGCATTTGTCAGGAGAGCGCGCCGTTCGCGATTAGTTTCGGCGGAATTGCAGTAAAAATACAGGAAGCAAAGGACGGCGTTTCCTAGCGGGGAAAGACGAGCGGATCGGGGGCACGACCTGCCTGCGGCGAGTCGTGCCCCTGCAATGCGGTCAGTGGAAGGTAGAGGATGGAGGAGTCGTGCCCTTGGGCGCGGGCTTCTCGTCCGGCAGAACAGGAGGAACGGGCGGAGGCGAAGGAGGTGCCGGCTCGCGCACGCTCGGCTCGAATTTGCCGATGGCTGCTTCCAGAGCCTCGTCGAGCGTGCGCACATAGCGCAGTTCGAGCCCTTCCAGCATTTCGGGCTGGAGATCTTCCTTCACATTGGGCTCGTTGTCCGCGGGCAGCAGGACGCGCTTGATGCCCGCGCGCTTGGCGCCGAGCACCTTTTCCTTGATGCCGCCGACAGGAAGGATGACGCCGGAGAGCGAGGTCTCTCCCGTCATGGCCACACGCGGCTGCACCTGGCGGCCGGAGAGGAGGCTGACGAGAGCGGTGACCATGGCGGCGCCGGCAGAAGGACCGTCCTTGGGAACGGCGCCGGCAGGCACGTGAATGTGCACGTCACTGTTCTTGAAGAATTCGGGATCGATACCGAAGCGGTCGGCGTTGGCGCGCACCCAGGTGAGGGCAGCGTTCATGGATTCCTTCATGACGTCGCCGAGCGAGCCGGTCATGGTGAACTGCTTTCCGCCGGGCATGCGCGACGCCTCAATGAATACGATATCGCCGCCAGCCGGGGTCCAGACGAGGCCGACGGAAACGCCGGGGCGGTTGACGCGCTCTTCCACTTCCTTTTCGGTGCGGAACTTGGGCACGCCGAGGGCCTGGCGCACGACTTCGGCGTTGACTTCGAGCTTGTCCGTGTTGCCTTCCGCGATGCGGCGGGCCTGGCGGCGGGAAAGCGTGGCGATTTCGCGTTCGAGATTGCGCACGCCCGCCTCACGCGTGTAGCTGTGGATGATTTCGCGCAGGCCTTCTTCAGCAAATTCGATGTTTTCGCCCTCTTTTAGGCCGTGCTCTTTGGCCTGCTTGGGGATCAGGTACTTGCGCGCGATGTGGATCTTTTCCTCCTCGGTGTAACCGGGGAGTTCGATGATTTCCATGCGGTCGCGCAGCGGCTCGGGAATGGGATCCATCCAGTTGGCTGTGGCGATGAAAATCACTTTGGATAGGTCGAACGGCACGTCGAGATAGTGGTCGCGGAACGTGGCGTTCTGCTCGGGGTCGAGCACTTCCATCAGAGCCGCGGAGGGGTCGCCGCGAAAATCGCGGCCGAGCTTGTCCACTTCGTCGAGCATGAAGACGGGGTCGTTGGTCTCGGCGCGGCGGATGCCCTGAATAATCTGTCCAGGGAGGGCACCAATGTAGGTCCGGCGATGACCGCGGATTTCGGCCTCGTCGTGCATGCCGCCGAGCGAGATGCGGACGAACTTGCGCCCCATGGCGCGCGCGATGGATTTGCCGAGCGAGGTTTTGCCCACGCCGGGAGGGCCGACGAAGCAGAGGATGGGCCCTTTCATGGCGGGCTGGAGCTTTTTCACGGCCAGGTATTCCAAAATGCGTTCCTTGACCTTTTTCAGGTCGTAGTGGTCCTCGTCGAGGATGGTTTGCGACTTGGGAATGTCGATTTCCTCGATGCCCGAAGACTTTTGCCAGGGCAGCGTGGTCATCCAGTCGAGATACGTGCGCGAGACCATGTATTCGGCGGAGGCGGATTGCATCTTGGAAAGGCGCTTCAACTCGCGCTCGCATTCCTTACGGGCCTCGGGAGACATTCCGCAGGCCTCAATCTTCTTCCGCAGCTCCTCGATTTCGTTCTGGACGTCGTCGGATTCGCCAAGCTCCTTCTGAATCGCCTTCATCTGCTCGCGGAGAAGGTATTCGCGCTGGTTCTGGTTCACCTGCTCCTGGACCTGTTCCTGAATCTTGGAGCGGAGCTCGAGCACTTCGAGCTCTTTGGAAAGCTCACGGACCAGGCTTTCCAGGCGCTTGCGCACGCTGGCGGTTTCCAGCAGCTCCTGGCGCAGCAGAGTGGAGAGTGAAGGAAGCGTGTGAGCGATGAAATCGGAAAGGCGGCCCGGATCCTCGTGGCCCATCACCTGATTTTGCAGATCGTCGGAGAGTTGCGGGGAGCGGGCGACCACATCGCGAAACAACTCCTGGGCCTGGCGCACCAGCGCAGTCAGCTCCGGATCCACGGGGCCGAGAACGTCGGCTTCGATGTTCACACGGCCGCGCAGGAAGGGCCGGAAGGAAACAATTTCGGCGATGCGGATGCGGCTGAGACCTTCGAGAAAGACGACCACGGTGTTGTTGGGCATGCGCACCATTTTGTGAATCTTGGCGGCCGTGCCCACGGCATGAAGGTCGGAGCCGCTGGGCTCCTCGATCCTGGGGTCAAGCTGGGCCACAACTCCGATCAGCTTCTCTTCGCCGTGCAGAGATTCGAGCAGTGCCAGCGAACTCTCGCGCCCCACGGTGAGCGGCATGACCGCCCCGGGGAAGAGCACCGTCTCGCGCACGGGCAGTATGGGAAGCTCGGTGGGGATACGCGTCGATTTGTCAGCCATCAAAGGCTCCTCGCTCCGTCGGCTGCCACCGGCTGAACTGGCAGGAACGGGTGACAGATTGGATGGCCGGGAAAGAAACCCGGTTGCGTGCAATCACTATCTCAGAATCAAAAGATATTAGCGCATCATGCTAAATATTGCAAGTCATCCGCTAACTCTTTTATGTACAATATCTTGCGATGGACTTCTCCGGACAGAACCGCACATCGTACTTCACTCTGCACGGCCCTGGTTGTGAACTTCTTCATGTACCTGACCTTGCGTGGACCTGCCGACCGCCAGAGTGTTCGCGGAGAAACTGCAGGGCCTGGTCCCGGGTCGTAAGCCTGCCTTCGAGCTGGGCCTCCTCGACGGCCTCTAGAATACGACGGTATGCAGGCCCGGGGGGTAGCCCCAGGAGTTTCAGGTCGTCGCCGGTAACCAGGCGTGGGGGGCGGACAGCCTCCGCAGGGGTCTCGGCCAGGAAGCGCCGTACGAATTCGTAGCCATCGAGATTGCGGTGCGAGGCCAGGCAGTCCATGCGATGCAAATCCAGATGTTCGTCGAAATGCAGCTGGCGGACGAATCGTTTGAGGGTGGCCGGACGCATGTCGAAGACGTCCTTGAAGCGCAGATGCTGGGCCACGAGCGCGGCCACACGCTCCGTTTCCTCGCCTGAAAATTTGAATCGGAGCGCGATTTCCTCCGCCATGCGGGTGCCGACCTCGACGTGACCGTCGAAACGGATGCGGTCGCCGGGCGTGCGGGGCGGCGTGAAGGTGGGTGGTTTGCCCACATCGTGCAGCAGCGCGCCCCAAGCGAGCGTGGGCGAGGCACCGGCGGGCAGTTGTTCGAGGAGGAGCAGCGTGTGAATCCACACGTCGCCTTCGGGATGGAATTCGGGCGGCTGCTGGACACCGCGCATGCGCGCGACTTCGGGCAGGACGTGTCCGAGCAGGCGCGTCTCGTCGAGCAGCTCGAAGCCGCGGCGAGCACCTCCCTCGGTGAGGATACGGGTCAATTCGTCGCGGATGCGCTCGGCAGAGACGGCGGAGATTTCCGCAGCGTGCCGGCAGAGGGCGGCAAATGTGGCCGGCTCGATCGTGTAGCGGAAGCGCGCGGCAAAGCGCACGGCGCGCAGCAGCCGCAATTTATCTTCACGGAAGCGCTCGGCGGGATGGCCGATGGCGCGAACGATACCGGCGCGCAGGTCGGCCTGGCCGCCGACATAATCGAGGATGCGATTATCGCGGGGATCGAGCAGCAGGCCGTTGATGGTGAAGTCGCGGCGGCGCACGTCCTGCTCGGCGGATTTGCTGAACAAGACGGCATCTGGCCGGCGGCCGTCGGAATATTCGAGATCGGTGCGGAAGGTGGCGACTTCCACGCGGGCGTCCGAATCCTCATCGAGAACCAGAATCACTCCGAAGGCCGCGCCCACGCCCACGCTTCCGGGGAAGACCGCCTGAACCTGCTGGGGCGTGGCATCGGTGGCGACGTCGAAGTCCTGCGGGGTGGTTCTCAGGACGATATCGCGGACACACCCGCCCACCAGATAGGCCTGATAGCCCGCGCCGGCGAGGACGGCGCAGATGCGGTCCGCCAGTTGGCGTGCGTCCATAGTGAGATTATCGGCCAGGCGGCGAATGGCTACAAGGCGCGGGGCACGCCGGGTTGCAACGCGGGCTAGTTGGCGAGGTTGCGCCGGACCACGAGGCAGGTGAGGTCGTCGTGTTGCGGCGCTGCTCCGACAAAGCCGTCGAGAACGTGCGTGACGCGATCGAGGATTTCCGCGGCGGAATTGGCGGCGTCGCAGGGGCCGAGCACGTTGAGCAGGCGGGCGCGGCCAAACTCTTCTCCCTGCGGGTTGACGGCCTCGACCACGCCATCGGTGTAGATGAGAAGAATTTCGCCGGGCGCAAGGCGAGCCTGGCCGATGGGAAATTGCTCGTCCTGCTCAATGCCGAGCGGCAGGCCGCCCTCTTTGAGTTCGCTGACCTCGCCCGAAGTGCGGCGGATGAGGGCGGGAAGATGGCCGGCGGAGGTGTAGCGCAAGTCGCCGGAGGCGGGCTCGAGCTCGGCAAAAAAGGCGGTGATGAAGCGCAGGCCGCTCTGGCTGTTGGCCCAGACGTAGCTGTTGAGACCGCGAACGAGCTCGATGAGAGCTGTGCCGGTGGCCTCGATGGCGCGCAAGCTGGCCTGGAAGGTGGCCATGAGGAGCGCGGCAGGGACACTCTTGCCGGCCACGTCGGCGACAACGAGCAAGAGGTTGTCATTTCCGGAGGCGGCGGAGGGGACCGGGCTGCGCGGAATCGTGTCGTAATAATCGCCGGCTACGGTGTTCGCGGCGCGGGTGAGGAAGGCGATGTCGTAGCCCGGCACGGCGGGCGGCTTTTCCGGGACGAGCCAGCGCTGGATTTCGCGCGCGATTTCCAGGTCGCGCTTCATGGTGACGCGGTCGGCGAGCTCGAGAGCGAGAAGGAGAAACAGGAGCAGAACGCCGGGACTGAGGATGCCCACGGAGATAAAGACCACGCTTCCGCGCTGCGTCTCCACCTGGAAGGAAAAGAACAGCAGAGCGGCAATCGCCGCGAGCAGGAGCAGGCGCCGCGCGGGGCTGAGCTTCATCAGCATGGCCCAGAAGAGCGCGCCCGCGGCGCGGAACGGCTGCTTCCAGCGTTTGCCTCTCCGGACCTTCTCCCAGTCCACGTCGCGGGAGTAGAGGCCGTAGCTGGTGCGGGCCTCCGCCTGGAACTGCGACCAGAGCTCGGAGATGCGAATGCCTTCTGTAACGCTCTGCCAGAAGGTGCGCAAACGGCCCGCAGCGCGGCCGGCCCTGTAGGACGCAGAAGGGGGCGCACTGCCCCCCGCAGAGGGATTTGTGGACATCACGGCGAGTTTATCATGCAGGGCGAGAGCGCCCGGGAGGGCGAGGTTTCGCCGGTATTCCGAACGGGCCAAGGAGATAGGGGCACGCCAAGGCGTGCCCCTACGAGTTGGAGCGTGCGGGGGGAAGTGCGACGCGGCGCTAGCGGCGGCTGGGCTTGCGCATGGAGCCGCCGAGCTGGAGTTTTTCGAAGCCGAAGCGCTCGCGGAGCTTATCGGAGGCGCGCGCGAGCTTCTCGAGCTTTTCGCGGCGCGCGGGATCGAGCAGCTCGAGTTGGGCCTCGCCATGCGAAATGGAGGTGAGGGAAACCCCGACGAGGCGCACGCGGCGTTTCGGGTCGCGATGGCGGGCCAGGAGGTCACGCGTGACGCGTTGGACGTCCTGGTCGAGGTCCGTGGGGGCGGGCAGCGTGTGCGCGCGCGTAATGGTCTCGAATCCGGCGTAACGGAGCACGAGCGTCACCGTGCCGGCGTAGAGCCCGGCGTCGCGCAGGCGTTTGGCGGCCTTCTGGCACAGACGGCTAAGCGTGGTTTCGATCACGGAGACGTCGTCCACATCTTCGGCAAACGTGTGGTGATGCGAGATGGATTTTGCCTCCGCGTCGTCGAGGAACTCGTAGGTGTCGTCGCCGCGAGCCTTGCGATAAAGGGCGCTGCCCCATCGGCCGAAGGCGTCCTCGAGGCGTTCGCGAGGCAGTGCGGCGAGCTGGGCGACGGTTTCGATGCCCAAGCCGTTGAGCGCGGCCTCGGTGACCTTGCCGATGCCGGGAATCTTGCGCACGGAAAGCAGCGCCAGGAAGGCAGCTTCGCTGCCCGCGGGAATCCAAAGCAGGCCCGCGGGTTTGGCTTGATCGGACGCGACTTTGGCGACGAGCCGAGTGCGCGCCAAGCCGATGGACGACGGCAGGTTCGTCTTTTCCCAAATTTCGCGGCGCAGACGGTGCGCCGCGGCGAGTGGATGGCCGAGCAGGCGCTCGGTTCTGGCGAGATCGAGATAGGCCTCGTCCACAGAAGCCATCTCCACGTGCGGCGAAAATTGCGCGAGGATGGCGGCGATGCGGTCGCTCCATTCGCTATAGCGCTCGTGGCGCGGCTCGAGAAATACGGCGCGAGGGCACAGGCGTCCCGCGGTGCGCAGAGGCATCGCGGATTGAATGCCGTAACGGCGGGCCTCGTAGCTGGCTGCGGAGACGACGCCGCGCTGGTCCGGCTGGCCGCCGACGACAACGGGCTTGCCACGAAGCTCGGGGCGCTCGAGCAATTCGACGGAGACGAAGAACGCGTCCATATCCACGTGCAGGATTGTGGTGGCGCCTTCTGCGGCGCGAGCGGCCAGTTCACTCGCGGGGGCGAGTTCTTTCTTTCCACGGAAGCTGGAGAGCTTCGGCATGAAGGAACTCTACCGAGTGGCTCCTGCGGCGCGAAGCAGCTCGAGCGATTTCCGGGAGCGGTCGCCGAGATCGGCGCGGAGCAGGGCGAGCGCGGTGGAACCATCGCGGGCGCGGAAATTCACGTCAGCGCGTGCGGCGAGAAGGAGTGAGATGGCATCGGGACGTGCACGGCGCGCGGCCCACATGAGCGCCGTTTGGCCTTCGACGGTTTCCGAATTGGGATTGGCGCCGGCATTGAGCAGTGCTTTGATGCAGCCGGAATCACCGGACCCGCCACCGACGGCGGCCATGAGCGCGGTTTCGTGGCGCAGGGATTTCGCGTTCGGATTTGCGCCGTGTGCGAGCAGGTAGGCGACGACGAGCTCGTTGTCCTCGGAGGCGGCGTACATCAGGGCCGTCCATCCGCTCGCATCCGTGGCTTTCGGATCCTCGCCCTGGGAGATGAGGCGCTGGACGGCTTCGACGCTCGCCGTGGCGGCGGCGCGAATGAGCGGCGTCAGGCCGGGTTTGGGCAGTTCGAGATCCTGGCCCACGCCGCCGAAAAGAGTTTCGTCGGGGGGCGCGCCGTGCAGCAGCGCGTGCGCGTTGGCGGCGGCGAGAACCTGCGGTTCAAAATCGACGAGTTCTGCCGGTGGCAGCCCCGTGATGTGCTCGATCGTGCGCGAGAGGCCATCGGCGGAAAAGGTGAGTGCGGTGGTATTCGTGTCCATCACCAGGCGCACGCCGGTCGGCTGGGGAAGCGTGAAAAATCCCGAGGCGAAGAGCTGGTAAAAGACCCGGGACGCGGCACCGGACGGGAGCGTGGCGCCTGCGCCAGTCCGATCCAGCCCGTTCGGGAAGACCTTCGCCGAAGGGGTGGAGGACTGTGCCCTGTCGTCGCCGAAAATCGTAATGGCGAAGCCGGTGTCGCTCCAGGCACCCCCCGACACGCGCAGTGTAAGCGTAGCGCGCTGCAATTCCGCCGGAGTGAGCGCGAGGAGCGCCTTCGCAACCGTGGGGCATTCCGGCGCGCGCAAATGCTGCGTGGAGTGCAAACGGACATTGAGCGGCAGGGAATCGGCATTGATTTCCCATTCTCTGACTACGGGATCGAAATGAGGGGCCTGAAAGCAGACGCGATACTGGCCGGGCGGAATCGGGCCGATCGAGTAGCTGCCGACCTTTGTGGTGCGAGCGTGCCAGGCGGCTGTGCCGCCGGGATCGTCCACGATGACGATCGCGGAGGATTTTGCGTCACCTGTGATTTGTCCGGAGAGGACAACGCCGGCGGGCTGCTGAGCGCGGACGGTCGCAGCGAGCGGCACTGCCGCAGCGAAAACGAGCAGGAGAATCGGCCGCATGAAGCGGTTCGGCGGAGCGAGCATGGACGATCCTAACAGGCGGCAATGCCCATGAGGAATAGGAGGCACAAGCAGGGGAAGGGTTTGCCCGCAGCGCGAAACGTGGGGAGCGGGAGCGGAGGACGGCGACGAAAAGCGCCGGCTTCGCGCTTGCTATTCGCGCACGGCGGAAACGACGCGCTGGACCCCGGCGAGATCATTGGTCACGGAAATGTCGCACCAGCCTAGGCCGAGCAGGGCGCGCACCTCCGGGGCCTGCCCCGAGCCCACTTCTAGGACGAGCGCGCCCGCGGGCGCGAGCACTTTCTCCGCCTGCCGAATGAGCGGACGGTAGAATTCCAGCCCCGTTTCGCCGGCGAGCAACGCTTCCCTGGGCTCGTGTTCGCGAAGCTCGCGCGGCAAGTCTTCGAATTCGGAGAGGGCCACGTAGGGCGGATTGGAGACAATCAGGTCGAAGGGCGCCGCATTTTCCGCCTCGCCGCCGATGAGGAAAGGGGTGAGCAGGCTGGCCTCGAAAAAATCGATGCGATCCTCGAGATCGTAGCGCACGGCGTTGTGCCAGGCGATGGCCAGTGCGGCGCGCGAAATCTCCGTGGCCCAAAGACGCGCCTGAGGGACTTCGCGGGCCAGCGCCACCGCCAGGCAGGCCGACCCTGTGCCCACGTCCACAATACGCAGCGTGCGCCCGACGCGCTCACGGCGCAGCGAGAGGTCCGACTTCTGCGGTTGGCGCTTCGGCTTCAGGCGTTCGAGGGCGACTTCAACGACATGCTCGGTTTCCGGCCGCGGGATGAGCACGCCGGGGCCGACACTGAATTCGATGCCCCAGAATTCCTGCTTCCCGGTTAGATATTGCGTGGGGGTTCCGCCGGCCCGCTTCTCCACCATGCGGAAAAAGTATTCGGCGGCGGATTCCGTCACCTCTTCTTCCGGATGGCCGTAAATCCAGGCGCGGTCGCGCTCGAGCGCGTGTTGCAGGAGCAATTCCGCTGCGAGCCCGTGCGAGGGGACTCGGGCGGTTTCCAATTGAGCGACGGCGTGTTGCAGCGCGGTGCGCACGTTCACCCGACGAAAATACACCAAGCGCGGCGGGAACCGGAAGCGTGCGGCGACGAACCGCAGCGCGGCTTACACGTCCTCAAGCTCGTCTTTGAGCCGCTCGGCTTCATAGTGGGTGACCAGGGCATCGACGATGGGCGCGAGTTTGCCATCCATCACTTCGGTTAGCTGGTGAAGGGTCAGGCCGATGCGATGGTCGGTGACGCGGTTCTGCGGGAAATTGTAGGTGCGGATTTTTTCCGAGCGGTCGCCCGTCTTGATCTGCCCGCGGCGCTCGGCCACGATCGCGTCGTGCTGCTTTTGGCGCTCGAGTTCGAACAGGCGGGCGCGGAGGACGCGCATGGCCTTCTCGCGGTTCTTGATCTGCGATTTCTCGTCCTGCTGGGAGACGATCAGGCCGCTGGGCAGATGCGTGATGCGCACGGCGGAGTAAGTGGTGTTGACGGACTGCCCGCCTGGGCCGGAGGAACAGAAGGTATCGATGCGGATGTCTTTCGGCTCGATTTTCACTTCGATTTCGTCGGCTTCGGGCAGCACGGCGACGGTGGCGGCGGAGGTGTGCACGCGGCCCTGCTGCTCGGTTTCCGGCACGCGCTGTACGCGATGCACTCCGCTCTCGTATTTCAATTTTGAATAGACTTTCTTGCCGGAAATGGACGCGGTGATTTCCTTCAAGCCGCCGAGGGTGGAGGGCGAACTCTCCAGAACTTCGGCGCGCCATCCCTGCGATTCGGCGAAGCGGGAATACATGCGGAAGAGCTCGGCGGCGAAGAGCGCGGCCTCGTCGCCCCCGGTGCCGGCGCGGATTTCCAGGATGATGTTCTTTTCGTCGTTGGGGTCGCGCGGGACGAGCAGGCGCTTCAATTCTTCTTCCACTTTGGCGCGCTGCGCGGTGAGCTGGCGTTCCTCGTCGTGGGCGAGCTGCTTCATCTCCGCGTCGTTCGAATCGACCAGGAGCTGCTTTGCGTCGGCGAGCCCCTGCTCGATCTTTTTCCACTCGCGGTATTTTTCGACGATGGCGCCCAGTTCGGCATGCGCCTTGGCGAGTTTCTGCAGCCGCGCCGAATCCGAGGCCACCTCGGGAGACGAAAGCTCGCGGGTGAGCTCCTCGTAACGCGTTTCGATTTGCCGCAGCTTGTCGAACAGCGATGCCATGACAATCCTCTCCAGGCGAAAACAGGTGATCGCGCAACGCGCGAACGGGAACGAACGGATGGTCAACGGCTCCCCAGGGGAGGGGAGCGGAGGGCGAATCGCTAATAGAAGCGGCCGAGCTTCATGGCTATCTCTTGGATGCAGGATAGCGGCGCGGGGGAGACAGTGTCAAACGCCGGTGCGTGAACCTCAACGGGGGTCAACGGGGTGAATGCTGGGCGGTCCACTGTGCAGCCCGGCTGCGCGCCAGGTCGATCTGATCGGGAGGCATGATTTTCTCGAGCGCTTCAAGACGCTCCGCAGCATCCTTGAAGCCGGACTGCGCCGAAAGCGTGAACCACATATAGGCGTCCACGTTGGATGGGCTGACGCCATGGCCCATCAGGAAGGCTTCGGCGAGGTGATACTGGCCGAGGGGATTGCCCTGCTCGGCGGATTTGCGATACCAGCTCACGGCGATCTCGTCGTCGTTAATCACACCGCGTCCGGCCTCGTAGAGAGCGCCGAGGCGAGCCTGGGCGTCGGGATTGCCCTGCTCAGCGGACTTGCGAAACCAGCCTGCGGCGTCCACGTCGTCCTGGGGCACGCCGCGGCCTGCGGTGAGCAGGATGCCCAGTTGCAACTCGGCCTGCGCATTATTCTGATCGGCGGCCTTGCGATACCAGCGGGCGGCTTCGGCAGGGTCGGCGGCAACGCCGTGGCCGGTTTCAATCATGCGGCCCAGATTGACCTCCGCTTCGGGTATCCCCTGTTCGGCGCCCATGCGGTACAACTTCACAGCGGCCTCGTAGTCACGTCTGGTTCCGGTGCCGGTCTCATACATGCCTCCGAGGTTGGTGGCGGCTTGACCGTTTCCCTTCTCCACCGCTTTGGTGTACCAGCGGACGGCTTCGGCGGAATCGCGGGGCGTGCCAAGTCCATGAGCCAGCAGAAAAGCGAGATTGGTCTGCGCGGAGGCGTTGCCCTGCGCGGCGGATTTTCGATACCACTTGACGGCTTCGGCGTAGTCCAGCGGGACGCCGAAACCGCGTTCGAACAGCCAGGCCAAATCGAACTGCGCGATCTCGCTGCCCTGCTCGGCAGCCTTGCGCTGCCACTTCGCGGCTTCCGCATAATCCAGCGGCACGCCCTGGCCGTTCATGTACATCGACCCAAGACTTGCTTGCGCTTCGGGGTTGCCCTGTTCGGCGGCTTTACGAAACCAGCGCAGCGCCTCTCCCGAGTCCTGGGGCACGCCGCGGCCCAAGCGGTAGCACCACGCTAACGAGTTCTGCGCGTCCGGATTGCCTCCCTCGGCAGCGCGGCGATACCACTTGGTCGCTTCGGCGTAATCCTGCGGAACGCCGTTGCCGTCTTCATAGGCCTGGCCGCGTTCGAAGTAGGAGCGGGGAAGGTCCGGAGGAGCGATGCGCGCGGCATCGGCGGGGGGACTGTTGTCCGGCGCGTCGGTAACCGGCAACGGGATGACGTGAGGCTTCGGGGAAGCATCACCGGCAGGGGGTGCCGCGGCAGGACTGGGCGGTTGTGGAGCCGATGGCTCGGCCGATTTCGATGGCGGCTTGCCGGGCTTCGCCGCTATCTCAGAACCTTTTTCGCGAATCGCAGCCAGAACGGCCGGCGTTGCTCCCGCGGCCTTGAAGTGCTGCTCGATTTCCGGAGTGAGCTGAAAATTGACTCCGCACTTCTTAACCCACTGGATGATGCGCATTTCGTGCAGACCGCCCTCAGCCAATTTGATGATGGTGGGTTCACTGAGCGGGCCTGCGCAGGTGATGGGAGCCTGAGCGGCGGCAGCGGGCTCAAGCAGTAGCCACAGCACGGTTGCGGCAAGAGCCGCGAATCCGCGTTTCGATCTCTCCACGGAAATCGCCGCCCGTTCCCGAGAGTCGTTCGCCGTTGGCATTTCCAGTCTTTCACCGCCCGTTCTTGCGGATACGAGCCCGTCTCCCGCGCGGCTGCCTTAGTTTAATGGCGCGGGTGCTGCGCCGACCATTCGCTAGCGCGGTGCTGTGCCTCGGAGACCTGCGCGCCGGTCATGTGCGAAGCCAGATCCTTGACGCGCTCGGTGGCCTGCTTGTTTCCACCCGCTTCCGAAAGCAGGTACCACTTGTACGCCTCGACGTTGTCCTGGGGCACGCCGCGGCCTCCGGCATAAGCGGCGCCGAGGTTGAACTGGCCGTTGGCGTTGCCCTGTTCGGCCGACTGGCGGGCCCACTGCACAGCCTTGTCCGAGTCGCGGGCCACGCCGGTGCCCGTGTCGTACATGTAGCCGAGATTCGCCTGGGCATCAGAATTGCCATGTTCGGCCGCGCGGCGATACCACACCACCGCTTCCAATGCGTCCTTGGCTGTGCCCGTGCCGGTGGCGTAGCGGATGCCTACCATATTTTCCGCCACGGGAAGGCCTACCTGCGCCGCTTTGAGGTAGTCGGCGAACGCCTGCGTCTGATCGAGCGGCACGATGCGGCCCAGCTCGTAGACGCGCGCGAGAGAGAGATACGCCGAGGCGTCGCCCAGATCGGCCGCAGCCTTCATTTTTTCCATGGCCCTCCCGTAAAGATCCTTGGCCCGCTCCTTGTCTTCCGCCACGCCTTTTCCGTCCCAATAGAGATCGCCGAGCGCGTTCATGGCGTACGGGTAATCCTGGTCGATGGCCTTGCGGAACCACTTGATCGCCTCGGCGAAATCCTGCGGAACGCCGTTGCCGAATTCGAAGTTTACGCCCAGATTGGATTCGCCCCGGGCGTTACCCGCCTCGGCCGCCATTCGCGTCAATCGCACGGCTTCACGCGCGTCCGCGGCAACGCCCCAGCCAGTGGCATAAAGATGACCGAGTCCCGCCTGGCCGCCGGCGTCGTTCTGCTCCGCCGCCAGGCGGTAGAGACGCAGTGCCTCCGCAAAATCGCACATCCCCGTGAGTCCGTACTCGTAGAAATACGCGAGCCGTGCTTCGGCGGGGGCATATCCCTGGTCCGCCGACCGGCGATACCAGCGCGCCGCTTCCGCGGGATCGGCGCGAACGCCGGCTCCCTTCTCGAACGCCTCTCCGCGCTCGTACTGGCCGCGCGGATCGGCAGGCTCAGCGCCCGGCGAAGAGGGTTTTGGCGCCGGGGTGGGCGGCAAAACACTTACAGCGGGTTCAGCGGCTTTGGGAGGCTCCGCTGGTTTTGCGGGCGGAGCGGCCGGCTCCGCGGTGCGAGGCGGAGTTTGAGCGGGCGAGCTTTCCTTAGGGGCTTCCGGCTTGGGCGGCGGAGCCGGGCGCGGCTTCGGTTTGGGAGCGGCTTCGCGCACGGCGGCAATCACGGCGTCGGTGGCTCCCGCGGCGCGCAGACGATCTTCGGAATCCTTGGTGAGCGTGAATGCGGCGCCGCAGGTTTTGACAATGAGCACCAACCGCGGTTCGGGTACTCCGCTCGCCGCCAATTTGATGAGGCCCGTTTCGGTCAGCAGGCCGTTGCAGGGCACCGGCGTCTGCGCGTGAATCGCAGGGGGAAAGAGCAGAGCGCAGGGGACGCAGAGCCCCGCTGCGGCCAGGGTGAGTTGAATGGCGCGGAAGCGCATGGCCGGCTAACGGCTGGGATGTTGCGCGGCCCAATCGCTCGCGCGGCGTTGCGCCTCGGCGATTTGCGCGGGAGTCATGGTCTTCGACAATGCGTTCATGCGATTGCCGGCCTCGGTGTTGCCCTGGGCCGCTGCGAGGCTGTACCACATATAGGCTTGGACGGGGTCTTGCGGGACGCCGTGGCCGCTCGCGTAGACGACGGCAAGGTCAAATTGGCCAATGGCGCTGCCTTGATCCGCGGACTTTCGGTACCACGCCACGGCCGCGTCGTAATCGGTGGGCACGCCGTGGCCGTTGTAATACATCCAGCCGAGATTGGCCTGTGCGCGCGCGTTGCCCTTCTCCGCTGCGCCGCGGAACAGCTTCAATGCTTCCGCGTCGTCGCGGGAAACGCCGCGTGCTTCCGCATACATGCGGCCGAGGTTCGACTGCGCGTCGAAATTGCCGGCGTCGGCAGCCTTGCGGTACCAGGTGACGGCCTGCGCGTAGTCCTGCGGAACGCCGCGCCCCAAATCATAGGCCACGCCGAGGTAGTAGGCGCCCGAGGGTTCCGCCTGCTCGGCCGCTTTGCGAAACCACTTCACGGCTTCCGCTTCGTCGCGGGAAATTCCGCGGCCATTCGCCTGCATGAATCCGAGATATACCTGCGCGGAAGCGTCGCCCTGCTCCGCCGCCTTGCGGTACCAGCGCACCGCTTCCACGTCGTCGCGGGAAACGCCGAGCCCTTGCGCGTACAGGTAGCCCAGTTGGCGCTCGGCGGGCGCGTAGCCCTGCTCGGCGGCCTTGCGGAACCATGCCAGCGCGTCCGCATCGCTCCGCAGAACGCCCTGGCCGCTGACGTAGAGCAGCCCGAGGCTTTCCTGCGCAAATGCGATGCCGCGTTCCGCAGCCTTGCGATAATAGGTTGCGGCCTGAGCGTAGTCTTGCGGCACGCTCATTCCGTTTTCGTAAATCACGCCCATGCCGAAGAGTTCGCGCCCTTCGCCGCGTTCGGCGGCCGGCTGCATCAGGTCGAGCGCTTTGCGAAACCACTTGTCCGCCTCTTCCTTGTCCGCCGATCCGCCCGAGCCCGACGCCATCATCCCGCCCAGGTAGAGACATGCAAAGGCGTCGCCGGCGTCTGCCGATTTGCGCAACCACTGCATGGCCTCCGCGGGATCGCGCGAGACGCCGCGGCCGTTCAGATAGGCGGCACCGACTACTTCGAGAGCGCGCGCATCGCCCGCGGCAGCTCCGCGCCTGGCCCAACGCACCGCCTCTTCGTCGTCGCGCGAAACGCCCAGCCCCAGCGCATAGAGATGGCCCACCCCGGCTTGTCCCGCTCCATCGCCCTGCTCCGCCGCTTTGCGATAGAACTGCATGGCCTGCGCATAATCCACGTCCACGCCGTCTCCGTATTCATAGGAGTAGGCGAGCCGCGCCTGCGCCGGGGCATAGCCCTGGTCAGCGGCCTGGCGGTACCAACGCACCGCTTCTTTGAAATCGACCGGGACGTCCGTGCCGTTTTCGCTCGCGAGAGCGCGCGTGTATTGGGATTTCGGATCGGTGGGTTCCGGAGCCGGCGCGTCAGCCGCTTTCCCGGTGGATTCGCGCGGCTTGGGAGTTTCGGCAGTAGCGGCAGGGGCGGGCTTGGGCTTCGACTTGGGAGCCTTTTCGCGGAGGGCCGCGATCACCGCTGCGCTCGTTCCCGCGGCACGCAGCCGCTCTTCGCTCTCTCGCGTCACCACGAAACTCGCTCCGCAGGCGTTGACGATCTGGATCAAACGCGCGTCCGCCACGCCCGAGGATGCCAGTTTGATCACCGCGGCTTCGGAGAGCGGCCCGGCACATTGCACCGGCGCCTGCGCCCGCACCCCAGGCGCCGCAATCCACAACCCCAGAATGGCAAGGCGGACGCCTCTGCTCCATCGCACGATCTTCAAAGGACCCCCGAACTCTACGGCGTACCCTTGCCGCCCGGCAGAATCAGGCTCTCGGCCGCCTTTGCTTTCGTGGCGCGCTCGATGCCTTCCCTCGCGCGCACGCTGGCCGGATTGAGCTGTTGGGCAGCCTTATACTCCTCGATGGCCAGATCGTAATTCCCCTGTGCGAACGCGTCGTCTGCTTTCTTCATGTGCTCGTCGATTTGAAGCTGGTGTTCCGCGCCTGTTTGCGCAGGAGCCGCGGTCTGCGGCTGCGCCGCGGGCCGCGGAATCAGGAAATAGGCAGCAGTGCCGCCTGCGATCAGCACCAGCAGCACCACCCAGATCCATACGCCGCCGGATTTTTTCTCCTCGTGCATCACCGAGGAGAACGGCGCGGGAGCAGGCGCCGAGCGCGGAACGGGGCGCGGCTCGGGCCGTGCCGGGGCAGCCGCTCGCGGTGGGGGCGGAGGCGTTGGAGGCGGGCTCGGCCGTGGTTCTGGCGCGGGAGTCGGAGGCCGTGGCGGAGGCGCCGGTTCCGGTGGCATCTCGATGCGTTGCGACGCGCGCTCCACGCGCGGCCTTACGGTTTCCACCGGGGGTGGTGGAGGCTCGGAGCGCGGCACCGGAAGCGGAGGTAACGCCGCCGGCGTAGCAGGCCGAGCCGGCGGAGGAGCGGCGGGCTTCGCCGCCTCGTCCGTGACTGCTTTCAAGGCGCCCGATTTCCGTTCGATGTTGCGCTCCGCCCAACGCAGCATTTCTTCCGCGTACTTGGGCCGCGCTGATTCCGGCCTCTCAGCGGATGCGGGAGTGCGCGACTCGCTGGGCGTTACCGATGCGGGAGTTGGCGCGGGTCCCGAGCCGGAGACGGGTGTTCGCCGCTGCAGTGTGGTCGGCGTGGCGGTGTCCATGGCCTGATGGGGCATGCGCGGCGTCCACTGCACTCCGGATTGCGCCAGGCTCAACTCGCGCAGGAACGCCTGCGCATCCGAGTGACGGTCGTTCGCGTCTTTGGCCAGCAGCTTGAGCACCAGCGCGTCAACGGCCGGATTCCCTTCCAGCTCCTTGTTGAACTCGCTCGGGGGCGACGGCTGCTGAGTAAGATGCGCGTGCATCCACTGCACGGGATTTTCGGCGCGGAAGGGCAGCCTTCCGGTCAGCATCTCGTACATAGTAATGCCGAGCGCGTAGAGGTCGGTCCGCGGATCAGGCTTGCTGCCCGGCTGCGCCTGCCACTGCTCCGGCGAGGCGTAGGGCGCGGTCAGCAGCGGGCGCGTGCCCATCACCGTCGAGCCCTCGCACAAGGACATGATTCCGAAATCCGCCACCTTGGCGATGTCGTTGCCGGCCGCGTCGCGCGCCATCAGCACGTTGTCCGGTTTCACGTCGCGGTGCACGATCCCGAGCACGTGCGCCGCTTGCAGCCCCTCCGCGATTCCCTTGGCGATGTTCAGGGCGCGCGGCAGGGGCAGCGGACCGCGGGCGCTGCGCAGGAGTTCTCGGAGCGTCACGCCGTCCACATATTCCATGGCCAGATACAGGCTGCCGTCTTCCGCCTGTTCCTGGTCCTCAATGGCCACGATGTGGGGATTATTGCGGAGCTTGCGGCCCTCTTTTCCTTCGCGCAGGAACCGGTGGCGAAACTTTGGGTCCTGCGCCAGGTGCGGGAACATTACTTTCAGCGCGCGGAACTCTTCCAGGAAAATGTGCTGGGCTTTATAGACGATGCCCATGCCGCCTTTGCCCAGGCGCGCGAGGATGCGGTATTTCCCCCGGATGAGCACGCCGGGCTCCCACTCCGCTCCCTCCATCGAGAGCAGCACCGCCCCGTCCGTCGGACAGGTTTTGTGCTCGTCCGGAAAATCCGTGCTGCAGACAGGACACTGCTTCATGGCAACCCTGTATGGTGCCAATCCTAACTCCGCGAGTTCCTTCGTTCAAAGGTACGTCGGTTGGATTGTGGCGAATCCGCTCATGGAACCAAAGTACCAGCGGGCGACGCGGACCCGCCGTGGCGCCCAGGCTCAACCGATTCACCGATTGCAGTGGCAGGATTTGCCACCAGTCGTCCCTTCAGGAGTCATCCGAATCATGAACATGAGCCGCAGGATCGCCGTGCTGTTTCTGACGACTCTTGTGCTGGGCTCCCTTACACTCGGCGCCCGTCTCGCCGCTGGAAGGAGTCAAGGAAAACAGCCGTTTCCCGCGACGCCTCCCAAGCCCGGCGAGGTCTGGCTGAATTCGAAGGATGGACTTAGATATGTCTGGATTCCCTGGTAAGTTGCCGCGGGAGCAGACGCGCTTAGACCGGCCGCTATCGCGGAGGGCCGCTAAATGCGCCGCTCAGTATTCGGGAAGTCTTGCCAGACCTTTACGCCGCAGAAGTGCGAGCCTTCCGTGCAAATCGGCGTGGTGATGCTGGCGCGCAAATGGCACGGCGGCCCGATGTACCGCGCCAGTTCGGGATGCACCGCGCGCACCTGCTCCAGCTCTTCCATCGAAGTCTGATAAATCTCTTCCTGGGCGTTGAAGCACGTGCGCATCGTCCATTTGTGCAGCAGGTGCAGCAGCGAACCGCTCTCGACCAGCCGGATCGCTTTCGCGTTGGGCAGCAGGTAAAGGGCGTCCTCGCGGGAGACTCCACGGTCGAGTAGTTCGTTTTTCGCTCGCCACGCAGATTCGAGCGCCCGTTCGTACGCCTCGCGCGCGCGCGCATTGCCGCGGATCAGCATGGGCATCACGGCATCCGGCTCGCGCGTGTCTGCCAGCGTCAGCAGCGGCCGCGAGCCCGGCACCATCCTGTGCCGCTGGTCCTGGCTATCTGCGGTGTGCGAGATTTTTTTCGCGAATGTGTAGCTCGCGGTTTCGAGCGCGCGCATCATCGGCGCGTGCACCCCGATATCGAGCGTCTGCAGCCGGTAGGGATTCCGCGCCGGATTCATCACCCGGTCGATAGCTTCGGCGTCGGGGCACGCCTCCCGCGTCAATCCCACCACCGCCCGATAGGCTTCCGCGATCATCGCCGGCGCGCGCGGCGAATAATCCACGAGCTTCGAGGTGTGCCCTTCGAGCCGCGCATCGAACTCGCGCGCGAACGCGCTGCTTCCGCTTTGCGATACCGCCGGGAGCTTCCACTCCGGCAAATCCTCCATGGGCTGGTTGTCGAAGCGGTCGAAGAACTGCGCGTCCACCTCGCGCACGCGTTCAACCATCGCGCCCACTACCGCGCGCGACTCCGCAGGCGTATCGCAAGCGTTCTGCATGTGCCACAGCCGGTGCAGTACGATTCCGGAGAGCGTGTGCACCATAGTGGTGAATGCAGCCACGGGGAGCACGTAGCGCGCCACCTCAAATGCGCGCTTCTCCGCCTGCTTGGCCACTTTGTCGCGCCGCTTGGCGTGCGACATCGGCCCGATGTGCCAAATGTCGGAGAGGACGGCGTGCGCGTCGGGCACGAGCAGTTGGGTGATTTCGCGGTAGGCGTCCCAGGCACGCGCGATCGCCGCTTCGTAGATCGCTCGCTGCGCGGCCCCGAACCGCCCCGACTCCGCGGGCACAAACGCGCGCGCACGGTCCATGCGCACGTAGCGCTGCGACTGCTGCTCCGAGTTGTAGAAAGGGTGCGCGTGCAGGAACGACCACACGAATTGCCGGCTCACATTCTCCAGCCCGAATTCGAAGTGCGCGTGCTGGAAGACGGTGTGGTGCCCGGCGTAGAACGTCGCGGCGCCGATGGTGAGCCGCTGCTTGTCGGTGATGTCGGCAGGCGAAATCAGCCGCGGGGCGTAGCAGGTGCGCGCAGCCGCAATCGCGGAATCGTAGGGCTGCGCGAACCAGCTCCGCAGCGTCACCCGCGGGGCCGCAGTTTCCATTAGCGAGGATCCCGAAAGTTCGGGACCCGATTGTGCACTGGGGGGAAGTGAAGGGCTCGCGGCCATCTCGAATGTCGATTCTACACCGGGTGCGCGCCACAATGGCTGTCCACGGCGGCGCGGTTGCGGATTTTTCCTCCAAATTGGTTCTCGACAATTGCAGCCTCTCCGCGTTTATTCGTGATGAAGCGCCATCCTGATTCCGAGGCAAGCGTTCCACGGTGTGTGATTCCATTGGGAGGGAGCGATATGAGCGGCGATATCTCCAGCCTCCTGGCCGGCGTTCACAAACACGCCTCCGAGTGGTTCCAAACGCTTCGTACTCGGCCGGTGCGCGCCACCATGTCTGCCGACAGCTTGCGCGAAATGCTGGGTGGTCCTCTGCCCCTGGAGGGAACCCCTCCGGAGAGAATCACTGAGCTGCTGGCCGGCGCTGGTATGAGGGGAACTGTGGCTTCAGCTGGCCCACGATACTTCGGCTTTGTGATTGGCGGCTCCGTTCCCGCTGCTGTGGCGGCGGATTGGCTCGTCTCGGCATGGGATCAAAATTGCGCAGTGTTCGTGCACTCGCCGCTGGTTTCCGTGATCGAGCAAATCACCGGTTCCTGGTTGCGGGACCTCGCCGGGCTTCCCGCTTCGATGAGTTTCGGGTTCGTCACCGGCTGTCATATGGCGACCTTCACCGGACTGGCTGCTGCGCGGCATCGCGTCCTGGAAAGCGCTGGGTGGGATGTAGAGGACAAAGGACTATTCGGCGCGCCCCCCATCGAGGTGCTGGTGGGCGAGGAAGCTCACTACACCATTTGCACGGCGCTTCGCTTGCTTGGGTTGGGGGGCAACCGTGTGCGCCGGATTCCCACCGACACTCAGGGCCGGATGCGCGCCGGTGAACTGGCGGCAGCGCTGCGAGGCCACCACGGACCTGCCATCGTCTGCGCCCAGGCGGGAAACGTGAACACAGGCGCGATAGATCCCCTGGCTGAAATCGCCGAATCGGCAAAAGATTCCGGAGCATGGCTTCACGTGGATGGCGCATTCGGCTTGTGGGCCGCCGCCTCCCCGCAACACGCCCCCATGCTTCGTGGCATCGAGAAGGCGGATTCCATATCCACCGACGCGCACAAATGGCTCAACGTTCCCTATGACTCCGGCATCGTCTTCTGTGCCCACGACGGCGCCCATCGCGGCGCCATGTCTCTCGCCGCCGCCTATATCATGGCAACAGAGGCCGAGCGTGATCCGCACGAGTTCGTACCGGAAGAGTCGCGACGCGCCCGAGCGATTCCCATCTATGCAGCCCTCCGCTCCCTCGGGCGCCGGGGTGTCGCCGAACTCGTGGAGCGCAATTGCCGGCAGGCGCGCCGGTTTGCTCAGGCTTTGCGGGAGGCGGGATTCGAGGTACGCAATGAAGTAATGCTGAATCAGGTGGTGGTTTCGTTTGGGACGGCCGAGGAAACGCAACGCGTCATCGCCGCTATTCAGGAAGACGGCACGTGCTGGTGCGGCGGCACGGTTTGGAAAGGCCGGGCGGCCATGCGCATCAGCGTGAGCAATTGGTCCACGACCGACGAAGACGTTGAGATGAGCATCGAGGCCATCCTGCGCGCAGCCCGCAAACACGCTGGCAAGGCGGGATAGTCTCTGGATGTTTATCCTGTCGGGATTCCCGCGCTAGGCCTTCTGTTTTTGCGCGTATTTCTTCTGGAAGCGCTCGACACGGCCCGCGGTGTCAATCAACTTCTGTTTGCCGGTGAAAAACGGATGGCAGTTCGAGCAGATCTCGAGCTTCAGCACGTTGCCTTTGTAGGTCGAGCGCGTCTTGAACGTATTCCCGCACGCGCACGCCACCGTCACTTCGTGGTAATCAGGATGGATACCGGCTTTCATTTTGGCTGCTCCCTGGCGCCGGCCGGTCTGCGCGGCCGGCCCCGGGGAGGGGCCCACTGCCGCGTCGCTAGGCCAGCGACGAAATTCCTATGATGCCAGAAAGTCGCATCCGGTTCCACTGCCCCTCCGGCCGCAGGCAGGGTTGCATGCGGCGGCCGCCTGAGATTGATTTTGCCGCCGTAGCAAGGTAGCCTCACGGTTTGCACTCGCATCGAGGACGCTGTGCCTGAACCCAGGGATGCCAAAAAGGCTGGTGGTGCTCCCGGACCACTTATCGTCGTTGTGGACGACGATCCGGCCACCCTGCGCATCATCGAGATGCTGCTCGACAGCAACGGTTACAGCGTGCGCACTGCGAACTCCGGCGAAAATGCGCTCACCCTCCTTCGCGAAGCTGTCCCCGCGGCCATGGTACTGGACGTGAATATGCCGGGCATGTCGGGTTTCGACGTTTGCCAAATCATCAAACGCGACGAGCGATTCGACAAAATCCCCGTCATCCTCCTTACCGCGCAAAGCACGCCGCAAGATTTCAAGACCGGACACGACGCGGGCGCCGTGATCTACATGGTCAAGCCCTTCAAACCAGAGCGCCTGCTCCAGGTGATCCGCCTGCTGATTGCTCCGCCTACCTAAAATTCCGAAAAGAGAAATTGGCAGGCCGTGTCATTCCCAGCCTCGGCAGGCGAAGAGGAACAGCGAGCAGGTTGTGGTGTCGCAGGGTGGGTGCGTCAGAGTGCGGGCGCGGCCGCGCCCGTGACGTGCTTTTTCTCTTTTTTCTGTGCGTAGAGAGCCTGGTCGGCACGCTCGAGCATCTGCTCCGACGTCTCGACCGGACTGAATCCCGCCGCGCCCGCCGAGAACCGCACGGGAATGGTGGCGCCGCGGAAGTCCACTTCCAGCCCGCTTAGCCGCGCCAGCAGTCCGGGGACTTGTTCTTCGGGACATTCCGGCAGGATCACCAGAAATTCATCGCCGCCCATGCGCACGGCCAGGTCCGAAACGCGGATGTGCCGGCTCAGACGGCTCCCGAATTCCTTCAGAACCATATCGCCGGCCAGGTGTCCGTATTTGTCGTTGATCTGCTTGAAATCGTTCAGGTCGATCACCAGCGCGGTCAAAGGATGGCCGTAACGCTTCGAGCGGTCCACTTCCGCGGTAAGGCGCTCTTCCGCAAACCGCCGGTTGTAGAGCCCTGTGAGCGGATCCACCATGGCCATCATGTGGTATTCATTCGCGCGCAGCCGCAGGCTCGCCTGCATTTCAATCTGCTCGGCGAGCTGCGCGCGCAGCCGCTTGATTAATAGTTGCTGGTAAATCGTGTATATGTTGAACAGCAGCACCAGCCCCACCAGCCCGCGCACCGCTTGCTCCAGGTGGAACTGAAAAAAGGAATACGGGTCCGACATCAGCGCCGGCAGCGACATGGTCACCACGGCCACGGTCAGCAGCAGCATGACCACGACTGCTGCCGTCCACAGCCACCAGTCCCGCCGCTCGAGCCGTGCCAGCGACTCGCGGATCCGCTGCATTTCCTCCAGGCCCGTCTCGATCGGGCTTTCTACCTGCACGTCTCCACCGCCTGGGCCGCGCCAACTCCGCGGCTCAACTGGATATTTCGGCTGTGGCGGAGGAATTCTTTACCCGGCTGCGCCCGCGCTTTGCTTCAGCGACGCACCGGTCGGCCCGGCGCGTAGGGACCGGCACTCGTGGTCCATCGCACGCTTCGAGCGTCAGCGCGATCGCGCGTTCAAGCGACACGCGATGGCCGCAGGAGATGTAGAGCGGGCGCGCGCCCGCTCTCGTGCGCACCACGGCGCCGATTCGTTCACCGCGATCGATCAGCTCCGTCCACGCGCCCGCGCGCGCTCCCGGATCGCCTGCCCCGGCGGGCTCACCGATCAGCCTCGACTTCGCGCATCCGATCGTCGGAACGTCCAGCAGCACGCCCAAGTGCGATGCCAGTCCGAATCGCCGCGGATGCGCGTATCCCTGGCCGTCGCAAAAAATCAGGTCGGGAGTTTCTCCGAGCCCCTCGAGCGCCGCGAGAATCGCAGGAATTTCCCGGAAACTCAGCAGACCCGGGACATAGGGAAACTCGAGCGGCCGCCGCGCCACCGAGTGCTCCAGCTCCTGCCATCCGGGGTACGCGAACAGCACCACCGCGGCAATTGCCTGTGCAGGCTTCCGGCTGGTATCGAACGCGACGTCCGCCCCGGCCACGCGTCGGATGCGTCCCAAGCGGTCGCGCAGCTCGAGCCGTTCGCGAAGCTCTACTTGCAATGCCCGCGCTTCCGCGGGAGTCAGGTCCCAACGATGCAGGCGCGCGGCTTCGTGCGGATCTCTCACCCCAGCGACGCTAGTGGCGCCCGCCACAGGTGTCAAGCCTGCCCGCCGAAGGAGCGCCTGACCACCGCCGGCGGCCTGCTCCCTCGTTTTTTCTCTTTCTATATGATTTCCGGGGCTATAATCGCGCCACCTTTCGCCGGAGGGCCTTCGCGGCCGTCTGGGATCGGCCAGGGTCGAAGCAGGAATGGCACTCACCATCGAGCGGCGCATGGCGGGCGACGTGGTCGTCCTGGACCTGAAGGGCCGTGCGACCATCGGCAGCGAAGCCGAGCGCCTCAACGAAACCCTCCGCCGCGAATTGAATTCGGGCACGCGAAAGCTTCTGGCGAATCTCACCGAGCTCATCCAGGTGGATAGCTCCGGTCTGGCCACTCTGGTGCGCAGTTTTGTGAGCATGGGTTGCACGGGCGGCGCCATGCGCCTGGTGGTGCCGCCGGGACGCGTGCGCGAAGTTTTCGAGGTCACTCAGCTCTCGCGCGCCATCACCTGCTTCGCCGACGAGGTCTCGGCGCTCGCCAGCTTCAAGTGAGGAGTGGCCAGAAACAAGTCACTCTCCCCCCAAGGTGAATTCTGGATTGAGTCAACTTCGGCGGGCTTCGTTCCGGGGCAGGCGCGCTACGCGCCCTTCTTCAATTCGGCGAGCACCAGCTTGGCCACTTCCTTCAGCGTCTCGAAAATCCCCACTCCCTGCACCGCAATCGCCTCCAGCACCGGCTCGCCCTTGGCCTGGAGCTGCTTCTTCAATTCCTCCACAGGCATAACATTCGGCAGGTCGCGTTTGTTTAGTTGCAGCACATAGGGGATGGTATCGAAAGCCAGCCCGTGCTCTTTCAAATGCTCGCGCAGGTTTTCCAGCGTCTCAAAATTCGCGTCCAGGCGCTCTTCCTGCGAATCCGCCACGAACACCACTCCATCCGCGCCCTTCAGGATCAGCTTTCGGCTGGCTTCGTAGAACACCTGGCCGGGCACGGTATAGAGGTGGAACCGCGTCTTGAATCCGCGAACCGTTCCCAGGTCCAGCGGCAGGAAGTCGAAAAAGAGAGTACGGTCCGTCTCCGTGGCCAGCGAAATCATCTTGCCTTTCTGCTGGGCCCCGGTTTTGTCGTATATCCACTGCAAATTCGCCGTCTTGCCCCCAAGCCCGGGGCCGTAATAGACGAGCTTGCAGTTAATTTCGCGCGCGGGAAAGTTGATGAAAGACACGATCCCCCAGCCAGACTGAGCCGCTACTTATAACATAGCCGGGCGCACCGCGCGAGCGCCAGGTTACACACCAGATACCGGTCTCGGCCGCGCGGGCGTTTCCTCTGCGCGCCGTTCCGAGCGCCGCGCGCTGTGAGTATGAACCCGCTCGCCTCCCCGCAGTTGCTCGCCGTGCCGCAAATTTTCTCGCTTCGGCCCGCGTTGACTCGTTATTGCGCCTTTGCTACTATCGCGCGCTGATAAGATGACAAGAGCCGGCAAGCGCCGCGCCTCCCGTGGTCGGGGCTCGGCGTCCCTTCCCTCCAACTCATTGAAACGAAAAGGAGTTGCCGGAGCTTCCGCGGCCGCCCGACGTGAGAAGGAAATGACTGATCCCCGCGTGCGCGAACAGCAGAAACTCTACGAAGAAGCCATGCGGCATTTTCAGGAGCAGAAATTCCATAAAGCCAAGCAGGCTCTGGAAAAAGTTCTCGAAGGTCCCAGCCGCGAACTCGTGGACCGCGCCCAGGTCCATCTTCGTATCTGCGAGCGCCGCATCTCCAAGGTGCCCGAGTCCGCTCCCCGCACCGTCGAAGAGCATTATCATCACGGCGTGGCCATGATGAACCTCGGCCGCTGGGAAGACAGCCGGCAGGCACTCGAGCGCGCCCGCAAAATCGCGCCCAAGGCCGAC
>JASHSV010000278.1 GCA_030038535.1 Candidatus Acidiferrales bacterium
ATGGCGGCGTCTGCGGGAGAGCAGCCGGAGCCGGTGGTGCGCATTGCGGGTGTGAGCCAGTTTGGGTTGACGCCGGACGGGCGGACGCTGGTGTTCACGCAATCGAGCCTGGCGGCGCCGGCGGAGCTTTTTACGGCGGGCGCGGACGGGAAGGACGTGCGGCAGATCACGCACCAGAACACTGCGCTCGTGGCACAACTCGATTTGCCGCCGGCGGAACACTTCACGTTCAAAGCGTCGGACGGAGAGGAGATCTACGGGATGCTGCTGCGGCCGCCGGGCTTCGACGCGACGAAGAAATATCCAATGGTGCTGCTGGCGCACGGCGGGCCGCAGACTATGTGGGAGGATGGGTGGGGCTACCGTTGGAACGCGCAGATGTTTGCCTCGCCGGGATACGTGGTGGTGATGATCAACCGGCGGGGCTCGACGGGATTCGGGCAGAAATTCACTGACGAAATCCAGGACGACTGGGGCGGAAAGGCGTACACGGATTTGATGGAAGGAACCGACTACGTGCTGGGGAAATATCCGTTCATCGACGGGACGCGGATGGTGGCGGGAGGCGGTTCGTACGGCGGGTTCATGATGGACTGGTTTGCGACGCACGCGAAGGGGCGGTTCCGGGCAATCTGGTCGCATGCAGGCGTCTACAACCAGGTGAGCATGATTGCGACGGAGGAAATTTGGTTCCCAGTGCACGAATTCCGGGGCACGCCGTGGACAAATCCGGCATCGTACGCGAAGTGGTCGCCGGAGACATATGCGGGAGAACTGGGCAAATACAAAACGCCGACGCTGGTGATTGCCGGCGAGTTGGATTACAGAGTGCCGTACACGCAGAGCCTGGAATTTTTCACGGCGCTCCAAATGCAGGATGTACCGTCGAAGCTGGTGCTATTTCCTGACGAAGGCCACTGGGTGCTGAAACCGCAGAACAGCCAGTATTGGTACAAGACCGTGCTGGATTGGATTGCGACTTACGTGAAGTAGTGGAAGCGGCAGGTGGTATGCGGAGTACCGCTGCAAGGGATTGCACATTTCGAGACCCTGGGAGACGGAACCATCTGTCAAATCCTTCTCCGAAATTTCTAACCTTAGATTGGGCAACGAGATGGGGACGCGTGGCGCTGGCAGGGCGCGTGCAATTGCCCGGTGCTGGAAGCCCGGCTGTGCGCTGCAGCGTGCTCGCGGAGTTCCCCCGCTCCCGGCGCCGCTCGCAGCGTGCCGAGCACGAACTGAGAACCCGTAAAGGCGGGTTCACGGTCGCGACTCGGAAACAGCGCGGTCTTCATTGTTCGACTGATTCCTCCGCATGAGGCGGTTCGGGATCTCCTCCCCCGGCCGCCTCCCTTTTTTATAGGGGACCAAGATCGGGCCACGGCCGCGCCTGGGGCGCGGGGATGCATCGACTCATGCCACGCGTGCGGATGAGCGTAGGCGCGCCAGAACGCGCGAGATAGAATCGCGGGGCGGAGGGGCGGTGGAAAAGCATTTGGCAGTTCTGCGCTGGGTGTGGCTGGCGTTTGTGGCCGTGTGGGCTCCGACGTACGTGATTTACTGGAGTCCGGTGGATTTTCTTTACCTGTGCAACGTCGGCGTGATTCTGACCTTGGTGGGATTGTGGCAGCGAAGCAGCCTGCTGCTATCGAGCCAGGCGGTGGGGACGGTAGTGATTGGGCCGCTGTGGCTACTGGATGTGAGCTGGGGCGCAGTGACGCACGGCCGGCTGCTGATCGGCGGGACGGAATACATGTGGGACGCGACGCGGCCGCTGTGGGTGCGGCTGCTTTCGTTCGATCACGTGGCAGTGCCGCTCGCAACGTGCTGGGCCATTCGCAAGCTGGGATACGACCGGCGGGCGTGGGGATTGCAGGCCGGAATTGCCGGCGTGGTGCTGGTGCTGTCGCGCATCGTGGAACCGTGGAAAAACATCAATTTCGCGCAGAAGGAATTGGTGACTTTTCACACCTGGGGGCCGGCGCCCGTGCATCTGCTGGTGATTTGGAGCGTGGTAGTGCTGGTGGTGTATTGGCCAGCGCATGCGGTGCTGTGCCGGTGGATGGGGCAGAAGTGAGCGCTGCGGGGGATTGTACGGACCGCGCGGAGTTTAGCGGCAATCCGTTGAGGCGTTGGCCGCAGCGATGTGGTCCTGGACAGTATCCCTGACAACTTCGCGGATCTGATAGGGAGCCTTTGGCGCGGGAAAGGTGAGGGTAGCGTGAAGGCCTTCGGTCTTGAACCTAGCGAGTGTTTTGGGCTTTAGATACAAATCCATGATGGCTTCTTTTCCTGCGATCAGGTTACCGGTGCAATCTTCGAGCAGAGTGAGAAAAGTGAGCTGCTGGACTTTCCGGCCGCCGCGCGTGGCGAACTTCAACCCGCTGACGTCTACCGAAACGACGACAAGGATGGTCGCCGGTCCCTTGCCGGCCGCATGCGGCGAGGCATGCACGACAACTGGAATTTGGGCGAGCTGGTCTCGAGTAAACGCTTCGCGATTGATTCTTTCCTGCGCCGTGCTTCCTTCGTCCTTCTTCTCCGCATAGAAATAGCCTGCACGAGACTGGAGGGTGTAGTTTCCCGCGGCGCTCAGCTTGACTTTCAGCTCGTGATATTTGTCGTCGGGCCGCGATACGGGAGTGAATCCGAGCAGATAGGAAACTTCGGGAACAGAAACGACGGCCTGCATCCGCCCGATCACGTCGTTGGTATTCATAATGAACTGACCACCGGTGGCCGCGGCGGCGGCGGCCATGAACTCCGGCAAAACCATTTGACGCACGGCAGGATCGATGCGGCGGCCTTCCGGATACTCGGTCTGGGAGACCATGCCTTCCGAATCGATAGAATTGATGATGATGCGGGCGCGAAGGGCGGCATCCAGAATCGCACTGGTTTGCGGCTGCATATCGCCGGTGACAAAGCCGGGAGAAAGGATCACAAGGATACGCTCCTCCGGCGCAGCGGCCAGTTGCCGGACAGCAATGCGGAGCACATCGAGTGCAGCGAGCGAGGAGCCTTTCGATTGAACCCAGATCGCGTTGGCGTAGTCATCAACGAATGGGTCCTGATTGGCGATGCATACCTTGTCGTCCGGCAGGCATTTGCAGGAAATCGCTTCGGCAACGGCAGCATCCTTTGCCCACTGGTCAAGATGATTGGCAATGACGTAGGCCTGATAGGCGGTGAGCGTGGGGCAATCGGAAAGAGGAGCGGCGCCGCGCTGGACGTGCAGTGTCACGCGGCCCAGGCCGGCGAGCAGAACGGCGGAGTCAGAAGTGAAATCAACGGTCACGGTTCCGGAGTCCGTGAAAATGGCCACGCGATCGGAGGGCTGCATGCCGGAGGAGATGAATTTCTCCGCGGCGCGCTTGGATTGGTCGAGCGGACGAATCCCGCCGTGCGTATCGTCAATAAAGAGCGCGATGCAACGGGGATGCGTGGCTGAGGGAGGGGCGGCGTCTGCGGCCGACCGTTCTGGTTTCTGCCGGGGCGAAGGGCTTTCCGGCGAATGCGCCGGCGACTTTTCCTCCGAGAAAAATTCGACGGGGCGCGGGCCGTTATTATCGAATATCTGGAAATCGGAGGCGGCGAGACCGGCCACGGGGCGACCCTTCGCGTCGCGAACGGTGACGCGAAGTTCAACGAGATTGGACTCGACGGCAAAAGTAGCGGACGGCGGCTTGTAAGGCCCGTAGCGGATCGTGATTTCCCTGGGCTCTTTAACTTCCTGGGCAGGCTGGGATGTCGCCTGTGCGAAGACGGGAGCGCACACGAAGAAATACGAAAGTGAGTACGCCAGGAGCGATGGCAAAGGCTTCATGCGGAGGACCCCGTATTTTGCGTATGATGCCAAGAGATTCGCTCAGGATTCCCGGGACAACAGACCATACCTGTACCACGAGGACTGCCGGGTGAGCCGCGGTTGACTGCGGCGGGAGCGAATGGAACAATCGCGACCCGTGCCGGCTGACGACGCCAGCGAACAACTGAAGCGGGAGCGCGTGGAATTCGGAGCGCGCCTGGAGAGCGAAGGGGCGCGCGAGGTGTGGAAGAGTTTTCCCGGGCGTATCGCGCTGGCGCTCTCCGGAGGCGGGACACGCGGGGCCTACCAGGCGGGCGCACTGTTGGCATTCCAGGACGCGGAACTTCCCACGCACATCATCGCGGCAACATCAATCGGCAGCATCAACGCGGCGGGATACGCAGGAAACTCCGACACGCTGGTGGGAAACGCCGAAGCGGTGGTGAACCATTGGCTGGGCGTGACGCCAACGCTGGTGGGAATCGAATGGACGCGGTACGGGTGGATGCTGGGGGGACTGATCGCGTTCTGGGCCGGAGTTGGGAACCTGATTTACACGTTGCTGGCCTCGGAAGGCTACGCGTTGTCGCTGCACAATCCGAAACAGACGTGGACGCTTCTGGGGATGGCGGGACTGGTGATGCTGCTGCTCTACGATTACCTGCCGTACGTGATCTACATCGTGCGGAATCTGCTGGCGGGAAAAGCGCTGAAGATACAAAGGCGAAGAGCGGCCTTATCGATTTTGGGCAACGCAATCATGGTCGTGTTTCTCCTGGCGCTGCTGGACGAGATGGAAGTAGTGCCGCGGTTCCGAGCCCTGGTGCGGCTGTATCCCGCTTATGCGGTGGCGGTCGGAGCACTGGTCGGGCTGCTTTTGATGTCGCGTCGCTATTGGCGGGTGCCGCTGAGCGGTTTCATGCACAAACTGCTGCGGCTGCCGTTGCGGCCGGGGCTGTTTCCCAACTACGAGCGGGCGCGGTTCCTGCGCGAGCGGCTTTCGGAAGAGAAGCTGCGGGCGTCGCCGATCCACGTGATCTTCAGCGCTGCGGATTTGCAGACCGGGAACCCGGTGTTTTTCTCGAACACGTCGAAGGAAAAGCTGGAGGCGGAAAGGGGAGCGGACGCGGAGTTTATCGAGTCGATGCTGGTGGAAACGACGGACCTTGTGGGGGCTGTGGTGGCGTCGTCGGCGCTGCCGCTGGCGTTCGAGCCCATGCTGCTCAACGGCCGGCTGTACGCGGATGGAGGATTGTGCGCCAACCAGCCGCTGCGGCCTGCGGTCCGGCTGGGGGCAGACGTGGTGTTCCTGATCATGATGGATTCCGTGGCGGGAAAAAAGAAGACGCTGAAGACGTTTGTGGACGTCGGACTGTCGGCGGTGGACATCCTGATGCGGCAGACACTGGTGAACGACATGCGCATCGCTGCGAATTTCAATGTGACGTGCGAACGGGCCGCGGAGAAGAACGGCCTGCACCCGGAAGAAATTGAAATCGTGCTGGGGGCGCGGCGGTACCGGTATGTGAAGTCATTCGCAGTGTGTCCTGAGGAATCGTTGCCGGGAGCGGCGCTGGACTTCAGCCTGGAGCGGACGCGGGAAGCGATCCTGCTAGGCTATCGCGAGGGGACGAAGCAGATCCTCAATTTTCTGGCGTACGCACGGACGGCGCGGTTCAGCTATCCAAGGCACGAACTGGAGTGGGAGTTGCACTGAGCGGCTGTGGCGGGAGCGGTCGAGGAATCGCGGGGGAGCCGCGGGCAGATGACGAACGAGCGAGCGGGGACGACCGCGTGGGAATGGCCGGAGTCGCTCGACGCGCTTGCGGCAGCGCCGAAACACCACCGGCGGTTGTTTGAGAACGAACGCGTGCGCGTGCTCGAGGTGCGCATCGGGCCGGGCGAGGTCGTACCGGTGCACACGCATCGCTGGCCGAGCGTGATTTGCATGCAGACGGGAACGCACTTCGTCCGCCGGGACGGCGAGGGGCGGCTGCTGCTCGATACTCGCGCGGTCGGGCCGCCGCCGAAACTGCCGCTGACGGTCTGGTCGGGGCCGCTTCCCCCGCACAGCGTGGAGAACGTGGGTGACGATGAGATCCGGCTGTTCACGGTGGAATTGAAGGACGCGGCGGAGCGAGCGTAACTCATCCGAGCAGCGGAGGCAGATGGTCGCGCACCCAAGGAGCTGCCTGCTCGTAGGCGTGGGCAATCTGGAGGACCGAAAAATCGGCGTGATTTTTGCCGATGATTTGCATGCCCATGGGCAGGCCGGATTTGCCGAAACCAACGGGAACGTTGATCGCGGGACAACCGGAGAGGGTGCCCGGAATCACCACTTCCATCCAGCGGTGGTAGGTGTCCATTTTCACGTCATTGATTTCTCTGGGCCAGTGTGTGTCCACATCGAAGGGAAATACCTGAGCGCTGGGAAGTAGGAGGAAATCGAAGGTGTCGAAGAGCCGGGAGACCGATTGATACCATGCCGTACGGGCGAGAAAGGCATCGTGGACGTCTCCTGCCGTGAGGCTCAGGCTGCCCTCTATCTCCCACTGGGCTTCGGGCTTCAGCTTCGCGCGCTTTGCGGGGTCAGAATAGAAGGCCGCGAGACCGGCGCCGACCAGCCAGTGGCGAAGGACGAGCCAGGTTCGCCAGAGGCGCGCAGGCGGAAAATCGGGGAGCGTCGCTTCCATCTTGCAGCCGATGGCCTGGAAAGCTTTGAAAGACTCGAGGCAGAGTTCCTTCACTCCGTTTTCCATGGGCAGATGGCCGCCGAGATCGCCGAGCCACGCAAGGCGCGTTCCTTTGAAGTCGCGATCGAGTGGACGGGTGAAGAGCCCGGGGTCCTGCTCGATGGAAAGAGGGTCACGCGAATCCGGGCCGGCCATGATCGAAAGGAGCAAGGCTGTGTCAGCCGCAGAGCGGGCCATGGGACCATTCACGGAGAGCTGGTGTGCGAAGACCTCGAAACTAGGGCCGGCGGGAACACGTCCGAAAGACGTGCGGAAACCGAAAACGTTGTTGAAGGCGGCGGGGTTGCGGAGTGAGCCCATCATGTCGCTGCCGTCGGCCACGGGAAGCATGCGCAGTGCGAGCGAAACGGCAGCGCCTCCGCTCGAACCTCCCGCGCATTTGGACCGGTCGTAGGCGTTGCGCGTGGCCCCGAAGATCGCGTTGTACGTTTGCGAGCCGAGGCCGAATTCGGGAGTGTTTGTCTTGCCGATAAGGATGACGCCGTTTCTCTTGAGGCGCTCGACGAAGATCTCGTCGTAGTCGGGGACGGCGTCGAGCAGCGGCGAGCCCCAAGCGGTGCGAATGCCTTTTGTGGCTGCGAGGTCTTTCACGGCATGGGGAAAGCCGTGCATCCACCCGAGCGAATTGCCGCGGGCGAGCTGGGCATCGCGTTCGTCTGCCTGCTCCAAGAGCGACTCGGGGTCCTGAAGGGAGACGATGGCATTCACCTTGGGGTTGAGCCGGGAGATGTGGTCGAGGTAGGCGGCCATCACTTCGCGACAGGAGACCTGTTTGGAATGGATGGCTCGAGAAAGATCGAGCGCATCCATCATGATGATCTCGGTAGCGGCGGGTGCAGGCATAAGATCACGCGGCTCAGCCGGCGCAGCGGCGAGCATATCAGAAGCTGACATGCTCGTGATGCAGGCGGAGGCGCAGAGGCCGGGGCGGTGAAACATTGGCGTGTTAGGATGGCGGCGCAGTAGCGGAACCAGCGGGGCTCGCAGCGGGAGAAGAGACGATAATGCGGAAAAGCCTTTATTCGAGAGTGCGGCGGAGAGCGGCAGGGAGCGCGGTCGCCTTCTTTTTGACGATAGGAGGGATAGCGGCAGCGGCGGGCGGCGCGAAGCCTGCGCCGAAATCGCCGGGATTGCGGATTTATTTCGTGGACGTGGAGGGCGGACAATCGACGCTTTTTGTGACGCCGCAAGGACACTCGCTGCTGGTGGATACGGGGTGGGCGGGAAATAACGGTCGTGACGCCGACCGGATTGCGGCGGCGGCAAAGGATGCGGGAATCAGCCGGCTGGATTACGTGCTGCTGACCCACTATCACCCGGATCACGCGGGCGGACTTGCAGAGGTTGCAGAGCGGCTTCCGATTGGAACCGTGATTGACCATGGCGACAACACGGAGCCCACCGAGGAAAGCACAGTGCCGATGTTCAAGATCTATATGTGGCTGGTTGCGAGTGGAAAGGTGAAGCGCCTGTCGCCGAAGCCGGGAGACAAGCTCCCGATTCCGGAGATGGAGGCGACCGTGGTCAGCGCGGCGGGTGAAGTGATCGAGAAACCGTTGCCGGGGGCGGGACAGCCGAACCCGGCGTGCGAGGGCGCCGATCTCAAGCCGAGCGAACAGATTGAAAATCCCCGCTCGCTGGGGATCCGAATCGTATTCGGGAAGCTGCGTATTCTGGACCTGGGCGATCTGACGGCAGAGAAGGAAGCACTGCTGATGTGTCCGGCGAACAAACTGGGCCGGGTGGAGATCTTCGTGGTGTCGCACCATGGCACAGCGACGAGCGATAGCGCGGCGCTCGTCGACGCCATCGCGCCGCGCGTGGCGATTATGGACAACGGAGGGAGGAAGGGCGGTTCGCCCACCGTGTGGAAGACCATCGAATCGTCGCCTGGGCTGGAAGACCTATGGCAGCTCCACACCGCAGAAGCGGACGGGGCGCGAAATGTCGCCGACGCATACATCGCGAACCTGCCCGGGCCGGACGCGGGAAATTACCTAAAGCTAACGGCATGGCCGGACGGGAAATTTGAAGTCTTCAATGCGAGGACGGGAGCAACGAAAAGCTACCCCGCGCATTAGCGGAAAGCCGTTTATACAACGACGAAAGCCGGTCATCCCCGGCCGCGCCGCAAATCCCGAGGAGGCGAGATGAAAAAGGCAATGGCTGTGCCGATCCTGCTGGCGCTGGCAGCAACGGGAGTGTTCGGGCAACAAGGCGAGCGGAAGCCAGCCGCGACCAAACCCATCGCACCACTCGAATGGCTTGTCGGCGGAGTGTGGACAGCAGACGCGGCGAAGCTGGCTCCCGGATTGCGGATCGAGACGCGCTACTCCTGGTCGGACAACGGGGCGTACATCCGATTCACGACGCATTTTGTAAGCCCGCAGGGAACGCTGAAGAACTATGACGGGCAATTCTTCTGGAACGCCGAGCAATCGGCCCTCGCGATGTGGTACATGGATGCGCGCAATCACATCACGCAAGGGGCGGTGACGGTAGATGGGGACGTGACCCAGTTCAGCTTCCGTGCAGAAGACTTCGAGGGGAAGATGGCGGACCTGCGCGTTCTGGTAAGGCGGAAGACCAGCGACGAGTACACCTGGACGCTGGAAGAGAAGCAGTCGGCGGGCTGGGGGCAACTGGCGAGCCTGGAATATCTGAGGACGACGGAAAAATGAGTGACAGCCCACGGTAAAAAAGGCCGTTACCGCAGCTATCGAAGGGGATCCAAGCGGCTTTGCTATAATTCCCGGGCATGAAAACACACTGTTGCCGTGGACTGGCACTCGCCTTGGTTATGGTGCTTCTTCTGCCCTCGGCGCTGATGTGGGCGACGTGCGGGGGCGGGGGAGGCGGCGGAATGGGCGGCGCGGACGATCCCGCCTATCAGGTGCCGTGGAAAGTATTGAAAGCGGGCGACCCGCCGATTAAAGAAGGATTGATCCTGTACTGGATTCCCACCGGGCAGCAGGAGCTGGAACATTCCAGCCTGCGGAACTCCCGCACACTCACGCTCTATTCCGCACAATGCGTGGCCATGGAGATTACCGCCGCGGCGAGTCCCAGAGGACAGAAATTCGCGGCAGACGCAAAGCCGCCCGTGGCTGTACTGGTGCAGCCGGATGACACGGTGATTGGCAAAGCGGAAGCCACTAATGGCTTTCTCCGAGTGGCACAAGTGGAAGAACTCGTGGAAACAGAGATGCGAAAGCGGGATTCGGGGGTGAAGGAAAGACTGGAGGACGCGAGGAAAAAGGCGAAGGCCGGTGACGCGCAGGGCGCGATCGCGGAACTGCGCAGTATAGTCGGGCAGAAATGCATGTTTCCGGGAAGGGCCAAAGACGCAGCGAAGGAACTGAAGAAATTGGGCGTGAACGATGTGGGGCAGATGTTCGACGCGCCGAACTTCGACGCTGCGCTGGGCGTGCGGATCACTGAGAAGCTCAATGCAGGTCTGGCGGCGGAGAACAACGCGCGGTATCCGGACGCGGAACGGCTCTACGCGGAGGCGCACCGCATGGACGCGTCGGATGCGACACCGTTGCGGTTCCTGGGCGAGCTGTACCGGCACCACATCGGCGATTGGCAAAAGGCGCGGCAAGCATTTGAAGAAATTCTGGCGATGCCGGCGGACGCACTCTCGCGCGCGGTGGCGCTGCACGGTCTGGGAAAAATGACGATTCACGATGGGGATTTCCAGGCGGGGCGTCAGATGATGGAGCGGTCGGTCGAGACATATCCATTGGCGCTGGCGTATCGCAACCTGGCGGTGTACTGGAATTCAGAGGGGGACGGGGCGAAGAGAGATGAGTACGTGAACGATGCGCTCAACGTCGCTCCACACGATCCCTACACGCTGGTATTTGCTGCGGCGTTCCTGGCGGGAAACGGCCACGGGGAAGAAGCCTTGAAGATCGCGAGAGAGAATGAGGGTTTGTTGCCCGCGTCGTACAATCTGGCCGCGATCTACGCGCAGATGGGCCAGCGGGAAAAGGCGCTGGAATTGCTCAAGCGCCACTTCTTCGAGTACGAGCGGTTCCAGGCGGTGCGCAGCAAGGAAATGATGGAGGCGCGGGTGGATGCGGTGTTTGCGACATTGAAGCACGACCCGGCCTTCGTGGAACTGACTGCAGGGGCGGACGGAAAGCTCGATGCAGGGAAGACGATGAGCGAACGCAGGTAAGGGCCGGAAGAGCGCGGGGCCCTTGCTTCGCAGGAGCGGTCAAGAGCAGCGGTTAGAGTTCGGACTTCTTGACGAAACTGACGCCGTAGAGGTTGAGCTGCCTCTCCGGGACGAGCTGAACGCGCTGGACGCGGGCGAGCGCGAAAACATTCTCCGCACCCTTCATGTAGGGCGCGGCAATTTCCAGCAGGGCGCCGGGGCGGTAAGCGTTGTGGCTGAGAAAACTCAGGCCGCCGCGCGAGACGTTTTCCACCTGCACGAGGTCGTCGATTCCAAAGCCGGGTTCGCGCACGCAAGCCGTCATCTTCATCTGGACGCGGGGGTGCTTGCGAGCGGCGCGCGTCTTTTCCGGCTCGGGGGCAGCGGCGGCAGCAACTTTGGGAGGCGGCTCGCAAAGCTTGCGCCGATCACCGGAAGCTTCGTGAGCGGCGAGATTCCAGACCGTAGGCTCGCCGCACCACTTGCAGGAGCGGGTGAGCTGGCGATTGGCGTGGAAGACGTCGCACTCGAGTGTAGTGAGCGAGGCGAGCTCGCGGCCCTGGCACACGTTGCATTCCAGCCAGCGTTCGGAGCGCTGCTCGTCGCCGTCGGCACAAGGAAAATTGACGTTCCAGAGCTTGAAGTCGGGCTCGAGCAGGGCGATCCCGTAAACGCGGGAGTTCGGCTTCGCGCTCATCTCGCCGATGATGCGCGCGTGGGCTTCCACGCCCGTGGCGAGGTTGCGCACGGTAATCTGCTGCATGGGAGCCAGGCGGTGAGTGGAGATGATGGCGGCGCCGTCGCGGCAAAGAATCTGCGTCTCGGTCATCTCCATGAAATCCTGACCGGTAATCTCCGTGCCGAACACCTGGATGGGCATGGCAATCGAGATGCGTTCGCCGTGCCTTGCTTGCTGAACTCTCATCCGTTCCTCTTCCCTCGAAAACCCAGCCGCCGAAGGAGCGGGCTCACAGGGCCGGTGCGCGCAAACCGCAAAGCAGCGCCCGCCGTACCCCTATCGGCTGCCACCGAGCAGCCCGTCCGGAAGCCTAGCGGACAGGACGGGAGAGGCAGCCCTCGGAGAGAGAATATTGGGCGGGATAGGCGCGTGCAATGGGACGAAGGTACCCCCTCGTTTCCTGTGGTACCAGGCGCCAAGCTCGCGGGCTGGAATCAGATGAAACGGGCCGCAGGGGCTGGTGGGCCGGAGGCGGTGCGCGGATCGAAATGCAGGCTCAAACCGCGAAACTTTCCTCAGGAATCGGGGTTATAGTATTGACGCTGTGTGCTGCCGGGGGCGAAGCTCAGGCGTTTCCGGGAAGCCGGCCTAATTTTTGAGGACGAATCAGGAGCGAGGACACCATGCGTTATATCAAAGCGACAATGTGGATCTTTCTGGCGTTGCTGTTCCTGGGCATGCCTGCCGCTTCGCAGGCGCAGGTTGCCGTGGGGATTTCCGTGCACGTCGGGCCGCCGGTTTTGCCGGTATATGTGCAACCGCCGATTCCGGCGCCGGGATATATCTGGACGCCGGGTTACTGGGCGTACGGGCCCAACGGCTACTATTGGGTTCCAGGGACCTGGGTTGAGCCGCCGGTAGTAGGCGTGCTGTGGACGCCGGGCTATTGGGGCTGGGCGGGTGGAGTGTACCTGTGGCACGCCGGGTACTGGGGCCCACACGTGGGTTTCTACGGCGGGATTAACTACGGATTCGGCTACGGCGGCGTAGGGTTCGCGGGCGGCTATTGGCGCGGCGGGGCGTATTACTACAACACTGCATTGGTGAACCGCGGAGGAGTGGTTCTTCGCAACACGTACGTGAACAACACGGTGGTGAACAATACGGCGGTGAACCGGACGGCCTTCAACGGCGGCCCGGGTGGCATCGCGGCGAAACCGACGAGCACGGAACTGGCGGCGGGGCGCGAGAATCACATACAGCCCACTTCACTGCAATCGCAACACGAGCAGGCGGCGAGCACGAATCACGCGTTGCTGGCTTCGGTGAATCACGGGCAGCCGGCTGTCGCAGCCACGTCGAAACCGGGCGTGTTCAAGGGCACGGGCGTGGTAGCAGCGCGGCCGGCGTCTGCGACTTCCAGCAGCGCCGCGGCGCCGAAGCGGAATGCGACAACCTTTAACAACCAGTCGAACGCGCACAACACGCCGCAGACGAATGCGAGTCCGAAGACGACGCAGCCAGCGTTGACCGCGCAGCAACCGGCCCACACGCAGCCGGGGAACCAAGCGGCGCAGCAGCATCAGGCTCAGCCTCAGCAGCAGCAACACCAGGCACAGCAGCAGCAACACCAAGCACAGCAGCACCAGGCGCAGCCGGAGCACGATAACAAGCCCCATAAACCGTAACGGTAAGGGGCGACAAAATCAGAAGGACGGAGGGCGGGCGGTTTCGCCCGCCTTTTCTGTCTGCAGCCTCTGGCGGCGGTCCCTCAAAACGGAAACTTCGACTGATTCCATACCAAATTGCGTGTGTGTCGGATTTCCGCTCCTCATGCCGGCTTTAGCGTCAGCGCGTGCGCTTGTTACTGCGGGGTCCACTGGGGATGGCCGGCCAGCAGGCCGTTCACGAAGCCTATTTCATAAACCAGGAAAAGGCCGAACCCAACGCTGACAAGGCCGGAAACCAACCTCATGCCGGTGCTGAGCCGAGCGAGCCGTCCTCTGGAGAGCGCGAAAGGAATGGCGAGTGCGCCGGTGATGAGCATCATCCCCGCAATGGTTCCAATTCCGAAGACCAGGAGATAGGCCATTGCCCACTTGGGATTACGGATTGTGGCCAGCACCAGCAGCGCCACCGCCGCCGAGCCGGCAAGTCCATGCACGAGGCCGACGGCGAGGGGGCGGACGGCGTGGTATAGGCTGAGACCGCCAAAGTGACGGTCGAACCAGTGCAGCGGTTTCTCCGCCGGATCGCCGGGATCCGATCCTTGGGGGGGCGCATGAGCGTGCTCAGGAGGCTCACAGAGCGCGTCGTGCCAATGCCGGTGGGGAAGGACGCGGGCAAGCCATTGCAGAAATCCGGTGAGATTCAACACGCCCAGGAGTATCAGCATCAATCCGACGGACAATTCCATGGAAAGACCGATCCGCGCCGGGATAACCCAACCGAACAGGACAATTCCGCCGCCAACGAGAAGAATCGTCAGCGTGTGGCCTATGCCCCAGAGAAGCCCGATGGCGCCAGCGTGGACGAGGGAACGATGGCGGGAGACAATTGTCGAAACGGCGATGACATGATCGGGATCCGTGGCGTGGCGCATCCCGAGAAAAAATCCGAGCGCGATGATGGACAGAAGACCGAGCATGGCGGCACGATTCTACACTACCCCGCGGGTGCCGGGATCGCGCGGCAGACGCCCGTCCGGAGGGCGCGAGCGGAGAAAAGCAGGGAATCCGGACATGCCCCGGCAGGATTTTGCTGGAACCGGGAAAATCACCATGCAAGGCCGTGGGAGGAGTGGCGCGCCCGGAGGGATTCGAACCCCCGACCCTCTGCTTAGAAGGCAGACGCTCTAGTCCAACTGAGCTACGGGCGCGTCTGTAGGTGCCATTCTATCACCATGAATTCGCGGCCCGGCTCATTCGGCGCGTCCCGATGTCTTTTTCGTCTGATTTGCCTGTGCAACGAGGATGCGCTTGATCTCTGCTCTGCGGAATCGGTGCCCCGGTACCCTCAGTGAAACCAAACTCAGAGAGCAACCGTCAGGTGAACATGCGCAGACTTGTGTTGCTTACGCTCGTGTTCCTTGCCGTCCTGCCGGTGTTAGCGAAGGACGACGAAGCCAAAATCAAGGCGGTGGTGGCGGAACGCTACCAGAGATGGGTCGCCGCAGAGAACAAAAAAGACGCCGAAGCGATCACCGATCTTTACGACGAAAACGCGGTGCTAATGCCGAAGCAGGAGGAACCGGTAATCGGCAAGGCGGCTATCCACGAATACTACAGGAAGCTCGTCGCCGACCCGCACTTTGCGCCCTTCACGCTGACGCTCCAATCGAACAGCTTCCATGTGGTGGGGGATATCGCGATCGAAACGGCAGATTTCGACGGCATTGTGACGCGGAACGACAAACAGATCCAGTTCCACGGCAAAAACCTTATCGTATGGAAAAAGCAAAAAGACGGATCCTGGAAGATTTTCCGGTACATGTTTGACGAGATCCCAGCCAAGAAATGACGCACGACCGGCTCCGAGTACACTCCAAGGGCAGGAGAGGGATTCGGGACGTGACTGTCAGGATTCGGGACGGATGGTCGCCAAACCGGGAGTGGTCTGTTGCCAGCAGAGCACGAGCTGAATTTGCTAGACCGTTGTAGGGGCAAGCACGTGCGCAGGGGTTTGAGTCCCTCCGTCTCCGATCACTTCACAGGTTCCCAGCCCTCTGGCAGCATATCGAATGCCAGCGTGTCGCGGTAGGCAAACCGATTGCCTTCCAGTACCGACACCGGCGTCAACATATGCCAGATGCGATCATCGTCGAAGACGTAACACTCACCCGATTCGCGCATCGTGAAGCGATCCATTTCCCGCTTGTCATTGTCGGTTATGATGACTTCGCCGCCCAGAGCGCCGCAGCGGCACACTAGATGCGTGGCGATGTACTTTTCCCCGTCTTTATGTAAGCCCGGTGGACTCGTGTCGCACGGCCGGCCAGGCGTAGCGGTAAACCTGATTAGGTGAACGTTGACCAAATACTTCGTTCCCACCGTCGACAGGGGCAGGTAAGAAAGGTGGTGAGCAATCATCTTGCGAACGCCTATCGAACCGGCGATGGCCGGGGGCAGCGGAGCGTACTCTCGCGGCTGGCCGCCGATTGTCGTGTTGTATTTCTTCAGTTGCACGTAGGGCGTGCTCTCTTCGCTCAACCAGACCTTTACACCGCCCTCAGCAATCTCGGCCCGAACACGATTCAAGGAACGATACCTGTCGCCCCCATCGTAGTACTTGTCCCTTGGAACGGACCAGGCAGCATGGGATAACGTTTCCAGCGAGCGCGCTATGTCTACATCAACCCTGAGTGGCTGACGAGTGAACCCACGCTCAACGAGGTCACTTCGTGACCTGGCATTGGTTGCAACCGGAATAAAACTATCCTCGCCCATGATTGCTCCTGAAAAACGATTGACGTTTGCATGATCAACTTGCACCGCAAGGGCCATGCGCGCGCGCCAATTATAGCCGACGCAAACCATTGCAGCGGATGCCGACGATTCTGGGCGGGTGGTCGGCTATCCGGAAGGTAACCAGGAACGGTGTTGTGGGAAGTGGGGAGGACGACGCACAGGCATCAATGGGACCCGTATGGCGTAATTGGACGAGGCAAGTGATCGGCAGAATTGTGGGTCGTCAAGGCAGCGAAGCGAATTCGGCATAACTTCGGTACAACCGAGGGCGAAGTCTCGGGAGAGGGAGCCTGTAGGCCACGCTCAGCAAAAGCTTCGTAAGATTTGCCTCTTAGTTCGGAGGTCCGCCCCGGGCGGACTCTTTCCACCTGAGCTACGGGCGCACTGCAACTCGATTGTATGATTCCAGCAGCGCTGGCATGGGAGGCTGGAACGAGAAGTCAACGGCTACAGGCTGGCTCTAAACCGATCGCATGCCGGAACTTCCCGATATCGCCGCATATCTCGCCGCGCTCGAATCGCGCATCGTGAACCAACCGCTCCTGCAGGTCCGGCTCTTCAGTCCCTTCCTGCTGCGGACAACGCAGCCCGCGATGGCCGATGTGCAGGGACGAGTCGTCCATGAGCTGCGGCGGATTGGCAAGCGAATCGCAATCGGTCTGGAAAACGATCTATGGCTCGTGCTGCACTTGATGATAGCCGGCCGGCTTCATTGGCAGCCGCAGGGCGCGAAGCGGGCGGCCCGGAAGTGCTTGGCGGTTTTCGAGTTTCCCAGCGGTTTGCTGGCGCTTACCGAAGCGGGCAGAAAGCGCAGAGCCTCGCTGCATATCCTGGCCGGCGAGCAGGGCCTGCGTTCCCTTGACCCAGGAGGCATCGAAGTATTTGCATGCGATCTCGCCGCGTTCCGCGCCAGACTTAGTGCGGAAAATCGCACGCTCAAACGGGCCCTCACCGATCCGCGCCTTGTAAGCGGCATTGGCAACGCATACTCCGATGAGATCCTGCACGCGGCCAAGCTCTCGCCCGTCGCACTGACACACAAATTAAGCCCGGAGGAGTGGGCAAGGTTGTTCGCCGCGACGCGACATACCCTGGAGTTGTGGGTGAACCGGCTTTGTTCGAACGCACGAGCCGTATTCCCCGAAAAGGTGACCGCGTTCCGCGAAGGGATGGCAGCTCACGGACGCTATGGAGAGCCGTGTCCCCGATGTGGCGAGAAAATTCAACGAATTCGCTACGCGAACAACGAAACGAATTACTGCCCTCGATGCCAAACGGGAGGAAAACTGCTTGCGGACCGGAGCCTCTCTCGATTGCTGCGTGGGGACTGGCCACGCACGCTCGAAGAACTCGAGGCCCTCAAGCACCGTTAGAATGAATCGGGCAAGAGGCTCGCAACGGCTTCGCGAATCAGCAGTTTCTACAGCTCTCCAGACGATACGACTCACCGGCCGACGTGACCTGCGTCACGGCCCCCTGGAACAAACAGGTGTAGTTAGAAAAGAGGGGGAAAAAATCATGCTGGCTATCGAAACGAAGCTAAAGTTGAAGAACATTTTGTTTGCGACGGACTTTTCGCCCGCATCGAACACGGCAGTTCCCTATGCCACCCGGCTCGCCGAGGTATTCGGCGCGAAACTTTGGGCCCTACATGTGAGCCCTCCCGCTGTCAATCCCATGACGAGCCCCAACACCTGGGCCGGCTTGCAAGAGTCCGCAGCAAAGCGGAAAGAGGAGCAACGTCAAAAGCTGCTCGAGACCTTCCCCAGCTTGGCTCCTGAGATCCTCATTGTGGAAGGGGACCTGTGCTCGAGTTTTTTGGCCACGATCCTGGAAAATAAGATCGATCTGGTGGTGATGGGCACACACGGACGCACGGGCGTGAGCAAGCTCTTGCTCGGATCTGTGGCCGAGGAAATCTTTCGGACCGCGCCGTGCCCCGTCCTCACTGTAGGACCTCAGCTCGCCTCCGAGTCACGGCGAAACGTTGCGATTTCCCGGATTCTCCTGGCGACCGACTTCGGGCCGGCGTCAGAACCCGCTGCGGCGCATGCGGTGGGGCTCGCGGGGGAATGCAAGGCCTGCCTGACGGTCCTGCACGTTGAAGACGAACTGAAGGCGAGTAATTTTGACCGCTGGGCCACAATCGAAGCGTCGGCACTGCGTCGCCTGGAGGATCTGGTTCCCCTCGAAGCCGTGAGCCGGTGCGTCCCGGATTACGTGGTGGAGCGCGGCGAGCCTGCGGAGCGGATTTTGGAGGTTGCGGCGCGGCAGTCCAGCAACCTCATTGTTCTGGGCATTCGACCATCGGCCACAGCACGCGGCACGGCGACGCACTTGCCGTTCGCCACGGCGCACAAAGTCGTTTCGAAAGCTGCATGCCCGGTTCTGACGGTTCGCGGCTGATTTACGGCTGAAGTGCGCCGGGATTGCGGCCGCTCTTTTGCGCATGCAAAAGTGAGCCGACCAACGCAGGCACTCCGCGAGATGCGTTCAGAGATCCCCGGCCTTTCTCATTCTTCAAATCGAATCGTCAGTCACAGGGAAAGGCGTAAGGGCTGACGAGGGCGCCCTTCTGCGGGCACGTGAGTTGCGGCTGGTTCTTGCTGAGGGCGAGAGCGCCGCCAAGAGCAGTTCCTCCGGCCAGTATCATGCCTGTGGTCCATGCGGCGACATTCCGCTTCGTGTTCGAATCTGTGTTGTCCGGCGGAGGCGCGCCCGCAGCGTTGTCGGCCTTCGGCGCTGTATCGTCCACCAGGGCCACTTCCACTGTCTTTCCCTCGGGCACGGTGACGGTGCGGTGGTCGCGTCCTGCGGACACGTCCAGCGCGCCACGCTCTGCGGTGATGGCGACCAGCTTTGCATTGCGGAAGGCAACGATGGCCACCGCCTCCTTGCCACCATTGGCTTGCACCAGAGCATCAACGAACGAGCCCACGACCGGCTGATCCGGCGTGGAACGAAACGTCATCTGCCCGCGCAGCAGTTCCAGTCCGATGTTTGTGGTGTCACGGGACGCGCGCACAGCGCTCTCGGCAGCGAAACGGGCCATGGCGTTGTGTCCGAAAGTGACCACGCCCTCTCCGCCCGCGCCGACTTCAATCACGTCCCCGCTGAAAATATTTGTCCCCTGCTCCAGCGGAGTTCCGCGCACGACCACCTTCTCACTCGGGCCCGCGGAACCAACCACGGCCCCTCCCGCCATTACGGGAGGTGAACTCGCCAGGACACCCACAAGCACTGCGACAATAATATGGCGATAAATCATGGCGCTGGCTGCTCCAGCAAATGGCAGTAAGGGAGTGCGCTGGGCAGGCCAATCCCCACTATCGAGGCTAGCAAGGGAGTGCGGGGAGTCAACGAAAGGCTAGGTGGGTGTGGCAAGAAGGTTAACTCTGCACGCGAAAGCAACAGGCCTGCGGGTGTGAAGCTCAATGCCGAGATTGAGAGGGGGGAGCGGGCCGATCCGGGACGCCAGGGCGTTAAGCCATTTACATTCTGCAGCTTATGAGTGGTCATCCGCCTGAATCAGCGTCGCAGAGGCACCGTCGATGAGTCCCTATTCGCCCTCCCGGGCGGATTCCAAGCACCCGCGAAAATATGGCTCGGGCTGCGCAAAGAAGAATTCCAGAATAGAATGAGGCGCCGACGCGAGCCGGTCGAGCGGCTTTAGGGCTCCGACGGACGGCCACGGGGTGGATAAGCTGCGGGGCATGCGGGCAATTCGGGTCGGAAGGATACATCTGCGCAGTATCGCGGCTGCCGCCGCGGCCGCACTGGCACTCTCGCTGTCGGCCGCGCGCGCCAACAATTCACAGACTGCGCAACCGGAGCCCGGAGGGCTGCGGGGATTTACCGCGGCGCGGTCCGCCGCCGAAGAGCAGTGGGAGTCCAAATTCGCGCAGATGCCCAGCGCCGGGCGTGCCGAGGCCACGCTGCGACGGCTCACATCGGAACCACACCTCGCTGGGACAGAGGCTAGCCGGCGCGTGGCGGAATATTTGCGCGAAGAATACATCGCCGCCGGCCTCGAAGCGGAGATCGTCCCTTACAGCGTAGTCCTCTCCTATCCCGGAGAAGTCCTACTGGAGCGCACGGCACCGGCGGCAATGCGCCTGGCCCGGCCGGAAGAGCCAGTGCCGGGTGACCCATCGACCTCGGACCCGCGCAGCGTGACAGCGTTCAGCGCCTATTCACCAGCCGGCGATGTGACCGGCCAAGTGGTGTACGTGAATTACGGGCTGCCTGAGGATTTCCAGCGGTTAGCGGAACTGGGCGTAGACGTGCGCGGGAAGATCGCGCTCATCCGCTACGGCCGGTGCTTCCGCGGCGTGAAGGTTCATCTGGCGGAAGCAAACGGCGCAGCAGCCGTGCTGCTCTATTCGGACCCGGCGGACGACGGTTACCGCCAGGGCGACCCGTATCCGCAGGGCCCCTGGCGGCCGGAAAGCGGCATTGAGCGCGGCTCGGTGCAGTACACATTTCTTTATCCCGGGAACCCGATTGCCCCGCTGCATGGACTGCCGCGCGCGGAAATCGACGAGAGACTGGACACGCGGGCGGGCCTGAACTTGCCGCGCATTCCGACCCTGCCGATTTCCTGGCGGGACGCAGTGGAACTGATGAGGTACATGGGTGGGCCGAAAGCGCCGCACGATTGGCAAGGCGGCATGCCGACGAGCTATTCCCTCGGCCCGGGGCCTGCGGAAGCACACCTGAGAGTCGCGATGAGCCTCGAGACGCGCTCCATTTATAACGTGATCGCTCGGCTGCCCGGCGAGACGAACGATTGGGTCCTGGCTGGGAACCATCACGACGCGTGGGTTTTTGGCGCGGCTGACCCGGGCAGCGGCACAGCCGTGCTCCTCGAGGTGGCGCGCTCGCTCGGCGCGCTGAAGCGCGCCGGCTGGACGCCTCGGCGCACGATTCTATTCTGCTCGTGGGACGCGGAGGAGTTCGGCCTGGTGGGTTCAACGGCCTGGGTTGAAGACCACATGAGCGAGTTGGCGCGAAACGCGATCGCCTATCTCAACATGGATGTCGCGGTGGTCGGCGAACGGTTCGGCGGAGCGGCCACGCCATCGTTGCGCGAACTGGTGCGCGAGGTGGCGCGCGACACTCCCGATCCGCGCACCGGCAGGACGGTGTACGACCGCTGGCGCGAGCGCGCCGAGGAAACCGCGGGAATGTCCCGAGGCAGCACGCGCCAGCGGAACGGCGCCGGCCGCCCCCTGGCGATGAGCGCTCTCGGTTCGGGATCGGATTACAGCGCCTTCTATCAACACGCGGGGATCCCGTCATTGGACATCAGCTCGGCGGGAGATTACGGCGTCTACCATTCGATCTACGATGATTTCGACTGGATGAAGCGGCAGGGAGATCCGGAATTCGCCTATCACGTGATGATGGCGCGAATCGCCGGTCGAATCGTGATGCGGCTGGCGGACGCGGACGTTCCCCCCTTCGACTACCCTGAATACGCCGCCGAAGCCCAACGCCTGCTGGGAGATATGCGCGCAGCGGCCCGTGCGGCGGGCGTGCGGGATGGGCGAGCGCTCGATCTGCGCGGCGCGGCATCGGCTGTAGCCGATTTCCAGGAGGCCGCGCACGAGGCAGACGAGGCGGTCCACAATCTACTCGCCAACTCGCCCGACCGGCAGCGCACCGAAAGCGTCTCCCGTCTGCTGGCCGGTGTGGAAGCAGGCCTGCTGGCTCCCGCCGGGCTCGCGGGACGGCCGTGGTACCGGCACGCCTTCTCCGCTCCGGGAGTGAACAGCGGCTACGCGGCCGTGGTATTCCCCGGTGTTCGAGAAGCCATTGAACGGAGAGACTGGGCCACGGCACGGCTGGAGGCGGAGTCGCTTCGCGAGGCGCTGGAACGGGCGGCAGAGCGACTGCGCAGCGCGGCCCGCGCCGCGGCCAGCCACAACGGCTCGGGGCCGCCATAGCCGGGTGAGGCCGGGCGTGGAAATGCCTTCCCCCGGCGCGTAGAATTCTTGTATGCGTGTGCGCGTCCTGTTTTTTGGCACATTGAAGGACATCGTGGGCCGCGGGGAGGAGTCGGCCGAACTACCTGAAGGCTCGCGAGTGGAAGACGTGTTCGCGCTCTACGGCTCCTCCTACCCGGCGCTGGCGGGACTGCGGCCGTCCGTGGCCGCCTCCGTAAATCAGGAATTGGCCGAATGGAAAGCGGCGCTGCGCACGGGCGACGAGGTGGCGTTTCTCCCTCCGGTAAGCGGAGGCGCCGTGGCCGCGGCCTCGCGCGACTGGATCGAGATCGTGCACAACCCCATCTGCGCGGAGCCCATCGTAAATCGAGTGAAGGGACCCGAAGAAGGCGCCGTCGTCGTATTCGATGGCATCGTCAGAAACCACACGCGCGGCCGGCGCACGCTCTACCTCGATTACGAAGCCTACGAACCCATGGCGCTCGAAAAACTGCGCGAGCTGACTGCGGCGCTCCGCGCGCGCTATGCCGTGAGCGGCGTGGCCGTGGTGCATCGTCTAGGCCGCCTCGAAATCGGAGAGACCAGTGTGCTCATCGCCGTCAGCGCGCCGCACCGCGCCGTGGCGTTCGACGCTTGCCGGTTTGCCATCGACACGCTCAAGCGCAGCGTCCCCATCTGGAAAAGAGAATACTTCGCGGACGGCGCGGTGTGGGCCGAAGGGGAAGCCCTGGAACCGATTCCCGGGCCGGATCCCAAGCGCCCATGAGGCCGGCTGCGCGTCCGTCCCGCCAGCGTCCCTTCCGGCTCGCCGCGTTCCTCCTCCCGCTGCTGTTGATGGCAGGGGATATTTGTGTGCGGGCGCAGGTAGCGCGGGGCGGGCGTCTGCGCACCGAGGTGGATCTGGTAAACGTGTGGGTGAACGTTCAGGACGGCTCTGGACGCCCGGTCACAGGCCTGCCGCGCGATGCCTTCTCGGTGTTCGACGAAGGGACCCAGCAACAGATCGCCGTCTTCGAGGCAGAGACCCAACAGCCGCTCGATCTGGCGCTGATGATTGACACCAGCCTGAGTGCCGCAAAAGAAATGGAATTTGAAGGCGCCGCGGCCATGCGATTCATTCGCAAGGTGCTGCGTCCGCAGGATACGCTCGCCCTTTACACCTTCGCGGAGCGCGTGGACCGGCTCACGCCATTCACCGCAAACGAGGCTACGCTCGAAGCCGCAGTCAAGCGCATGCGCGGTGGCGCGGGAACCTCGCTCTACGACGCAATCTATTTGTCCTCCAGCGAACTGGCCCGCCAGCAGCCGGGCCGCCGGCGCGTGATCGTGCTGGTGACGGACGCGGGAGAGACTACGAGCCGGGCGACGTTTGAAGACGCGCGCCATGCGGCTGTGTCCGCGGAGGCCCTGCTCTACACGATTGTGATTCGCGCCGTGAAATCCGACGCGCTGCGCGACCTGGGCGGCGAGCATGCCCTGGCTACCATCACTGACAGTACCGGCGGCGCCATGTTCTTGGCCGATGATTTGGGCCAGCTCGACGGGCTGTTCGAGGAAATCGACCGCGAGCTCCGCACTCAATACCTGCTGGCTTTTTATCCGCAGCCGCCCCCGCCGAAAAAAAGCATCCGTCGCATCGAGGTGCGCGTGACCTCGGCGGCCGCGGCGGGCCCCATGCGCATTCGCAACCGGCGCATCTATCTGACCGACGGTGCGGCCGAATGAGCCGCTATCTCGAAGTCGCCATCGAGGCGGCGCAGGAGGGCGGGCGCGCTTTGATGGAAGAGTTTGCGCGCCCCGCGCAGATCTCTTACAAAGGCGACGCGGATTTGGTGACCCAGGCCGACCAGCGCTCGGAGAAACTGGTGGTCGAGCGATTGCGGCGGGAGTTCCCTTCCCACGCCATCGTCGCGGAAGAAGGTGGAGGCCGCGAAAGCGACTCGCCCTTCCGCTGGTTCGTGGATCCTCTCGATGGCACCACGAATTTTGCGCACGACTTTCCCGCGTTCGCCGTTTCTATCGGGCTGGAGGAGGCGGGCGAGCTTGTTGCGGCCGTGATTTTGAATCCCTCGAACGGCGAGCTGTTCACGGCGGAGCGCGGCCAGGGCGCGCGGCTGAACAACCGGCCCATCCACGTTTCCCAAACGGAGCGGCTGGCGGTCAGCCTGCTCGGCACCGGATTTCCCACGCACAAACGGACGGAGAATCCCAACATCCATTTCTACTGGCAGTTCACCCTGGCTTCGCACGGCGTGCGCCGCGTGGGCGCCGCGGCGCTGGATTTGTGCATGGTGGCCTGCGGGCGCCTCGACGGCTTTTGGGAATTTGGATTGAAGGCCTGGGACACGGCGGCAGGAACGCTGCTGATTCGAGAAGCGGGCGGCCGCGTCACTGATTTTGCTGGGAAGCCGTTCGTGCCCGGAGAGCGCGTCTGCGTGGCCTCCAACGGCCTGATTCACGACGAGATGTGCCGCATGGCCGCAAAGATTGCCGCGGGTGGTTCTGCGCTCGAGCCGCTGCCGAAGCTATCTCTGTAGGGTCACATTCCGCCGCGGCGGATGCCCCTACTCGCCGAGTTTTGATCAGTGAGTGCCGCCCGTAGGCGTCGTGGATTGTGTCGCTGATGGCGGCGCCTTGATCAGAAGCACAGTGCGCGGGAACGCAAAGCTGCCCGCCGCGTCGTCCACCACGTTGATCTGACAGGTATAAAGACCCGGCGGAAAATTATCGAGTGGCAGCTCGATCTGGAAAACCACGGCTTTGCGCTGCGGATCGGTCAGTTCGGTAGCCTCGAGCGGCTTCGTCTCGTAGAGCTTCTTGTTGCCCTGCAAAAATTCCAGGCTGGTCAGGACGTGCATTTCCGGAGCGCCAGACGCTTTCGGAGCCGGCGCACCCGGAGCTGGGCCAGCCGCCTCGGCCGGCGCCGCAGCGGGAACGGTCTCTTTGCGCTTTGCGGGTTCATAAATCTCATACTGTAAAAAGAGATGCTGGTCGGTGCGGAAGACGTGCATCACGTTTTGCACCAGTTCCATGCCGTCGCGCTGCAGCGGATTGGGCCCTTCCTTTTTCCCAGCGGCGGGGATGCGCTGGCTGCCCAGCACTATCGAGCTCATCTTCAGCGGCGCCTTGCTCAAATCCGGCACGCTCAGATCCGTCTCAAATGTGCCCAGCCTGCCGCTCTGATTCTCCCGCACCACAAATTTCATGTGGTAGGTCCCGTGGGGCAGGATGAAACCCGTATTGTATTGCACGTTTTTGCGGCGCACCTGCTGCGACGCGTCGAGGTTCAGCTTCACCGTGTCGCGGACGCTTCCGAACGGGGCGCCCGAGCTGTCGCGCACCAGGCCGATGACGTCCACCGAGGCCTTTTCTTTGTCCTGGTCCTGCGTGAAGGGAATTTGAGAGCCGGGAATCACCAGCGATACGGGAATGTAGTACCGCACTGCGTCCTGCCGGAAAAACGCCGCGCCGATGTAGAACGATACGTCCGTTTCGGGAAGGTCGGAGGCCAGTTCGTCCGCCATCTGCTTGTCGCGGTCCTCCTGACGGAAATGCAGGAAGTCGCGCGGGGCGTAATAGCCCTGGCGGAACTCGATTTTCACGTCGGGCCGCTTCACCTTCACCAGCAGGCGCCGGTATTTTCCGTCCTGTGCCGTGTTTGTGCTGTAGAAGCCGAGTATGTAATACGCGGACGTGTCTTTCTGCACGCGCTGGAACACGAGGCCGAAATCGTTGGAATCGAGGAACGCCTTGCCGCCCGTGTCCGCGGCGAGCGTGGAGAGTGTTTCCTGCGAGGACGCGTTGGATTCGAACTGGTTGATCGTCGCTGCGCCGTTGTATGCAGAAACGCCGTGGATACTGGCATTTTGCGCCTCGCCGCCCGGAGGCATGGCCAACAGCCCGCGGATGTCCACGGGATAGATCGAGCAGTTCGTCTTCGTGGCCATGGCGGTCGCGTCGCGCAGCGCCGCCTGGTTCTCGATCCCGGAGCGGCTGATTCCATTGCTGAAGTAAATGATGGATTTCTTCTGCTGGATTCCACCGAGCGTCTGCATCAGCGATTCAAGCGCTTCCAGCTTGCGGTCCGTGTTGAACACGTTGTAGTCCGTGTCGTCCGGTGTAAACGCACCCCCGGTCTCCGGGTTGCCCTCGGCGCTTCCTGTGTCCCCGGCGTCGAATCCCTGACCCTGGCCCGAGATGTACGCGTCCAGCACGTTCAGGATGTGGTCGCGGTTCGCCGTCAGGTCGAGATCGAGATGCATGGAAGAGGCCAGTGAAACGAGCGCCACTAGGTCCGCCGGAGCCATTTGTTTTTGCACAAAGTTCTTGGCCGTGGTCACCGAGCGATCGATTTGCTCCGGATCCATGGTCGTGAAATCGAAAAACATTACGATGATGCGCCGATTGCGCATCTCCTCGGTGGATTGCGGATCAGGTGGCGGCGGAGGCGGTGACGGCGGCCCTCCCGCGACGCCCGTCACGCCCGGCGTGTTCTGGGCCTCCAGCGCAACCGCGTCCGTATCTTCCAATCCGAAATCAGCGATGGTCTGTTGCTTCCCGTCCTCGAACACCTGAAAATCGTTCTGGGTCATTCCCCGCACGAAGTTTCCCTGCTTGTCGCGCACCACCACGTTCACCAGGACGAGGTTTGTATTCACCTTGAAGCGGAAACCGCTTCGCCGGGATGTGGATTGCCGCTGCTGCGAAGCATCCTGCGGAGGCGGCGGGGGCCCATTCTGCGAACGCAGGGCGGGAGGCCCGGACATTTCGAGCAGGAAGGCAAGAGCGAGGAGCGTGGCGCCGAGTTTTCGCGAAGAGCGCGGCATGTAACCCCCTCAAAACCGGAATCGCGTGAGAAACGTCACGCGGCGCATGGTGCCCACGCTGATCACCTGGCCGTACGTGGGCGAGTTCAGGTTCGTATCCACCCCCGCATAATTCACGTGATTGAACACGTTGTTGGCCGTGGCGCGGAACTCCAGCGTGCGCTGCTCGCGGAACTGGATCGTTTTGCTCACCGCCATGTTGAACGTGATCTGGCCCGGACCCGGAATGATGTTGCGGCCCGCGTCGCCATAGGTCGGCGTGGAAGTGTAGCAATTCGAGCCGGGCAGATCCTGGTCGCAGAAAGCGGCCGTGTTAAACCATTCGTGGATGCTGGGATTGCCAACCGTTATGGGCTGTCCGAGAACCAGGTCGGGACGCAGCGTTCCGCTGGTGCCGCTATTCACTTCCGAAACTGCACCGATAATCCGCGGACTCAGCGGGGTGCCCGTGGCGATGGTCCAACTGCCGTTCCAGAGCCACCCCCCGAGAATGTGTGCGCCCGGCCCGGTCTGTAGATACTTCTTTCCGTTCCCGAACGGCAGCTCGTAAATCCACGTGCCGGTGAAATTATGCCGCTGGTCGAAGCTGGAAAGGCCGCGCTCGGCGGCGATGTCGGCGGCGTTCTGCGCCACCACCACGGCCGCGCCCCCAATCGAGGAAGCGTCGTCGATGGATTTCGAATATATGTACACGCCGCTCACTGCGATTCCGCCCTGCAAACGCTTCCGGACACGGACGGACAGCCCGTTGTAGTTGGAGTTCCCTTCCGAGGTTTCATACAGGAACGGCTGCACCGCGGCATTGACCACTCCGGAGGCCGTGCGGTTGGGCGCCTCGACAAGGTCGAGATGCGTGCCCTTCGAACCGTTATATCCGATGTTCATGATCACGTTATGGCCCAGGTCCGTCTGCGTGTCCAGATTCCAGAGCTGGATATAACCCAGCCGGTAGTTGGGATTCACTGCGTAATTGTTGGTGACGCTGGGCGGAGTGCAGGAGCTGAATCCATCTGTGAGCGTCATTCCCGGACAGGCCGCGACCGTGTTCGTCGCGGTGACGGCAAACGGCGGCTGAAAGGCCAGGTTTTGAATGATGAGACTGTACTGCGCCAGATTGTAATTCCATCCATAACCCGAGCGCACAACCAACCGTTTGAACGGCTTCCAGGCCAGTCCGATTCGCGGAGCCCAGTTATTGCGATCCGGCTCGATCAGCGAGCTCGGGTATGTAATCCCTGTATAAGTGCCCACGGCCCCGGGAAGCACGGGAGCCGCGAGCACACTTTCGGGAAGGTCGAGCAGCACGTCGAGATTCACAATCCGGTTGTTGGCCTCCGTAAAGGGGCCCTGGTATTCATAGCGCACGCCGGCATTCACAGTGAAATTCGAGAAAATCTTCCATTCATCCTGCGCAAACACGTCGTAAGAATTGGAAGCGAAGCTGTAAGCGGTCGTTCCGGACTGGATGGAGGTGGACTGCGGCAATCCCAGCAGGAAGTCGGCGAAATCAAAGCCCGAGCCGGGAACCGCCGGATTGGCCGTGGCAAATCCAGTGAATGTAAACGTACCGCGCCCGTTCTGGTCTGAGCGCAAACTTTCCAGGATTCGCCGGTAATCCCCGCCAAACCGGAAGGTGTGCTTTTTGTGGCTCCAGCCTAGCGTTTCGGACAACGTGTAGGTTTGGTTCAACAAGCGCTCCACGGATGGATTAGAAAGGCTCTGCAGGTCGGAGAAGCTCAGGTTCGGCAATCCCCAGTCAAACGGGTTCGTGGAAACCCCCGTGATGCCCGCGTCCCCTTCGATGTTCGTGATAAACGCGTAGAGGTTGGAAATGGATGTGTGCAGGTGGTTGTAATTGAATCGCAGCAAGCTGAACAGCTTTCCCTTGTTGTAGGAATAGCCGGCCCCCGCGTTGAGCCCCTGCGTTCCATTCGTTCCATTCAGTGACGGGAACGCGCCAATCGTCTGATTGTTCGTGCGGCTGTAATTCAGGACGAAATTGATGTTCTGTCCCTGTCGCCGCCTCCCTCCGCCACCGCCTCCTCCGCGCCCTCCCGATGGAGGCAGAAAGCCTGCGCCGAAATTGTGAATCAGTCGCACGTTGATGGAGTCCGTATCGCTCATCCCGGAAGTCACATAATGAAAATTCAGCGGCGAGCCGGGAATATCAACATTGGGCAAGGGGATGTACGGAAGCAAGACCGCCGTGGCCGCTGCTGCCGCAGCGGAAATGCACGATGCGGGAATCGTATTTCCTGGAAATTGTGCTCCCGGCATCACCGTACAACTCGCGGGCACCTGCGCAGGTGCGAAGATCTCCACCGGCTCCCCTTTCGACGTGACACCGGCGAAGTCACCATTGCGCTCCGCCATCGTCGGCACGGTCGAAAACTGGTCGTAAGGGTTGGACGCCCGCGTCCCGTTGTAGTTCACGAAATAAAACGTTTTTGTGCCACCGTGGTAGATTTTCGGAATGTTCAGCGGCCCGCCTACCAACGCGCCGAAATGCGCCTGGTTGTAAGAAGCCTTCTCGACCGGCGAGCCGTTGACCGAGAACGGCGCGGCGTCGGTACCCGCATTGTCGTCGGTGAAATACAGCGCGCCGTGCGGCTGGTTGACGTTGAACCCACGCGCGCCCACCGCCCGGCCGATGATTCCGCCGCCACCGCCCGGCCCCCCGAATCCTCCGCCGCCAAACTGCCCACCGCCGAACCCTCCTCCAGGACCTCCGGCGCCGAAACTCTGCCGGAACTCGTCGATGCGCTGCTGGATTTGGGCCTCGGATCCGCCGCCGAAGTTTTGCGACTGGCCTATAGCGCCCGTGCTCACCACAGATTCGGTGGCCGTATCCGCGCCCGCTCCGGCAAACGGCAGGGCGCTCATATCCGCGCTATTCGCTCCGAATCCGTTGCCTGTCAGATCGCCCGATTGGTTCGCGTTCTGGGCGTTCAGATCGGAGAGATCGGTTGCCGCGCCCAGGTTCTGGAATCCACGGCGCGTCCCGGAGTTCGCAGCGCCTCCGCCCGCGCCCGCGGCTGCGCGCGCGGCCTGCTGTTCCTGTTGCAACTCCAGGACGCGGGAGGCCAGAGAAAGTTCCAGGTCCACGTTTGCCGTCTGATTCTGGGGATTCAGAAGCACTTCCTTTGTCTGTGGAGCGAAGGCCAGGAACTCCGCTCGCACCACGTAGCGCCCGCGGTCTGAAGGAGAAAACGAGAAGGTCCCGTCCATGCCGGTTGTCGTAGTCAGCTTTTTGCCTGTGAGCGTGTTGGCGGCCGTGACCGTCACGCCCGGCAGCGCGGATTTACCCGTGTGCACGACTCCCGTGATCGAATACGCGACAGGCCCTGCTGCCGCAGACGTTTGGGGGGCCTGATTGGAGGAGGTGCTGCCGGACGGTTGTGCCGGCGTCTGCTGAGGCGCCTGTGGCGGAGCCGGCGCGGAATTTTCCTGTGCCTGCGCGGCCGTCGCCAGTGCCAGCCCAATCCAGGCGGCTGCGGCGCGGGCGCGGGCACTCGATCGCACTAGAACGGACCTTGCGGCTTCGGATCCGGCTCCGGCTTCTGCGGTGGAGTTCCTGCGGGCGGCCCCCCTCCGGAGCTGTTGTACTGCTTCATTCGTTCGAGCTGGGCAGGATCGATCAGGTTCACCGCCTTCGGAACAAAGGCACCGTCTTTCGACTCGCCGCGCACGGCAACTGCGTCGCCCGCGTGAATGTCGGCCAGCGTGATGCTCTCGCGGTGCTTTTGCAGGGAGGTGTTTTCGTCAACCTCGATAGTCTGCGTGGTTCCGTCGAGGCGGAGAATCGTGATTTTGGTTCCCTCCACAGCTTTTACCGTCCCTATCACGCCATTTCCGGCCATTCCCGGGCCCCCGCCCTGACCAGGGCCCTGTCCCGGACCGTCTCGCTGGCCGCCGGGGGGCGGGCCGGTGCGCACGGAAACGAACTCCGCATCCCAACTGTTGTCGCCAGTCTTGTTTCCCCGCACGAAGACGGTACTGCCGGCCTTGAAATCTTCCAGCTTCGCGGGTTGCTGGTCGATGCGGAACTGCGTCTTGGAACTGATCGCGACGGTCACGGTGCTCCCGTCTTCCCGCGCGATCTTCATTTCGGTTGCCGAGATGCTCTCAATGCGGCCGAAGACGCCATTGCCGCGGAACTGCCGGTGCTGCTGCCCTCCGCCCCCCGGAGGGCCCTGATCCTGGGCCGGCGGAGTGCCTTGGGCGCCGGCTGGCAGCAGAGCGCCGAGCAAAATCCCGGCGGCAGCAAGCACGGTTCGAGCGATCCTACGGTGCATCATATTCGTTCCCCTTTGCGCGCCACTCTCGCCCCAATTTGGATGCGGAGGCGCGCAGGCGGGTCAGTCTGGAAATTACTATCCAATGCTACCACTGAGGGCCGGTAGAGGCGTGCGCGCCTTCATTCCATATTCCGTTTTGATGGAGGGGAGGTTCCCGAGATTGCGGCGCTGCCCGCCTTGCCTGCAGAGGCTCGCCGCCGTATTCTGATGCTGGAACCGCAGCAGGAGTGTGCGTGTGAGTGCCACGGCTGAAAAACGAGCGGTGACGGCGAGCAAGCCGGCATTTGTCAGTCGCATGGTCGAGGTTGCCTCCGCCACGGCAGACCCGGTGCGCGCCTCCGAGGGACTGGCGCGAGAGCTCGAAAGCGGCAACATTTTGTTTTTCCCTCGCATGCCCTTCGCGCTGAGCGAGGACGACAGAGCGTTTCTTCTCGCTCGGAAGCAGACCGACGCCGGCTATCACAAGAATATTGCCTACCGGCCGGCCGAGGACCGCCTGACCGGAGCCGGCAAAATGCCTGCTCGGGACGCGGCAAAACTGAAGTCCATCCTCAAAGCCTATTCCGATTGGGCAGCGCAATTTCTCAACGAGCGGATCCCCGAATACGCCGGACGTTGGGTCCGCGATTTTGCGAGTTACCGGCCAATCGAGGAGAAAGGACGCAAGGCCCGTCTGACCGCGCGCAACGACCTCGCCCATGTGGACGCGTTTCCCACTCGTCCCACTCATGGCGACCGCATCCTGCGCGTTTTCGTCAACATCAATCCCACCAAGGGCCGTGTCTGGGTGACCTCGGAAACTTTTGAGGGCCTTGCCGAACGGTTTGCCCGCGAAGTAGGCATTCCCGGCACGGGCGCCCACATGTTCGGAAAAATGGCCAGAGCGCTCGGCATTCGCCAGTGGTCGCGCTCGCCCTACGACGCCTTCATGCTGCGCTTTCACGACTTCCTCAAGGAAAATAGCGAGTTCCAGCGCGATTGCGTCAAACGACAGTGGGACTTTCCTCCGGGTTCCTGCTGGATTTGCTATACCGACATGGTGAGCCACGCCGTTCTCTCCGGCCAATTTGCGCTGGAGCAAACCTTTCTGATTTCCCGCCATGCGATGACCCTGCCGGAGAAATCGCCGATCCGTATTCTTGAACGTATCTGCGGACATCCACTCTCGAATTGAACACCAGCCGCCTGCCGGGTCGTTTCGTGATACACGTATGGCGTTGAATCTCCCTTCCGCAATTTTCCTGTTCGCAACCGGAATCCTGGGCGGCGCGATGAACGCCGTGGCCGGAGGAGGCACCTTCTTCGTTTTTCCCGCACTTCTGTTTACGGGCATGCCGCCCGTTCCGGCCAATGCCACCAACACGGTGGCTTTGTGGCCGGGCCTCGCGGCCAGCGTGCGCGCGTTCTGGCCCCGGCTCAAGGTTGAGCGACGATTGCTCATTCCACTCGTGGCCATCAGCCTCGCCGGTGGCGTGGGGGGCGCCATCCTGCTGATTCGCACGCCTGCGGATATCTTCATGCGCCTGGTGCCTTGGCTGATGCTCGCCGCCACCGTGCTGTTTGCCTTCGGGGGACGAATGGGCCGCGGTGCCGCGGCGGGAAGTGGCCTGGAGATCGCCCCGGGCAAAATCGCCGTCGCCACTCTGTTTGAACTGGTGGTCTCCATTTACGGCGGCTACTTCGGCGGAGGAATCGGCATCCTGATCCTCGCCATGCTCGGCGCGCTGGGAATGAGCGACATTCACGAAATGAACGCGCTGAAAATTGTTCTGACCACGCTCATCAACGGCATTGCGGTGGTGACCTTCGTTGCCGCGGGCGCCGTGTACTGGCCGCAGGCGCTCGTGATTGTGGCCGGCGCGGTGCTGGGCGGCTACTTCGCGGCCCGCTATTCGCAGAAATTGCCGGAAGCCTGGATTCGCGGCTTCGTTCTGCTGGTGGGCGCTGGCATGACCGCGTATTTCTTCCTGCGCCCGCGCTGACCGCAGCTTCTTCCCGTCCTCCTATACATTTAATTCTGCGAGCGATATATTACGGCCTGGTACCGGGGCCCCTCGGAGACCCCTTCCATGTGTTTCCCTTCGAGGGCATTTGCGGCCTGTCTCTGCCTCGCGGCGGCGTTGTGTGCGCCGCCGCTCGTTTGGGCGGACGCGCTGAAAATCACCAGCACGCCTCCCGGTGCCACCGTGGAATTGGACGGCGTCGTCGTGGGCACCACGCCCTACCAGGTGAAGTATCCCGGCGGCTATTTTCACGGCACGAAAACCATCTACGGCAGCCTACTCGGGCATCCCGTGCGCGTGCGCGTGAGCTTGAAGGGCTATCTGACCAAGGAACTGCTGCTCACCGATGGGCCCATGGAGCGCGTCAACACCACCGGCAAGGTGCGCGAACAATACTATCTCTTCAAATCGGACCACTTTGATTTCGCTCTGGAGAAAGTCGAAGCCGCCCTCACGGGTGCTCCCCAGACGAGCATGCATTCGCTGGTCCGCGCGGGCGCAAGGCGCGAATTGCCCGTCGAAGAAATCGTACAGCGCGCCACTCCTGCGGTGGTGCTGCTGCGCGGGGCTCAGGTCCAGGGCACCGGATTTTTGATCACCGATACGGGCGTGATCGCCACCAATGCTCACGTGGTTCGCGACCAGCCGCGCCTCACCGCCGTCCTGGCGCGCGGCGAGGAGCTGCCCGCGCGCATCGTCTTTCTAGACGCGGAGCTGGATTTCGCGCTGGTCAAGATTGACGGCGCAGGGCTGTCCCACCTGGTCTTGGCCGATCTTTCCGATGTCGTCCCGGGCGAGAGCGTAATTGCCATCGGGAACCCTGGCGCGGGCATGCCCAATAGCGTGAGCAAGGGCATCGTCAGTGCCGTGGGGCCCAAGGCGGAGCTCGGCGCTGGCACCTGGATCCAAACAGACGCAGCCGTAAATCCCGGCAACAGTGGCGGCCCGCTGCTCGATTCCGCGGGCGAGGTAATCGGAATCAACACAGCTCGGGCAGTTGCGGCTCCTTCTGCGCTCCCGGTCGCGGGCATCGGTTTCGCGCTAAGTTCCGCAGACATGCTCACGGTGCTGCGCCGGTTCTATCCGGCTTCATCGCTCGAAAAACTGAGCGCGACGCCCGCCCCTGAATCGGGCACGGGAATCGTTCGGATCACCTCGGAGCCGGACGGCGCTGAAATTACGCTGGACGGCAAGTTCGTTGGCACAACTCCCTCCACTCTCAAGCTGCCCGTGGGCTCGCACGAAATCGAACTGAAAGCCCCGGCCCGGCAAGGCTGGAGACGAACCCTCGACGTGCTGAAGGATAGCGAAGTGTCTGTGAAAGCGGTTCTCGAACCCCAGAAGTAGCTGCTACAAGTCCAGCCGCGCCAGCAATTCCACCAATTCCTGCTCGTTCACCTGGATGTCCGGTCGCCGCTCCGCCAGGTTTTCCACTTCGTCCAGCGCTTGAAACAGACGCATTTTGGCGGCAGCGTACTCCTCCGTCCCGGTCAGGTCCCGGCCGGCGTTCTTTGCCCAGCCTCGCACCGCCTCGCGTCCAATGAAAATCACGAGCGCAAACGTCGTCTTGCGATCCGCAGAGATCAGATAGACGTACTCATTGCCCGCCGCGAACCCCCGCCGTCCCTTCCGAATCTCGTGGAACACATACTGGTAGGTATAGCCGGTTGCAGCGGAGTAACTCTTCACCCGGCGCGGCGTTTCCGAGGTAGGCATTGCGGCAATGGTTGTGCACTAGAGAGGGCGTGTCAACCATGCGGCGAGGCGAAGAAAAGGAGTTAGCGAGGGTTAGCGGGCGGGAGCTGTTCCGAACGGGAACAGTCGAGTTCCGAAACGGGACTTCTCTCCATCCTCTCCCTCATTCCCGCGCACGCAATCAGGCGCTCTACGAAATCAGCCTGCTTTTTCTCCTCTGGGCTCTCCTCGTCGGCGTTCTGTGTGCTGCGGGGTGCGCGGGAGGCTCGACGGTAGAAAGTGCGCCGCCTGCCCCGGCTCCCAGTGTGACTGTCGTGGTAGCGCCAAGCGCCGCTTCCGTTCTTCTGGGCGACACGGCGCCGTTCACAGCCACTGTTACTGGAGCTTCGGAGAGCGCTGTCCATTGGTCCGTCAACGGTATCCCCGGCGGCAACAGCACAATGGGCGTCATCAGTACTGCAGGCGTGTACCAAGCGCCCGGCATTCTCCCCTCCCCCGCAAGCATGCCGATTGTCGCCACCAGCCAGGCCGACTCCGCTAGCAGCGCCAGCGCGTCGGTGACCGTCACCAGCGACGTCCGCGTCCAGGTCGCGCCCTCGACCACGACTGTCGAGTTGGGCGCGATGCAATCCTTCGTCGCCACAATTTCCAGCGCGGGCCACCCTTCGACCGCTGTGGTCTGGTCAGCGGCGGGCCTCGGATGCGCGGGAGCATCCTGCGGAACCATCACCTCGAATGGCAGTTACACCGCTCCGGCAATTCTCCCCGCTCCACCGAACGTGACGCTGACAGCCACGAGTGTCGCCGATCCATCTCAGAGCGTGACTGCCACCGTCACTGTCACCAGCCACTTCACCATCACCGCAACGGGCCCTGCAACCGTCGCCGCGGGCGCTACCGCCCAATTCTCCGCTTCCATCCAGCCGGTGCCGGGCTCGAGTCCTGCGACAGGCGTGGTTTGGAGCGTGAGCGGAGCGGGCTGCACTTCCGCATCGAATGCCTGCGGTTCGATTTCCGCAGCCGGCCTTTATTCCGCGCCTTCGGCACCGCCGCAACCGCCCCAGGTGACCCTCACGGCCACAAGCGTCGCCGACCCCTCGAAATCCGCCAGCGTCACGACGCAGATCGTGAATGCCCACGTGCTGCTGGTTTCACCAGCCAACGCTACGGTCGCTCTGGAGCAGTCGCTGATGTTCACGGCCACGCTCGACGGCGCGGCGACCCAAGCCATCCTCTGGAGTGTGAACGGAGTCGAGGGAGGCAGCACGTCCGTCGGCACCATCTCCAACTCGCCAACGCAGAACGGGCTCTACCTCGCCCCAGTCAACATGCCCGCAGGACGCGCGGTTACCATCTCGGCAGCGAGTACAGCCTATCCTGCGGTCACGTGCTCCGTCACGCTGCAGCTGACCAGCAACATCGTCGTCACCATCAGTCCCACCACATCGACGAGAATCCCCGGCGCGCGCCAGACATTTTCCGCGTCGGTCGCGCAGACCTCGAACCCGCAAGTGAATTGGACGGTTAACGGCATAGCCAGCGGAAATTCCACCTTCGGACAAATTTGCATTTCCGGCAGCAATCCCTGCGTCGCTCCTCCGCCGGCCGTCCCGCCCGGCAGCGTCGATTACCTCGCGCCCGGCTCGGTGCCCACTCCTCCGCAGGTGACGGTCGAGGCCGTGAGCGTTGCGGACCCGGATCAATTCGCCGCCGCGATTGTCACTATCACGCCTCAGATCAGCGTCGCCATTTCTCCGCCGAGCCTCACGATTCCGCCGCAGCAGATCGCGACCGTCACGGCCACCGTACTCGGCGTCGCCGACCAAAACGTCACCTGGCAGGTGAACGGCGCCGCGAACGGCAGCATTGCCGATGGACTCATCTGCCTTCCCGCCAGCTCGCCCTGCCAGGCGCCGAATGGCGCATCCTCGGGACCAGTCGAATATCGCGCCCCCGCCACTCCTCCGGCTCCCAACGTAGTCAGCGTTCAGGCCACCAGCGAGGCAAGCTCTGCCGCCCAGGGCGTGGCTCTGTTCACCATCAGCACCGCTCCCTTCATTACCGGGCTCGTTCCTGCCAGCGTGTTTGCCGGCGCGGCGTCGTCGTTCGGCCTGCGCGTTCTGGGTGTGCAATTCGTGCCATCGCAGCCCGGGCCAGGCGCTTCCATTCTGATCAACGGCACGGCTCGTGCCACCAACTGCCCTTCGGCCACGGAATGCGACCTCACGCTCTCGCCCGCTGATGTCGCGGCCTCCGGCTCGCTCACCGTGAGCGTACAGAACGCGGGCTCGGCTCCGGCAGCCGGCAATTCCGTCAACCTCGTCACTGTCATCCCGCTCGCCACGCAGACCGTTATTGCGCTCGACTCCTCCAACCCATCTGCCACTGGAATGGACATCACCGTGGTCGAACCCACGCTCGAGGGGAGCGATCCCCCGGAGCAGCTGACTTTGCTAGAACTCGGGCTGGTCGATCCTTCGACGGGAACCTGCAACCTGAACGTACCGCCGCTCGTCCTCGTTCGTCCGGCGAGCGGAAGCACAGTGATGCAGTTGTGCGTTTTCGGAACTGCGCTCGATCAGGCCGTCCAAATCTCCTTCTCCGCTCCCGCCACCCCGGACCTTTCCGCAGCGAACCTCGATACTTCGTTGGGCAGCGTACTGCTCGAATTTGATCTCACGCTTCCTGCCGCTGCCGCGCCAGGCCCGCGCACCCTCTTTGTCTCGACCGCAAATCAAGATCAGGCCGCGTTGACGGCTGCAGTGGAGGTGCAATGAACATGAATCGCGTACTGTCTGCTTTCATCTCGGGGCGTCGTCGTCCCCGCCAGACTTGGAAACTACCCTCTCTCGTGGCAGCGGCGCTTCTGCCCCTGCTCGCTCTTTCCACGAACCCCTCGTCCGCCACCACACTCGTTCGCATGAGCGTGCGCGAGCTGGCGCGGCAGTCCACCTATGTGGCCCGCGTGCGCTGTGCTCAAGTCACCAGCCAGGCCGAAGGCAATCTGGTCTGGACGCTAACCGCGTTTCAAGTACTGGACGCATGGAAGGGCAGTCCGCCCCCGAGATTCACGGTGCGCCTGCCGGGCGGCGAGGCCGCCGGCCTGCGGGTCACCGTCGAAGGCGCACCGCGGTTCGCCGTGGGTGAAGACGTTGTACTTTTCCTCAGCGCCGATCGTGGTCGCCAGATGAACATCGTGAGCTGGGCGCAGGGTACATTTCGAATCCGGAAAAATCCGCGCTCGGGAATGGATGAAGCCGTTCAGGACACCACCGGCCTCCAGGTCCTGGACGCTCGCTCGGCCGCGAGCGCTGAAGGCGGGAGCCGCCGGATCCCGCTCGCGACGCTGCGTGCGAGTGTGCTGGACGCCCTCCGCGAGGACCCGCGATGACCCGCAATTCTTTTCCTCCTCTCGCAGCAGCCTTTCTGCTGCTCGCAGGCGCGGCGAATCCCGCGCGCGCCTACGTCATCAATCAGCAGATTGCGGACACGACCAACCCGGCGAACGCAGGCGTTTCCGCCTGCCCCATGCCCGAACAGATGAATCTGGATGAGTCCGGCGGCATAGATCGCCAATGGGACACCACGCTGGGCGCGAACATTCTCACCACGCCGGGATATCCGGGCGGAGCGCAGGCGGAGGTTCAGGGAGTCCTCCTGGACTCGTTTTCCGTCTGGGCCGGTGTCGCTGGCAGCGGGCTCACTCCCGCCTCCTACGCGCCACTCGGCACAACCAGCGGCGGGAACACCTGTACTCCCACTGACGGGCTCAACACCATCTGCTTCGCTCAGGACGACAGCTTTGCACCCGGCGTCCTCGCCTACACCACGGTCGTGGCCGCGACGGTGATCGGGCAGACGCTGGGTGCCAAGACCGCTTCTTCTATCGGCCAGATTCTGGACGCAGACGTGGAGCTGAATCCAGCGGTCGCATTTGCCACTCCCGGCGCGCTGGCCGCGAACCCCACGGCTTACGACCTCGAAAGCATCTTAATCCACGAGCTCGGCCACACGCTCGGGTTCGCGGAATCTCCCGTGGCCGTCGCCGCCATGTTTCCTTTCGCGCCCGCACCAGGCACATTTCTTGGCACGCGCCCGACGCCGGAGGCTCCCGACGCTCCCTTGGCCGACGATGATCGCGCCGCAATGCGCGTCAACTACCCTGGCCCCATCGCCTATGGCACGATCAGCGGCCGGATTCTGCCTGCGAATCCGCTTTCGCTCGCGAGCTTTCCTGCCACCTCGGCCGGAATGTGGGTCACCGGCTATTACGGCGCCCACGTCGTCGCGGTCAATGCGGCCACAGGTCAGGTCGTGGCGGGCGCTCTTGCCGGTTGGTCCTGCGCTTCTTCTCAGCAAGTCACGAGCTTCGACGGGACTTACACCATTGGCGGGCTGCCTCTGGGGCAAAGCTACACACTCTATGTTGAGCCGGTCACCGGACCGGTTTCACCCCAGATGCTTTCCGGCCCGCTCGTTACGCAGCCCTGCGCCGCCGGAACTGCCAACGCTTGCACGCCCCCGCCCGCAAACACGCTCTTTGATGCCCAAGTGAAGCCTTGAACGGTCCTGCCGCCATGCCGCCGCCGGGCAAAAGAAAAACGGCTCCCGGATTTTCCGGGAGCCGTTCGGATTTCCGTTCTCTCTTGCCCGCCAGGGCTGCGGTCCCCGGCTCGCAATCCTCTACTGCTGGTTCGGCATAATTAACTGCGTAAAGCCCAGCGTGTTGATGTCGCGGAACGAGGGCGTTCGAGGCGGCAGCAGAGAGGGCGTCAGGAAGTTGCTGTCGAAGGTATAGCCGCGCGTGGGGGGGTCGTACACAGCGTTCGCGCCGTCCTTGTACGTGCCCACCCCCTGCTCGTTATAGAAGAAGCTCACCAGCGACCCGCTGTAGTTCAGCGTCTCGCCGCTGCCGGCGCCCCAATTTTCGACATATCGCAGGAAGTTGTGCAATCCGCCGTCGGTGCCGAAGTCCTGACCCACTGAGCCGACCGTCGGCTCCGGAAAAGCGAGGCCTTTCCCGGCCAGGATGGCCATGCGGTAATAGCTGGTGACGGCCGACCTCGCGGCATTCGTACAGTCGTACGGGCTCGGAGTCATCGAATTGATGTCATTCCAGTTCACAGACAGCAGCGTGACGGCGTCAGCGAGAATCGCCGAGGGAGTGTCTGCTCCGGAGAAGTTGCCGCCCGGAGCATTGTAATTCCCCTCGACGTACACAGGGTTCTCGGACGTAATGGTGAGTCCGCAGGTGGCGCCCGAGGCGCACACGCCGAACGAGAAGCTCTGCGCGTCTGTCAGTTTCACCGCCCGGCGGAAAAACAGCGGAGGATTCAGGCGCGCCTCCGCCACGCTGACCAGGCTGTAGAGAGTGGTTCCCGTCGTCGGCGCGAGCGAGGTGTTACCCGCTTGTGGGTAGATCAGATTGTTGCCTTGCACCCCCGTCGCTCCGCCGGCCAAGTTTGTTGGAGGCACCAGTTGGGTGGCCGCGCACGTGGCCGGGGGGCAAGTACAGCCCGCGCTCGCGAGCTGATTGCAGAGTGGAAAGGGAGCCGTCAGGGGCTGCTGCGGTTGGTAGGCCGCCTGGCCCCCGTAGGTCTCGAGTGCCAGGGAGACTGTCGTCCCGCCCGGAGCGGTCTCATTGGCGCCGTGGAGGTCTTCCCCCGTGTCCAATGTGTTGTTGGGAGTACCGGTCGCGCTGAGGGGATTGACGAAGTCCTCCCAACCCAGATTGCCGAGCTTGCACTTACCCGCTCCGCAGCCGACGCCCGTCTCCGCGCTGCCGTTCTGCGAGTCCACCTGGTTGCCGCGCCGGTCTGAAATGTACAGCAGGTAGCCCACCGTGGTGGAGGGTGGTGCGCCTTTCGTCCCCGTCGTGCCCACGAACCAGCGGGCAAGATTGTTTACGTCGATCTCCACGTAATTCATCACACCGGCGAGTGTCAGATTGTTGGACGAGGGGCAGTCCCCGCCGGCCCACATCCCTCCGGTCGTTACCCAACAGTCACGCGGAAGCCCCTCGCGCGCGTCATACAGCGAGAGATGCGTGTAGTCCTGCGGGATCGAACTCATGGATGCAGAGGGGGGGCCGCCGCTCAGCTTCGCATACGCGGTGTTCGGATAACCGCATGGCAAGGCTCCCGAATAGTTGCTGGGCGTATCCACCAGGCGCTGCAAGCGAATCACCGCGTCAGGATTCGGCTCGTAGCACGTGGCTCCCGACCCGGCAGCGATCTGCGCCGCCGTCGCGCCCACGCTGTTGGGTGTCCCGTTTCCGGCCGAGAGATTTCTGCCCACAAAGCCGAGCTGCAGGATTTGTTGTGTTACATCTATCCACCCACCTGTGCTGCTGTCCTGGTATTCCATCTTGATGTAGGGACCGCAAGTTATATAAGTGCCGCTGGTAGGCGCAGCGCTGCCGTTCGGGCAGGTGCTCGCCGTCGACGTAGTCCCGTCGCCCATGCCCAACCGCGACAGGCCGAGCGTAGTCGTATTCTGGGCCCAGAACCAATCGCCGTAGTTGCAATACTTGCCGCCGGAGACAGCATAGTTGTTCGCCGCTGGCCGTGTGGGGCAGGGTGCTGTCCCCGAGGCAACAGTGCCCCCCGCCGACTGTGCCCAGGGCGGCAGGTATTTTGCATCGCCCGAGGCAGTTCCTACCGGGATACTTTGCGTCAGCCGCGGCGTCATGTCCACCGGTTGTGTACCCGAGACCACCTCCGGAATGTTCATGATGTCGCCTACCGTATCGGCGATAAAGATGCGCAACATTGCGTAACCCTGCTGGCCCGGGCAAAGCGTCGTCGCCGGATAAACTGCGTACCGCTGGCAGTAGATTGCCTCAGTGGCCTGGCTGAGCGTGTTCTCGCTCTTAAAAGGCACCTTGATCAAATCGATCGCCGTGGCTCCGGCCTGCACCAGGGGAAGCTGCAGGTTTTCCTGGCCCGTGCCCCGCGAGCAGCCAAAGGCCCCGTTGCGCAGATTGTCGTTGTAATCGCTGACGGAGATTGTGGTCCAGTTCGCGTTCGGCGTTCCCGCGGCCGTGCCGTTGGGCAGCGGTGCCGTGGGACACGTAGGCGGCGTGGTGGCGCCCGAGGGACCTCCGTTGATGCTTCCTTCCGTGAATGCCAGATTCCGGTAGTTTCCGGTTCCCGGAGACGTCGTGATGCTTATGTTGCCGGGATAGGAAGCCTGGTAAGCAGACCCGGTGTAACCGTTCGCCAGCCGGTCCCGGATCACGTCGCCATAGGCCGAGGTCCGGGAGCTGAGCGTGAGCGTATTGCCGGCGGCCAGGTACAGGTTTCCGTTCGTCGCCACTACGCCGCCAAAGTTGAAGTTGGGCCCGGGGAAGAAGTCCAAATCCGTCTGGGAAAAGATACCGAACTGAAAAACGGGAATGGCCACCGTTTGCAGCGTTCGCCGCAAGCGCACTTCCGACCCGTATCGATTGGTCACGCCGGCCGTGCCCGAGGCGTCAGTGGTCAGCGAGAAGTTTTGTGATTGCACGCTCACCGTAATCGTGTACTGGGTGATCTGTCCTTGGAAACCCTGGTACGCGCCAACCGTGATAAGCCCGTTCGTGGACGTGGGATTTCCAGGCGCCCCCGGATAGCTGATTTCATATCCGCTCCCGCCGGAATAGCTCACCGTATTGCTCGGTAGTCCATAAGGGTCGTAGAAGGTCATGCCCGGTATGCTCGGAGGGACCGTGTTCCCGTTGATGTCCGGCGAGGTGAACACATATTGCGCGATAGCTGGGCCGGTCGGGGCCGGGCTTTGCTGGAACAGCGTGCCCACGGCCGCGTTGATCTGCTCCATGGCCCCGTAGGCCGCATAGAAGGTTTGCGTACGGTCCATGTCAATGCCCTTCGAGCCTTGCTCGTTGGCCACCAGCAGCGTGAATCCCAGCGAAACGGAAAGCAGCAGCAGCAGCATGAGCAGCGCCGTAATCAGGGCAATGCCCTGCTCGGCGCGGCGGGAACCACAGAGTCGCATGACGGTTTCTCCTCGTTCGTTCATCGTCGCAATTTCCTTCTTTACTGGTATCGGTTCACGAAGGCCAGACTGCGAAGGTCAACCTGGATGGCCATGTTGTCCCGGAGGTACTGGTCCGTCGCGGTCAGCACCGTGTCCGACCGCGCGGCCATGAACAGGTTTACCTTCCGGATCTGATTGTCCGTAATCGTGCACGAACAGGCCGTTGCCGCAGCCGCTGTGGAGGTCACGTTGTTGATCGGCGACGTGCCGTTTACGTAGTCAAACGAAAACTCCAGGTCCTCGATAACCTCGGCCACCGACACCGGAGAGTTCATGCCCACCGCGCGCATCAGCCGCGGAACCGGCACTCCATTTACGATCGTGGTGTCATCCAGCCAGTAGCTGATCATCAGCACCCGTTGCGCCGTGTACGCGCACGCGGCCGGCAGCGGCGTGGTCGCCTGGTTGCACGTAGTCCCGTATGCCACGCCTGTGGCGGCCTGAAGATCGTAGATTGTGCCCGTCACCGTGGGCGCCAGGTTCTGCTGGTTCAAGTTCAGCGGATCGGCGCTGTTGATGGTCACCGTTTGCCCGCTCACGTTTGTCGCTTCCACCAGCCGGTACAGCCCGCCGCCGTACACCAACCACACGTCGTCCGCCACTGCCGGATCGCTCACGGTCGAACCGGTTATCGGCACCGTGCTCGAAAAAACCAGCGAAGTGGCCGAGATGCTCACCAGATAGTTCGGCAGCAGAGTGGTCGGGTTCACATTGGTCACCAGGTCGTTGTCCTGGTAAATAAACGTGATGACGTCGCTGTTATGCGGGTTTGTTGTTGGCTGCGCTACCCACGTGAGGCTTGGATTCTGGATAATGTTTGGACCCAGCCCGCTCCCCGGAGCCACTGCCGGCATGTTTGGATACGACGTTGGGTTCGCGCATCCATAGATGAACTGTGCCGTGCCGGTATAGATAGGCCTGTTGATGTTCGAGCAGCCGGTCCCCGTCGGAAGCGCCACCCCTCCGGTCGGATACCCCTGGCCCGCCTGTAGCAGGTCGCGCACCACCAGGTTCATCGCGCTCCGCAGGTTGCTGTCAATGGTGCCGATCTGGTTGCCGCTGGCATTCACGTTCATCGCATAGGAGAACAGCCCCAGTGTGGCTGCCGCGATCAGCAGCGTGCAGGCCATGGCCACCAGAAGCTCTATCAGCGTGAACCCCGTCTCTCGTTTCCGGTTCATGTGCATGTCTCCACCCCGCTCCCGGCTCACACAAAAGGAGAAATGTACGTGGTGATCGAGTACGTACGCGCCAGGCCGTTCGAGTTGTAAGTGATGGTTACGGTAATCTGGCGCAGGTTCGTATTCGTGCCCACCGGTGTGATTACAATCGTGCGGCTGAATTTGGTCAGCGGCACCTCAATGTCGTCTGCCGTGCCGTAGACCCCGTCGGGGCCGGGCAGCACGATGTATTCCGGATTCCCGTTCGGGCAGTCATCCGCTGTGCCTACGACTCCGTCGGGGCCGGGATCGTTGATCGGGCAGGCCCCGTTGACGAAGATTCCGCCTTGGCTCACGTTCAGGATCTGTGACCAGGTCAGGCTCTGATCATCCCGCCCGGCGAACACGCTTTCGATCGCTTCCTGCGCCTTTACCCTGGCGATCAAGTCGTCCTGCGAATCGCCCATCAGGCTGAAGCCCCTCACGAACACGATCGCCACACCCACCACCCCGATCGTCAGCACCACAATCGCAATCATGGCTTCGATCAGCGTGAAGCCGCCCTGCCCTTTGCGTGTATTCGCTCTCTTCCTTTGCATGCTCGTCCCCCTACTGCAATATCCACTGCGCGCCGGTCCAGCGATAGGTCCGGATGCGGCCCGTCGATCCCAGAATCGTGAACGCGCGCTGCGCGGTCGGAGTCCCGGGAATCATGATGTAAACCACTGCGTTCAGGGGCTGTCCGTTAGTCTGAATAAATGTCCCGTCCGGTTGCCACAGTTGCGTCAGTGTTCCTCCAAAGCAAAGCCCGTTCGAGCAGGTGGAAGGCGTTGCCAGGCCCGTTTCGGGAGCGACGGAGATGCTGGGGTCGAGTCCGAACTCCGCAGGTTCCGGCAGCGTCACCACCGGCAGAGTCGTCACTCCGCCGCTCAGCTCCAGGCGTTCCAGTCCGATCTGATTGGGCGGAGTCACGGAGGGAATCACAAGCTCGTAATCCCGGCGTTCGGAAATGGCCGCGTCGTGGCCCTTGTGGAAGACTGCCGTGGCGGCATTCAGTGCCGCTTGCGATTGTTGGCTCGGCAGTGTGCTGCTGATGCTGATGATGGCCATGCCCGCCAGAATGAAGATGATGGCAATCACCAGCAGCAACTCGAGCAAAGAGAATCCCTGCTTGCCCTGGTCTGTTTGCGGTTTGCGGGTCTCATCCATGGCTTTACTCCTTGCCTGAGTCAAACCGCCGAGGTCTTCGGGAAACATGCGTTGGAATCAGCACTTCGGCCACCGCTCCTCAACCCAATCTAAATAACTGAATCGAGAGCACTTGCCAGTCAAACATAGCCGGACACCTCGGTCCTCTCCCACTCGGTTGGGTAAAAATGTAACAGAAAATGCCATCATTGGAACTACCTGGGTCGAGCCCGCTACCGAAGAGTACTGGCAGCCCATAAAGACCTTCGCGCGGACTTTGGCTGACGTCCAAACTAGGCGTTTCTACCGTCCTCGCGGCGCAGCACGCAGCCTCCCAGGACCAATCCGGGCCCTAGAGCCGCAACAAAAATGGGACCGGGTTGCGATTGCGCCGACGCCGAATTTTGCTCCAGCGCCAAGCTGAGCGCTACGCCGGCCGTCGAGGAACCTAGGTTGCCAAAGCTCCGGCAAACCACCGGAAACCGCTCCATCGGGAGGCCGCTCTGTCGGGCCAGCATTTCGAGTAGCCGCGGGTTCGGCTGGTGCGTGGCGAAGCTGCTTGCATTTTCCAGCCGGCAGCCCGAGCGCGATTCGAGCTGCCTTAGCAGCGCATCGAGTTGGCGCACCGCCGCGCGTCCCAGCGCATCGCCGTTGAATTGCAATTGCACTCCGCCCTGTCCGTCCGGCGAGACGGAGATGAGCCCCGGCGCAGCGGCCGTGCACCCTAGGAAGAATTCACCGGGACAGTAGTGTGCACCGTTGTTGCCCGGCATCACCCGCCTCAGGAAAAATGCGCTGGCCCCGTCGCCGAACAGCCCCGCGAATCGCCCGTCCACCCGCCCGGGCTTCAGCGCCTGCCCATGGAGGTCCGCCGTCACAATCAGCGCCGCGCCCGCGGATGAACCTCGCAGTACCGAGCATCCCACGAACAGCGCGTTTACTAGCCCCGCGCACGCCCCTCCCACGTCGAGGATCCCGCAGTCTTCGCGCAGTGCCAGCTTCCGGTGTAGCGCATAGCCCAGCGAGGGAAGCCCCACGAACGTCTCCGTCGTCACCACAAGGCAGTTCACTTGCGCCGCGGCCGCCCCCGCGCGCACCAGAGCCGCCGTCGCCGCGCGCGCGGCCAGGTCCAGTTCGTTCTCTCCGCGGGCCGCACGCGCCACCGACTCGATGCCCGCCCGCCGTCGGATCGTGCCCGCGGGCAGCCCATGTTCCTTTTCGACCGCCGCCGCGGGCACCAGCTCCCCGCCTACACTATGCCCCCAACCCGCAATCGAAACTTGCGAGTCCGCCGCTCTTAGGTCGAGGCGCTCGCCCTGCCCATTCATTCTCGGTCGTTTTTCCACTTCACCCATAGGTTCTGTCCGGATCTTAGCTTCTTACTCGGTTCGCCGGGCTCAGCCTGCTTTCTCCAGTTCCGCCACCGTCCGGTCTAGCTCGCCGACCAGCGCCTTCGGGGCGCGCTTCCGCACCGCCTCGATCAACGCGTGGTAGTACCACAGCGAGCCGTCCCGCCCTCCTTTGAATCGCTCCCACACACCCGGGCCCAGCTCCCGCAGGTCCATCAGGATTTCCCGCATGTTATAGAGTTTATCGGCCGCGCTCACCAGAAGAACATCGTCCTGTTCCGTGCGCACCCGTTCGATGTAGTGCTCCTTCCGCTCCCTCCACGGGGGCTTCGGAATCTCGTCCGTGTCGGTGCAGCCATCCACGATGCGCGCCACCCGCTCGCCAAATTTCCCGCGGATCTCCGTCAGCCGTGGCGCGCCCCCGCAATCCTCCACCACGTCGTGCAGCAGCGCGGCGATGGCCTGCTCTTCGTCGCCGCCGTATTGCAGCACCAGCGAGGCCACTCCCATCAGGTGGCTGATGTACGGCCGGTCCGTCTTCTTCCGGCGCTGGCTCCGGTGGGCCTCGTGAGCGTAAAGAAATGCTTCGTCAAATCGCTTCGAAAGTTGCCACGGCTGCGGCGCTTCGGCAGACACTTCCACCTCTCAAATCCAAACCCGCTGATCTCCCTCGATTTGCTTATCGCCGGCTGCGCAGCTTGGTCAGCAAACGCAGAATCTCCAGGTAGAGCCAGATCAGCGTCACCAGCACGGCAAACCCGCCGTACCACTCCATGAACTTTGGGGCTCCCTGAGCCGCGCCCTGTTCAATTAGATCGAAGTCGAGAATCAGGTTGAGCGCCGCGATGGTCACCACAACCAGGCTAAAGGCGATTCCGATTGGCCCCGCCTCGTAAATCTTCGGCACGTGAATCCCGAAAAATCCGAGCCCTATCGATACCAGATAGATCAGGCAGATCCCGCCCGTTGCCGCCACCACTCCGATCTTGAATTTCTCCGTCGCCTGGATCACCCGCGTTCCATAAAGCAGCAGCATGCATACCAGCGTCCCGATAGTCAGCATCACCGCCTGTACCGCCACACCAGGATACGCAGCCTCTGTGAATGCCGAGATCCCGCCCAGCACCAGCCCTTCCAGCAAAGCGTAGAGCGGCGCGGTCACCGGCGACCAGGCCGGCTTGAACGACGTCGCGATGGCCACAATCAACCCGCCAATCAGTCCGATAATCAGCGGCAGGCTCGCTGCCGACGGGTCCTCCGAGCGCGCCAGGCTCCACGTCCAGCTGGCTGTCAGGATCGTGCAAATGAGCAGGAGGCCGGTCTTGTTGATCGTGCCGTTCAGGGTCATGGCCTGATCGGCCCCGAGTGCGCGGGCGTTCTCGAATGTGGCGGCTCTCAATACTGGATTGGAAGGCTTGAATAGGGCCATGCGGCTTCCCCCTCGCCCGCTTTCGGGCTCGTCTGGCTCCTATTCTACTGCAAACCGCAGGGAAGGAATACGCGGCTCCCGGAAGGTTCCGCGGCGTTCAGGGCAGCGAATTCTCCGCTACTTCAACCGACGGGTACGACGGGAAAAACTGCGCGAGACCGGAGACGCGCAACGAAGCGATCACCCGCTCCCCCACTCCCACCAGCGCCAGCTTCCGTCCATCCCGCTGGCGTGAGACGTACGCGCCCACCAGCGCACCGATCCCCACCGAATCCACGAACGACACGCCCGACAGATCCAGGATCAACGCCGCCGCTTTATCGGCCCGCACGGCTTCCTGGAACGGAAAAATAGTATGGAGTGTTAACGGGCCCTTCAAACGCAGTATCCGGTGCCCCTGCCGGGAACCATCCAGTGCTTCCAGATTAACCGGCTCCGAGATCATGGCCCGAAAAATCTACTCCTGCACCGCCAGAGAATTGTTACAGTCGTGTAAATTCTTTCATCTCCGGCGCCCGCCGCGAATTTGGTAGCGCCAGCGGGAATCGAACCCGCATTTCCACCTTGAAAGGGTGATGTGCTAGCCGTTGCACCATGGCGCCAATCTGTCGAAAAAACCCGCGTTCCGTAGATTAGAGGACATTCGTTTCGATGACAAGGAATCGCCGCCCGGCCTCTCGGCTCAGCCTTCCCGCCGGTCGTTGTATTCGTCGAGCCAGGCCATCTGGATGGCTTCCAGCTTTCCTTCGTTCGACATCTTCGGATCATCCGAAAATCCCTGGAGCTGTGTCACCCACTCGTGTAAATCCGTGAACCGCACTTCCAGCGGATTCCTGTCCGGAAACTTCTCCGCGAGCTGAAAGCCGATTTCTTCCGCGTCGTCCCAGCCAAATGAGCCCGCCATCGTCCCTCCTAGTGGCTCTCGCGCGCGTAGTTCTTGTTCCAGGATGGAATCTCCACCACGATGTCCGTGCTCCCGTCCGGCACGCACTGGCACCCCAGCCGCGATTTCGGCGTGATTCCCGGCGCCTCATCCAGCTCATCGAATTCGTCGTCGGTCCCCTCGTTGCAGCTCTCCAGACCCTGATGCACCACCACGTGGCACGTCGAGCACGCGCACACTCCTCCGCACGCGTGGTCCAGTGGAATCCCCGCCCCCATGGCGATGTCCAGGATGCTGCCCGGCAGCCCGTCGTGTCCGTACGGCACCTGCGACGGGTCCACTTCCACTTCCTGTGTTTTCCCTTCGTACTGGAAGGTCACTTTGTATTTCTTCGTGGCCGGCTTGTACGCCGTCTCCTGGATATATGGGTTCTTCCCGCCCATCGCTCTCTCCCCGTACCTTCCCTGCCTAGTTGGTTCCTGCCTCCGCCCTGTCTACACCTCCGACAACTTCTTCCCCTCCACCGTAGCGTGCAGCACTTGGTTCATCATCGCCTCCGCCAGGTTTGCCGTCGCATGATTCAGCGCGTCGATTCTCTCGCGAATCCGCTTGTAATCTTCACCGCCCATGGCCTCGCGGAGCGCAGCCACCGCCGCTCCGATTTCCGCGCGCTCAGCCGCTCCCAGCGACCGTCCCGCCTCGCCCGCCAGGCCTTTTTCCGTCGCCAGAAGTATGTTCTCGGCTTCGTTCCGCGCTTCAATCGCCTGCCGCGATGCAAAATCCTGTTCTGCGTGCTCGATCGACTCCTCCAGCATCCGTTCGATCTCGGCGTCGTTCAGGCCGTAGCTCGGCTGCACCTCCACCGACTGCTGCTGGCCTGTGCGCAAATCGCGCGCCTCCACTTGCAGGATTCCGCTCGCGTCGATCAGGAATTTCACCTCCACGCGGGCCGCTCCGGCCGGCATCGGCGGCATGCTCAGCGTAAATCGCGCCAGCGACCGGCAATCCTTCGCCAGTTCACGTTCGCCTTGCAGCACGTGAATCACGATCCCCGTCTGGTTGTCGGCCGAATTGGTGAACGTGTCCTGCGCGCTCGCCGGAATCGTCGAATTCCTCGGAATGATCTGCGCCACCACCCCGCCCATCGTCTCGATCCCCAGCGACAGCGGCGTCACGTCCAGCAGCAGCATGTTCCGCACGCCGCTCTCCAGGATGTCCGCCTGCACCGCCGCCCCCAGCGCCACAACTTCGTCCGGATTCAGCTCTGTGTGCGGCACGCGCCCGAAATATTCCTCCACTCGCTGCCGCACCAGCGGCGTGCGCGTTGCACCGCCCACCATCACCACTTCCTCCATCGCGTGCGGCTTTTGGTGCGCATCGGCCAGCGCCTGTTTCACAGGAACCATCGTGCGCTCGACGATCGGAGCCAGCAGCGCCTCCAGTTCAGCGCGTGTCCATTCCCGTTCGTACGCCGTCCCGCCCGGAAGCGCCACGCGCACTGCCGCTCGTTCCTCAGTCGAAAGCGCGTGCTTCGCCGCCACCAGCGCCTTCCTCACTTCCTGCACCGCCTCCGGATGTGCATCCAATTCTCTGCCGCGTGCGCCCAAGTCCTCCCGTGCTGCGGCCAGCATCGCGTTGTCGATATCGTCGCCACCCAGGTGCGTGTCCCCGTTCGTCGAGAGCACCTGATAAATATCCCCCTCGCCCGTCGCAATCAGTTTCAGCACCGAAATATCGAACGTTCCGCCGCCCAGGTCGTACACCGCCACCAGCCCGCGCTGCTTTTTGTGCAGCCCGTACGCCAGTGCCGCAGCCGTCGGCTCGTTCACCAGCCGCAGCACTTCCAGCCCTGCCAGCCGCCCCGCGTCCCGCGTCGCCTGCC
>JASHSV010000279.1 GCA_030038535.1 Candidatus Acidiferrales bacterium
GATTATAGAGGCAAAACTACCGCGCCAGAAGCGGGCGATTCGGGCCGAAGCAAGCGCCCTCGACGGCAGTGCCTCGTTGGCTGCCCCAGGCGCCGAACGCTAAGAAAAGACGAACAAAAGCATACGCGTGATGAAGAAGTTCGACACGAGGATCAGCACCGACGCGGTCACCACCGCCTGCGTAGTCGCGCGCCCCACTCCCTGCGTTCCGCCGCGCACCGTCAGCCCGTAATAGCAGCCCACGCTCGACAGGATGAATCCGAAGAGGACGGGTTTCACCAGCCCCTGCACCAGATCACCGAACTCCAGCGCGTGAATCGCCCGCGTCCAATACTGCACCGGATCCAACCGCAGCTGGAAATGCGAGATCAGGTAGCCGCCCACCAATCCCACGAAATCGGAGATGGCGGTCAGCAGCGGAAGCATGAGCGTGGTGGCCAGCACGCGCGGCGTTACCAGCTTCTTCACCGGGTCCGTGCCCATCGCCCGCATCGCGTCCACCTGCTCCGTGACGAGCATGGAGCCCAGCTCGGAAGCGATGCCCGAGGCGTTTCGTCCGGCTACCAGCAACGACGTGATGCTCGGCCCCAGTTCGCGGACGATCGAAATGGCCACGATGTCGCCCACCAGCGCCGTCTCCCCGAACCGAGAAAACTGCGCCGCCGTCTGCAGCACCATGACTGCCCCGATGAAAAATCCCGTAAGCAGAACGATCGGCAGCGACCCGATGCCGATCACATCCATCTGGTAGAGCGCATCGTCCACGTAGAGCGGCGTGCGGAAAACGCTGGCAACCGCTTCCACCGACAGCAGCGTGTAATCCTGCACCGTCTGAACGATACCTTTGAGAAGATTCGCCACGCGTGAGGAGACGGAAGGTTCGAGTGCGTTGTCGAGCGGCATGGCGGAAAAAGACGCGCAGGAAGCGTAGCCTGCGCGCGCAACAGGCGTCAAGGAAAACGCCAGCCCTGGAGCCGCCGCGGATTCACCCTTGCGCGAACACTACCTCGAGGCTCTCCGCGCACGCCGCGAGCGTCCGCTGGATGTCCTCGTCCGTGTGAGCTCCCGATACGAACATAGCCTCGAATTGCGAGGGCGCGAGAAACACTCCGCGCTCGAGCATTTCCCAGAAAAACCGCGCGTATTTCGCCGTGTCGGCCCGTTTTGCTTCTTCGAAATTCCGCACCGGCCCCGGCGTGAAGAATAGAGTGGCCAGCGAGCCGCTCGCATTCACCGAAGCCGGGTAGCGATGTTCCGCGACGAGCGCGGCAATTCCGTCCGTCAGCCGCGCGCTCCGCCCGGCCAGCGATTCGTAGAAGCCCGGCGCTTCGAGCTGCTTCAACGTTTCGATGCCGGCGCGCATGGCCAGCGGATTTCCCGAGAGCGTTCCCGCCTGATAGACGGCGCCGACCGGGGCTATAAGGCTCATCAAATCGCGCCGGCCGCCATAGGCCGCCACCGGCAGGCCGCCTCCGATGATTTTTCCCAGGATGGTCAAATCGGGCGTGATTCCGTAGAGCGCCTGTGCGCCCCCGTGTGCCACGCGGAATCCCGTAATCACCTCATCAAATACGAGGAGAGCTCCTTCGCGCCGGGTGATCTCGCGAAGTTCACGCAGAAAGCCCTCTGCCGGCGGCACCACGCCCATGTTGGCCGCCACCGGCTCCACGAACACGGCGGCAATCCTTCCGGGGTACCGGGTGAACGCTCGATCCACCGCCTCGGAATCGTTGTAGCGCACATTGATGGTTAGAGACGCAATGGCTTCCGGAACCCCGGGGCTCGCGGGAATGCCGAGCGTTGCCAATCCGGACCCGGCCTCGGAGAGAAAGGGGTCGGCGTGCCCGTGATAGCAGCCGCTGAATTTCACCAGATACGACCGCCCTGTTGCCGCGCGCGCCAGCCGCGCCGCGCTCATGGCCGCCTCCGTTCCCGAGCTGACGAAGCGGATCAGTTCGATGGACGGCATGGCGCGGCGGATCAACTGCGCTAATTCCACCTCCAGCTCCGCCGTCATCCCAAAGCTGGTGCCTCGTGCGGCCTGGTAGGTCACTCCGGCGACAACAGCCGGAAGCGCATGCCCCAGAATCAGCGGCCCCCAGGAGCCCACGTAGTCGAGGTAGGAATTGCCGTCTGCGTCCTCGATCCGCGCTCCCGCTCCTCGCTTGATCACCAGGGGCGTGCCGCCCACCGACCGGAACGCGCGCACGGGGCTGTTCACGCCGCCCACCAGAACGCTTTCCGCCTGGCGGAAGATTTGCTCGGATCGCGTGTGAGATTTTTTCGGGGTCACGACTCAGTGCGGTTCTGATGCAGCGGTCTCTCGCCGGTTCAGCAGGCCTTCAGCCATCGCGCCACGTCCTTCGCATGGTAGGTGCAAACGATGTCCGCGCCGGCGCGCTGGATTCCCGTAAGGATTTCCAGCACCACGCGCTTTTCCTCGATCCATCCATTCGCCGCCGCCGCTTTCACCATCGAGTATTCACCGCTGACGTTGTAGGCGGCCACGGGAACGGTCAATTCGTCGCGCACGCGCCGGATCACGTCCAGATACGGCATCGCCGGTTTCACCATCACGATGTCCGCGCCCTCTTCGATATCGAGCGCCACTTCTCGCAGGGCTTCGCGCGCGTTCGCCGGGTCCATCTGGTAGCTGCGGCGGTCGCCGAATTTCGGCGCGGAGTCGGCCGCCTCGCGGAACGGCCCGTAGAGCCCGGAACAGTATTTCGCCGCGTACGACAATACGATGGTGTCTTCGAGCCCGTTGTCGTCCAGGATGCGGCGGATGGCGCCGACCCGTCCGTCCATCATGTCGGAAGGCGCCACAATGTCCGCGCCCGCCGCCGCGTAGGCCAGGGCGGCCTTCGCAAGCAGCTCCAGTGTGCCGTCATTCAGCACCGTTTCGCCTTTGAGTACGCCGCAATGGCCGTGGTCGGTGTATTCGCACAGGCACACGTCTGCCGCGACGATCAACTTCAATCCGGCGTCTCTTACAGCACGGACGGCCCGTGGCACCGGCCCCTCCGGCGACCACGCCTCGCTGCCCGAAGCATCCTTCGTTTCGGGCAGGCCGAACAGCAGAATGCCCGGCACTCCGAGCTGTTCCACCTCGCGCGCCTCTTCGAGAAACCGATCAACGGACTGCTGGGAGATGCCCGGCATCGAGCCGATTTCCTGGCGCACGTTCGCGCCGGGGCAGATGAACATGGGATAGAGCAGGCCGTTCGTGGCCACTCGCGTTTCGCGGACCAGCGACCGCACCGCCTCCGAGCGGCGCAGCCGGCGCGGGCGTTCCGTCGGATAGCTCATTTTCCAGCCACTCCCGGCGCGCCCGCAAAATGCGCGGCCAGCGCCTCCACAAACGATTCCGCGCTCGGCTTCGAGGGCACGATGGCGACGGGCAGTCCTGCCTGCCGGATGGCGGCCGCAGTCACCGGGCCGATCGCGGCGAGCGCCACCCGGCGCGTCAGCTCCCGTAGGGCTTCCATACCCAGTTGCTCGGCGAGACGTTCGAAGGCCGAGGGGCTCGCCAGGGCCACGACATCGACCGCCCCGGCCTGAACCTCATGGAGCGCGTTTTGACCCTGTTGCCCAGTGGGCACAACGCAATACGACACAACGTCGGTGACCCTGGCGCCCGCCGCGGACAACATTTGGGGCAAATCCGGGCGCGCATGGTCGCTGCGGGGCAGCAACACGCTGCGGCCGGTGACTTCTTCCCCCAGCCCGGCGGCCAGTCCCCGGCCTGTCGCTTCTTCCGCCGTAAAGGCCACGTCGTATCCCAATTCCCGCGCCGCCTTCGCCGTCGCCGGTCCTACCGCGGCCACCCGCGGATTTCCCCATTGGCGGGGAATCTCCAGCTCGCGGCGGCGCTCCTCGAAAAACCGCACCGCATTCTGACTGGTGAACAGCAGCCAGTCAAACTCGCCCAGGCGGCGCAGTGCCGCGTCGAGCGGCGCCGAATCCGCCGCGCGCTCAAACGCGACCAGCGGGCACAGCAGAACCACGGCGCCATTTTCTTCGAGCAGCCTCGCCAATTCGCCGGCCTGCTCCGGCGCACGCGTGACGGCTATACGTCTCCCCGCCAGCACCGCCGATGATTTCGGAACAGTCATCTCTGTAGGGGCACGACCCGCCGCGGCGGGTGCCCCCACCCCCTCTCGTCAGCCGGATGCTATCGCCCTGCCAGCCGCAGCAGCCGGTCCGCTCCCGCTGCGAGCAGCTTTTCGCCGAGCGCGCGGCCCAACACTTCCGGTCCTGTGATTGCACCACCGGCGCGGTCGCGCACCACTTCGCTGCCGTCCACGGCGCACACGCACGCATCCAGGAGCAGCCGGCCGTCCTCCACGCGTCCCCACGCGCCCAGTGGCACCTGGCAGCCGCCTTCGAGCGCAGCGAGCACTGCGCGCTCGGCAGTCGCCGCCGCGCGCGTTTCCGCGTGCTCGAACGCCGCGAGACAATCGCGCGTCTCGCGATCATCGACGCGCGTCTCCACAGCCAGTGCGCCCTGCCCTACAGCAGGAAGCATCACCTCCGGCGATAAAATCTCGCTGACGCGCGCGTCGAACTTCAGCCGCCGCAGGCCAGCATAGGCAAGCACGGCGGCATCCAGCGTGCCTTCTTCCACTCGCCGCAGGCGCGTGTCCACGTTTCCGCGCAGCTCGCGCACTTCCACGTCGGGCCGCGCCCGCCGCAATTGCGCCTGCCGGCGCAGGCTGCTGGTGCCCACGCGTGCGCCGCGCGGCAACGCCGCGAGACCCGCGCCGCTGCGCGACACCAGGCAATCGCGCGGATCATTCCGCTCCGGAATCGCCGCAAGGATCAGCCCCGGCGGAATTTCCGTGGGAACATCCTTCAGGCTGTGCACAGCCAGGTCCACACTCCCCGCCAGAAGCGCGTCTTCGATTTCTTTGATGAAAACGCCCTTCTGGCCGATCGCGGCCACGCTGCCCTGCTGAAAATGGTCGCCCGCGGTGCGGATGGTGACGATTTCCGCGCGCGCGCCCGCCACTCGCGCCAGCCAATCGCGCACGAATTCAGCCTGCCAGAGCGCGAGCGCGCTGCCTCGCGAGCCGATGCGCAGCGGCTTCACTCGCCGCCCCGGCGCGAGGAATCCGGCGAGTTCAGTCCGAACAGGTCGCGCAGCAGGACGGCGCGCTCGCGCACCTCGCGGTCCTTCATCAGCCGTTCGGAAGGCTCGCGCATCAGTTCCTCCACCAGCTCGTCCATCAGGCGCAGGATGCGTTCGCGCTCCTCGGCCGGAAATCGGGTCAGCTCCTCGCTATGCGCGTCGGTAAACATCTCGCGCTGGAGGCGCAATTTCCGCCGCAGGTCGGCCAGCGCCGCGACGGCGTTGGCGCCGCTCTGCCAGGCCGCAAATTTCTCGACGTGCTCCCGCACGATGGCCTCCGCGCGCGGCACCTCGCTCTCGCGCGCCTGCCGGTTCTGGGCGACGATTTCCTCCAGATCGTCCACGCCGTAGAGGAACACGTTGTAGAGCCCCGCCGCGGCCGCGTCGATGTTGCGCGGTACGCCCAGATCGATCAGAAACATGCGCCGGTTGCCGCGGGCGTGCATGGCTGCGGCCAGGGCCTCGCGGGTGAGCGACCATTCGCTGCCGGCCACCGAAGTCACCACGATATCGACCTGCGCCAGCAGCTCCGCCGACTTTTCCCACGGCGCCCACTGCGCTCCCACGCGTGCGGCCAGCTCACGCGCGTGCTCCGGTGTCCGGCTGGCCACCCACAACCTGCCGACCCCTCGCGAACGAAGCTGCTGCGCAGCCTTCGCGCCCATCGCTCCAGAGCCGAACACGGCGGCCGAGTTGTTTTTCAGCGCGCCGAAAATCTGCTCCGCGAGTTTCATGGCCGCCGACGCCACGGACATGGCCTGCGCGCCCAGCCGCGTCTCCGCACGCACGCGTTTGCCGACCTCGAGCCCCGCCTGGAACAGCCGGTTCAGGATCGGCCCAGTGAGCCCGGCGCGCTGCGCCGCCAGATAGGTTTCGCGCACCTGGCCCAGGATCTCCGCCTCGCCCAGCATCATGGAATCGAGCCCAGCGGCGACGCGATAGAGATGCTCCACGGCATCGCGGTCGCGCCTGTGATAGAGGCAGCCGTTTAACTGCGCCGGTTCGATGGAATGGAACGAGCAAAAATGCCTCTCCAGGCTGCCCTGGGGCTCCGATGCCCCGTCCGCGGCCACGCTGTACACTTCGCTGCGGTTGCAGGTGGAAAGCACCACGACCTCGTCCACCAGGCCGTCGCGGCGGAGCGATTCACCCGCGCGCACTCCGTCTTCGAGCGAAAAATGCAGCCGTTCGCGCAGCGCCACTCCCGCGGTGCGATGGTTCAGGCCGAGCAGGTAAACGCTCACGCGCGTCTCCCGCCCGCCTGGCCGATTTGTCGGTCGCGCGACATCAATAGAACCTGTGGAACCGCGAGAAAAATAGATTCACAACCGTATAGCTGAAAATCACGGCGAAATAATTCACCACGCACAGCACCGAAGCCCGCGCCCCGCGCCAGGCGGGCGAACGCGAGACCGTCAGGTAGAGCACGTAGAATCCAAGAATAAGGAACGAAATCACCACTTTCGGGTCGAGCTGGAGGAGTTCCCCCGTCACGCGGCGGTCCACCACCATGCCAAATCCGATGCCCACACTCAGGCTCGCCAGTCCGACCCAAACCCCGCTGCGCGCCATGCGCTCCAGGTCCTCGAGCGGCGGCAGCCGCCACATGATGGCTATGGGACGCCGACCGCGCAGCAGCCGATCCTGCACCAGATAAACCACGCTATAGACGAATGACAGCGTGAACGCCGAGTAGGCCAGAATGTTCGACGTAACGTGCAGCGCGAACGCGCTGCCCCGCGCCGGTGCCGCAGGCGCCGCGTGTGGTGTTGCGACAAAATCCAATACCAGCAGGAGCAACACGAGCGGGAGGATGAACGCGCCCATGGCCCGTTCGCCGTGGATCAATTCCAGGCCCAGATAGGTCAGCACCAGGAACCACGCCAGCAGCGACGTGGATCCGTACAGATCCTGGTAGGGTACGGAGTGGATCGAGTAGGCGCGTTCTAGCAGCGCCAGGTAATGCGTGGCCAGACCCGCGGCCAGCAACAGGGTCGCCGCCCGGCCCGCCCATTTGCCCTCCGCGAACAGTTTCCGGAGATAGCACGCCAGACTGGCCGTATAGAGCCCGGCGGTCAGATAGCCCAGGGTTGTGAACGTCGGCGCCACGCCAACCGTTGCCTCGAAAGCGACAGTATATAACCACTGGAAGTGACCGGCGACGTGACGAGCGTCACACGGTTCCGTGCCGTGTGCCGCACGCTATCCCCAACGATTTGCTATGATTTCTCCGACAGCACCCGAACCAATGCCGGCTCCAGGCTCACAATTCGACCGCAAATCCCTCTTCCAGCGGGCCTGCCGCGGGGAGTCCACCGACCGCGCGCCCGTCTGGATGATGCGGCAGGCCGGCCGCTACCTGCCGGAATACCGCGCGCTCCGCGCCAAACATTCGTTTCTCGAGGTCTGCAAGACGCCGGCGCTAGCCGTGGAGGTCTCGCTCCAGCCCTTCCAGGCCTTGGCCATGGACGCAGTCATCGTCTTTTCCGACATTCTGGTGCCCGCGGAAGCCATGGGCCTGCCCATCCATTTCGGCGACGGCGGTCCCGAACTGCCCGAAAAAATCCGCCGGCGCGAGGACGTTGCCCGTCTCCACGACTTCGATCCCGAGCGCGAGACGCGGTTTCTGCCCGACGCAATCCAGCAGCTCTGCCGTGCGCTGGGCCCCGAGGTCCCTGTGCTGGGATTCGCCGGCGCTCCCTGGACGCTGGCCTGCTACATGGTGGACGGCGCCGGCCGCGACGGCTTTCCCGAAACCAAACGCATGTTGCACGCCCAGCCGGAGGTGCTTCGCGAATTGCTCCGGCGCATCGCGCAGAATACGGCACGCTACCTCCAGGCCCAGTTCGCCGCGGGCGCATCCGCGGTGCAACTGTTCGACACCTGGGCGGGCGAACTCTCCCGCGATGACTACGACGCATTTGCGCTGCCCGCGTTGCAGCAACTGACCGCGGCGCTGCGCCCGGGCGACTCTCCGGTGATCTATTATTCGAAGGCTTCGAGCCATTTGCTGGAGAGCGCGGCGCGGTCGGGCGCTACGGTGCTGAGCGTGGACTGGCGCGTGGACATGGCTGAACTTCGCGCCTCACTGCTCGCCGCCACGGGCCGCGAGTGGCCGCTACAGGGCAACGTGGACCCGCACGCACTGTATGGGTCTGAACTCTCGATTCGCGCCGCCGTGCAGGCAGCACTGGCGCAAACGGGCGGCCGCGCGCACGTCCTAAACCTGGGCCACGGAATTCTGCCCGACGTTCCCGTAGAATCGGCCCGAGCCTTTATTCACGCCGGCCAGCAACGCCTGGAGAACGCCGCGGTGGGAGCGGCGGAACGCGCATGAGCGCGAACGAACATCCGGGCAAACCCGAAAGGCTCGACGCGCAGGCGCTCGACGTTTCTGAAGAACTCCTCGAACGCTACAACCGTCCCGGACCGCGCTATACGAGTTATCCCACGGCACCCGTGTGGCAAGACAACTTCGGCGTGGCGGATTTCGACGCTGTGTGCCGCGCGGCGGACGTGGAGGGCCGTCCCGTCTCGCTCTACCAGCACCTGCCGTTCTGCGAGAGCCTGTGCCTGTTCTGCGCCTGCAATGTGGTGATTTCGAAAGACAAGACCGGCGCGGCGGCCTATCTCGACACGCTCGAGCGCGAGGTGGACGAGGTGGCGCGGCGCGTCTCGCGTTCCCGCCCGGTGATTCAGTTCCACTGGGGCGGCGGAACGCCCACCTATTATTCCCCCGCGCAGCTCGAGGATTTGTTCGGCTTTACGCGCGAGCGCTTTACCTTCGCCCCCGATGCCGAAATCGGCGTGGAAGTGGATCCGCGCGTCACCTCGCGCGAGCATCTCGAGACGCTGCGCCGCCTCGGCTTCAACCGGCTGAGCATGGGTGTCCAGGATTTCACGCCCGAGGTGCAAAAAGCCGTTCACCGCATCCAGGGCTACGAGCTGACGCGCGATCTGGTGATGGCCGCGCGCGGGCTGGGCTTCGACAGCATCAATGTGGACCTCATCTACGGCCTGCCGCTCCAGACCGCCGAAAGCTTCGAACGCACTGTGGCGAGCATCGTCGAAATCAATCCCGACCGCATCGCTATGTTCAGCTACGCGCACGTGCCCTGGCTCAAAAAGCAGCAGGGCTCGTTTGCCGCGCGCCTCCCCGAAGGGATGGAGAAATTCCGGATTTTCCGCTCGGGCCTGGCGCGTTTTCTCGCCGCCGGCTACGAATACATCGGCATGGACCACTTTGCGCGTCCCACGGACGAACTTTCGCAGGCGCAGCGCAATCGCACGCTGCACCGAAACTTCCAGGGCTACACCACGAAGGCGGGCGCCGACCTCTACGGCATGGGGGTGAGCGCCATCAGCGGCATCGGCGACGCGTACGCCCAGAACGAACGCGACGCCGGCCGGTATGCCGGCGCGGTGGGCGAGCGCGGCCTGGCCACCATGCGCGGCTATCGCCTGACGCCCGACGACCGCATCCGCCGCAGCGTGATCAGCAGGCTGCTTTGCCACACCGTGGTGCGCAAAGACGAAATCGAACGCGAGTTCGGGCTGCACTTCGACGAATATTTCGCGCCGGAGCTGGAACGCCTGGCGCCGGTGGCCGCCGACGGCATGGTGCGGCTGGCCGCCAACGCGATTGAGGTCGTGGGCCTGGGCCGCATTTTCATCCGCAACGTGGCCATGGTTTTCGATCCCTATCTCGAACAACAGCGCCTCGCGGAACGCCCCCTGTTCTCGAAAACGCTCTGAGGACGCCGCCGGATGCGCATCGTCGTCATCGGCGGAGGAATTTCAGGTCTCTCCTGCGCGTGGCGCCTGCGCCGGCTGGGCGCCCAGGTGCTCCTGCTGGAAGCGGAGGAGCGCGCGGGCGGCGTGATTCGCTCCGTGCGGCGCGAAGGGGCGCTCTTCGAAGCCGGGCCGCAGAGTTTTCTGCTCAATGCCGCGCTCGCGGATCTAATCGCTGAACTCGAACTCGACGACGAGCTCCAGCTCGCAGACCCGCGCGCCCCGCGCTATGTGCTGGTCGAAGGACAGCTTCGCAGCGTCCCCCTCGGCCCGGTTTCGTTTCTTTTCAGCGGACTGATTTCGGGCAGCACAAAGCGGCGTTTGCTGGCCGAACCCTTCCATCGCACGACGCCGCCTGCCGACGACGAATCCATCGCCGCATTCATCCGCCGCAAATTCGGGGCGGAGCTGCTGGACCGCCTGGTGGCGCCGATGGTCGCCGGAATTTACGCCGGAGATGCCGAGCGGCTGAGCCTGCGCAGCGCGTTCCCTTCCCTGCACAGTTGGGAGGAGCAGCACGGCAGCCTGATTCGCGGCATGTTTCATTCGCGCCCGTCCGGAAATTCCGGAGGGCGGTCGCGTGGCGGCCTCGCGTCATTTGCCGGCGGTAACGAAACGCTGGTCGCGCGTCTTGCCGAACGACTCGGCGATTCGGTTTGGCGCAATGCGCGCGCACTTTCCATCGCGCGGGCCCCAGCAGGGGGCGAAGCGAGCTTCGAGGTCGTTTGCGCCCGCGGCAGCCAGCGCGAAACGATTTCCGCCGGCGCGGTGGTGATTGCGGCGCCGGCACGCGTCGCCGGAACGCTGCTCGCGCCACTCGTCTCCGCAGCGGGCGATCTCGCTCGTATCGAATACGCGCCGGTTGCGGTCGTGTCCGGCAGCTACATGACCGAGCATCTCAAGGCGCCGCTCAATGGGTTCGGGTTTCTCGTGCCGCGCGCCGAACGGCT